>CAZHLE010000033.1:0-11672 GCA_964533065.1 uncultured Woeseiaceae bacterium | reverse complement strand
CCCGCAATAACAACCCGCGGCTTCGGCGCAGATGAAGTGCGTGAGCTGAGCGGCTGGATCGCGGATATACTCGACGACCTCGACAACGAAGAGACCAACCAGCGTATTCGCGGCCGGGTGCTCGCCCTTTGCAAGCGCTTTCCTGTCTACATCTGATTCCCTTAGCGTATGCATTGTCCGTTTTGCAGCCACGAAGAGACCAAGGTCATCGACTCGCGCCTCGCGGGTGATGGCACGCAGATTCGTCGCCGCCGGCAATGCCTGGATTGTAATGAACGCTTCACGACCTTCGAATCAGCCGAACTGGTCATGCCGCACCTGATCAAGAACGACAAGACGCGGCAGCCTTTTGACGAGAACAAGCTGCGAACCAGCATGACACGCGCACTCGAGAAACGGCCCGTGCCCAGCGATTCGCTGGAGGCGGCTGTGGCCCGATTGATCCATCGCCTGCGCACCATCGGTGAACGCGAAGTACCGTCGCGGCTCGTTGGCGACCTGGTTATGGAAGAATTGCGTGCGCTGGATGAGATCGCCTATGTTCGGTTCGCATCCGTGTACCGGCGTTTCCAGGACGTTACGGAATTCGAAGAAGAAATCAGGCGCTTGCAGCGTATTTCGGAAACAGCAGCAAGTCGCGAGCAAATGTCATTGCTGCCCGAGTTGTTTGGCAAGAAAAAGTAGGCACTGATGCCTGAGTTCACAGACAGCGATAGTGCCTTCATGCAGCGCGCCGCAGAGCTTGCCGAGAAAGGCCGGTTCAGCGCGCACCCGAATCCCATGGTGGGTTGTGTGCTGGTGAATCGGGGCGAAATCGTCGGTGAAGGCTGGCACGAGGCGGCTGGAGAGGCGCACGCCGAGATTCGGGCGCTGCTGGCGGCCGGCGATAAAGCCCGTGGTGCGACGGCATACGTTACGCTCGAGCCCTGTGCTCATCATGGCCGGACGCCGCCGTGTACTGAAGCTCTGATCGCCGCCGGTATTCGGGAGGTTGTCTTTGCGCGCGCGGATCCCAACCCGAAGGTCGATGGCAGGGGAATGCAGGCACTGAGTGATGCAGGTATTTCCGTACGCAGCGGCATACTCCGTGACCAGGTGGAACAACTATTGGCCGGGTTCCTCTGTCGCATGTTGCGCGGGCGTCCACGCGTGCGTCTCAAGATTGCCTGCAGCCTGGATGGCGCCATCGCGATGGCGGATGGCAAGAGTCAGTGGATCACGGGCGCAGAGGCCAGGGCCGATGTGCAGCGCCTGCGCGCGAGCTCGGGTGCCGTAATGACCGGAGTTGGTACGGTGCTGGCAGACGACCCTTCCTTAACGGTGCGCGATGCCACATTGAACCCGCATGGCAGGCAACCACTGCGAGTGATCGTCGACAGTGAGTTGCGCATGCCGCTCACGGCAGAAATGCTGCGGTTGCCCGGGACCACGATTATTTATTGCAATGACCACAGCCGGGCGCCTGCGCTGGTCGACGCTGGCGCCGAGGTCGTCAGGGCCGCGGGCGAGGGCGGCCGGGTGGATCTCGGGGCCGTATTGAGCGATCTTGGCAGGCGCGAGATCAACGATCTCCTGGTCGAGGCCGGACCCTTGCTGGCCGGGCAACTGCTGGAGCAAGGCCGGGTGGATGAATTCGTGGTGTACCAGGCGCCGCACATCATGGGCAGTGAAACGCTGCGCATGTTCCGGACGCCGCGCTGGACAGAACTGATGAATCGGCAGGCGCTTAAGATCATTGACCGGACCGAGCTCGGCGAAGACCTGCGCATCACCGCGCGGCCGGCAAATTAGACGTATGTTTACCGGTATCGTGCAGGCTATCGGCAACGTCACGGCGATCGAACGCGTCGCGGGCGATGTACGCCTGGTTGTTAGTTCCGAGGGCCTGCCGTTTTCCAGCTATGCTGTCGGTGAGAGTATCGCTGTGAACGGTGCCTGCCTGACGGCGACGGCGTTGCGGGCGGACGGCTTCGATACTGATGTGTCTACCGAGACGCTCGCCGTGACCTCGCTGGGCGGCCTGTCGGTAGGATCGCAGGTGAATCTCGAGCCGTCCTTAAGCCTCTCCGATCGCCTCGGCGGGCACCTGGTTAGTGGCCATGTTGATTGCCTCGGCAAGGTAACCGCCCTCAGTAAGGATGCGCGATCGATACGATTACGTGTTGCGATTGCACCCGAGTTTGCGCGTTATGTCGCGAGGAAAGGTTCGGTCTGTATCGACGGCGTCAGTCTTACCATCAATGCAGTATCCGCAAACGTCATTGACTTGAATATCATCCCGTATACGGCCGAGACTACGATTATCGGCAATTACTCAGTGGGTACCGCGGTCAACATTGAGGTAGATCTGCTGGCGCGCTATGTTGAGCGCCTGCTGCTGAAGAATGAAGGCGGCCTGTCCATGGAATTTCTTAAGACGAATGGTTATGTCTGACAAAACAACAATGCACCCGAATGCGATCGGCAATTCGTTCAGCCGGATCGAGGACATCATTGCCGATATCCGCGAGGGCAAGATGGTGATCATGGTCGATGACGAAAATCGTGAGAACGAGGGTGACCTGCTTATGGCGGCCGGGAAGGTGCGCCCGGAAGACATTAACTACATGGCAACCTATGGTCGAGGCCTGATTTGCCTGACGCTGTCGCGTGAGCGATGCGCGCAGCTGCGCCTGCCGTTGATGGTCAAGGAGACAGACCAGTACCACTCGACCAATTTCACGATCTCGATTGAAGCAGCCGAGGGGATTACTACGGGTATCTCCGCACACGATCGTGCGCGCACGGTACTGGCTGCCGTTGCAGCAGGCGCGAAGCCCGAGGATCTCAGCCAGCCCGGACACATTTTCCCGGTGATGGCGCAACCCGGCGGCGTTCTTGCGCGCGCGGGACATACTGAGGCAGGCTGCGACCTGGCCCGCTTGGCCGGGCTCGAACCCGCGGCTGTGATCGTCGAAATTCTCAATGAGGACGGCAGCATGGCGCGCCGCCCCGACCTCGAGCGATTCGCGCGTGCGCACAAGATTCGCATCGGCACGATCGCCGACCTGATTCGTTATCGGCTGGAAAAGGAACACAATGTCGAGCGCATTGCCGAAAAACGGGTCCAGACCGAACACGGCGAGTTCACAATGGTTTGCTTTGACGATCGCGTCAATCGCGCGGTACATCTTGCGTTGGTCAAAGGCGACCTCGGCAAGGCCGATAACCCCCTCGTGCGCGTGCACATGCAGGACACGCTTGGAGATATTGTCGGCGTCCGGAGTCGCACCCTGGGCTGGCCGCTGGATGCAGCGATTGCGCGCATCGCACGCGAAGAGGTCGGCGTGATTGTATTGCTGCGCGAGCAGGAATCGTCACGTGATTTCATGGATGCGGTCGAGGCGCTGGATAAGAGCAGCGACGAACTGACCTCGCGACGCAAGCATGACGAGGTGTTTCGAACCTATGGCGTTGGCGCCCAGATTCTTCGCGATCTCGGACTGTCGAAAATCCGTGTATTATCGGCGCCTAAACAGATGCATGCGATCTCGGGGTTCGGTCTCGAGATTACTGAATACGTCGAGGGCTAATGGAAAGGATAAAGACGACCGAAGGGGACCTCGTCGTTCGTGATGCGCATTTTGGTATCGTCGCGTCGCGTTTCAATGATTTTATTGTTGGCTCCCTGCTTGGTGCTGCGGTCCGCTGCCTGCACAAACATGGTGCGGTCGATGCGGACATCGAGATTGTTCGCGTGCCCGGTGCGTACGAAGTGCCCATCGCTGTCGACAAACTGGCGGCGAGCCGGCGGTGCGATGGCATTATTGCGCTGGGCGCGGTAATTCGCGGCGCAACACCGCATTTCGACTACGTGGCCGGCGAATGTATGCGCGGCCTGTCGGCGGCCTCGCAAAAACACGGTATCCCGGTCGGATTCGGGGTTTTGACCGTTGATACGATCGAGCAGGCCATTGAACGCGCCGGCACCAAGGCCGGCAACAAGGGTGAAGAAGCGACCCTTGCCGTCATCGAAATGGTCAATCTGCTGCGCCGCATTGACTAATGGCATTACCTGGAAGCCGGCATGGGAAAGCATGAGTAAGAAAGCCACCACCGGCGCGCGTACACGTGCTCGCGAGTTGTTGCTGCAGGCGCTGTATCAGAAACAGATTGCTGGCCATGACAGTGCCGAATTGCTGCAACAATTCCGCGAGCAGACAGCCTACAAGCGTATAGACCAGAAATTCTTCGACACTGCCCTGGCCGAGATTTGCGATGCCCAGGCGGATCTGGAGCTGGCCATCAAGCCTCTGGTCGATCGACCCATCGAGCAACTCGATCCGGTGGAAATGGCGATCCTGCTGATTGGGGTTTTTGAATTGCAGTCGCGCAAGGACGTGCCATTTCGCGTCGTGATCAACGAGGGCGTAAACCTTGCGAAACGCTTCGGCGCAATCGATGGCCACAAATACATCAACGCGTGTCTCGACCTTGCGGCAAAGTCGATTCGCGATGATGAATTTCAAGCGCAAGGCAGTGGATGAGTTCGCGCTGATCCGGCGGTACTTCGCGCGACCGGGCGCTGCCCCCGGCGTAACTACGGGTATCGGCGACGATGGCGCTGTGCTGCAACCGGATCCGGGCCGGGAGCTCGTTGTTGTCATCGATACACTGGTTTCGGGTGTGCATTTTCCTGACGGCATCGATCCTTTTGATATTGGGTATCGAGCGGTAGCCGTCAATCTTTCCGATATCGCCGCCATGGGTGGACGGCCGCGCTGGATGACGCTGGCGCTGACTTTACCGGTGGCCGATGAGGACTGGCTCGAACGATTTGCTGAAGGATTGCACGCTGCGGCGGCAGAACATGCGTTAAGCCTGGTTGGCGGCGATACCACCTATGGCAAGAACTTTGTGGTCAGTGTGCAGATCACGGGTGACGTGCCCACTGGCAAGGCACTGCTCCGCTCCGGTGCCCGGGCGGGTGACCAGATCTATGTGACCGGCACCGTCGGTGATGCGGCGGCGGGTCTCGAGCTGTTATCGGGCTCTACGCCTGAACGAAATCTCGCAGCGCGTTTTCTGCGACCCAATGCCCGGGTCGCGTATGGCCAGACCTTGCTTGATGTTGCGACCGCAGCTATTGATCTGTCCGATGGCCTGTTTGCGGATCTTGCCAAGCTGCTGGAGGCCAGCGGTGTCGGCGGTGTCATCGAATTGGAGCATTTGCCGATCTCAGAGGCCTTGCGCGCCAGTTTCGATCTCGATACGTGCCGGCAATTTGCACTGGCAGGAGGTGATGACTATGAACTTTGTTTTACGTCGGCTACGCCGCCACCGCAAGGTGTTGGCCTCGCTGTGACCCGAATTGGTACGGTCACTAAAAGTGAAAAACTGGTCTGCCGGCTCGAGGGCGAGCTTGTGCCGTTCGAGGACCGCGGTTACCGACATTTCCAATGACCACTGGTGGCAAAATCAGTGCGCGGACTGTTTTCACCGACCCTGTGCACCTGCTTGCGTTTGGCTTTGGCCTCGGGCTTATGCCTGTGGCGCCCGGTACCGCCGGCACGCTGCTTGGCGTGCTGCTCGCATGGCTGGCGCTGGATCTGGGCTTCGCGTTACAGATTGCGCTCGGCATTACGCTGTTCGTCGCCGGCATCTGGATCTGCGGTAACAGCTCACGGCGCCTCGGGCAGCACGATCCTGGCGGCATCGTCTGGGATGAAATTTCTGCGATGTACTTCACGTTACTTGTGGCGCCGCCGACGATCACCGCATGGCTCGCCGCTTTCGTGTTGTTTCGCGTGTTTGACATCGTCAAACCGTGGCCGATTCGGGACCTGGATCACAGAATGGGCGGAGGGCTGGGAATTATGCTGGATGACCTCGTAGCCGCCCTGTACGCCGCGATTTTGCTCGTATTTTACAGGTGGCTCATGACCTGAACGTGAGAAAAAATGGCAAGCCCGGCTGCAGAAATCAAACGCTATAGCGACGTACCGGCGAAAATCGGCAAGTACGTCATTATCAACAAGATTGGCAAGGGCAGTACGGGTGACGTCTACCTCTCCCACGATCCGTACTATCGGCGCGATGTCGCTATCAAGGTCTATAACATCGAGGAAAACACGGACGCAGACCGCGCCAAAGTATCACGCAAGATGTTTTTCAACGAAGCGCACATGGTCGGCATGCTGCAGCATCCGAACATCATGCCGATTTACGATGCCGGCGAGGAAGATGGCAAGTACTACGTGGTTACCGAGCACATTCAGGGCGCCCGGACACTTGCAGCTTATTGCCGGCCCGACAACCTGCTGCGTGTCGACGATGTCGTGGAAATCATCTACAAGTGCGCCAAGGCGTTGCACTATGCACATGGCCGCGGCGTCATTCATCGCGATATCAAACCATCCAACGTCATGCTCACGATCGACAATGATGTGCGCATCATTGACTTCGGTATTGCCATTGTCACCGGCTCCGAGGTATCGCGTATCGAGGGCATCGCCGGCTCGCCGAGCTATATGTCGCCCGAGCAGGTGCAGTCAGAAGAACTGACCAATCGCTCCGACCTGTATTCGCTCGGCGCCGTCATGTACGAACTGCTGACCGGCTTCCGCCCGTTCCGCGCGGACAACCTGTCGAAGTTATTGCACCAGATCGTGTATGCGACACCGCCGCCGATACACACCTACCGCGATGATCTTCCCGAGGAACTCGAAAACGTTGTTGCAACGACCATGCTCAAGGATCCGGAGAAGCGGATTGCGAGCGGTGCGTCGATGGCGGCCGAATTGACGCGGGTATATAAGGACCTGCGAGCCAAGTACGACAGCCTCGATAACCAGGAACATTTCGATGTGTTGCGCGCGTTGACCTTTTTCCATGAGTTTTCACACGCGGAAATATGGGAAGTATTGCGCGCATCCGACTGGCACGAGTACAAGGACGGCGAAGATATTGTCCGCGAAGGCGAGATCGATGATCGCTTTTACATTATCGTAACGGGCAGCGTGCTGGTCCAGGCCAATGGCAAGAATCTTGGCGCGCTCAGCAATGGCGATTGCTTCGGTGAAACGAGCTATGTGCGTGGCGCCAAGCGCCAGGCGTCGATCCAGGCAGACGGTGCGGTTACCATCCTGCGCGTCAGCTCGACCCTGATGGAGCAGGTCTCATCGTCGTGCCAGTTACGTTTCAACAAGGTTTTCCTGCGCTCGCTGATCAAGCGCCTGCAAGGCGCCACGTAAGAGGCCGCCATGCGGGCGATTGGCATGCCGGCAATTCTCCCTGAGATATACTAGGCTCCGAACTCCAGACTCAGGGGCCACCATGAACAGATTTTTCGCAGCGCTCATCAGTGCCTGCCTGATATTTTGCACGCCGCTCACCGCCGATGAGCTCGCCGACAGCGTAAAGCGTGACTACGACGCCTACCTCGCGGAGCTCTGGGACCACTTTCACCGCAACCCGGAGCTGTCGCTGATCGAGCACGCGACCGCGAAGCGTATGGCCGCTGAACTGCGTGCCGCCGGTTTTGCCGTGACCGAGGGAGTCGGTGGTACCGGCGTCGTGGCCATTCTTGAGAACGGCGATGGTCCGCTCGTCATGATGCGCGCGGACATGGATGGGCTGCCCGTGGAGGAAAAGTCGGGCCTGCCCAATTCATCGCGCATGCAGCAGACCGACCCGATTACAGGTGATACGGTTTACGTAATGCATGCCTGCGGGCATGACGTCCACATCACAAGCCTGGTCGGCACAGCGCGACAGATGGTTGCGCGCAAAGAGGACTGGAGCGGCACACTGATGCTGGTCGCACAGCCGGCCGAAGAGCGGGGCTTGGGTGCCCGGATGATGCTCGAAGACAAGATCTGGGAGCGTTTTGGCGCGCCCGACTACGCGCTTGCATTTCACGTCGAGAGCGGTGGCGAGACCGGCAAGATCAATCTCGTTGGCGCGCCTTATGCCGGCGTCGATTCGGTCGACATCATTGTGCATGGCGTTGGTGGTCATGGCGCTTATCCGCATATGACCAAGGACCCGATCGTTATTGGCGCGCAGATCGTATTGGCGTTGCAGACGCTGGTGTCACGCGAAATTTCGCCGCGTGAGTCTGCAGTAGTTACGGTGGGTTCTTTCCATGCCGGTAGCAAGCACAACATCATTTCCGACGAGGCTCGCCTGCAGCTCACGGTGCGCAACGTCAATCCTGACGTACGCCAGTACCTGCTCGATGGCATCGAGCGCATTGCCGTCAATATCGGCAGGGCCGCCGGTCTGCCCGAGGACAAGCTGCCCGAGATTATCGTGGACAGTGAGACCACACCGGCAGTGGTGAATGACATGCGCCTCGGCGAGCGTGTACGCGCGGCATGGATTGAGGCTTTCGGCGCGCAGGCGATCACGGCCGTCACGGGCCCCGGCATGGCCGGCGAGGATTTTTCGCATTTCATGGTGGCGCCGACCAAATCCGCAATCTACTGGTCTATCGGCGGCACGCCGGGGGCCGATTTCGCGGCCGCGCAAGCCGGCGGCCCGGCCGTTGCGAGCCATCACTCGCCATTATTCAAAATTGCACCCGAGCCATCAGTGCGGCTCGGCGTCGAATCCTCGGTCGTGGCATTGCTCGAACTGATGGGGGATTAGCACAGTCAGCAGTCCGGTAATTTTCCGCCGCAATGGCTCGCTGCGCTGCGCTTTATTTGCGGCGAAAAACAACCCTCCTGCTGACTACTGATCATTCGCCGGATCAAACGATTCGAGCAATTCCTCACCTTCCGCCGATTGCATGAGTATCGACACTTTTTGCTCGGCCTCTTTGAGTGCGGCCTGGCACTGCCGGGTCAGCTTGATGCCGTCTTCGAATTTTTGCATGGCTTTTTCAAGTGGCAGATCGCCGGATTCCAGCTCGTCGACCAGGGATTCGAGGCTGGCAATGGATTGTTCGAGGTTGAAGGATTTTTTGGTTTTCATCGCGCCGCACAGTGTACTCAATTCCAGGGATACGGAAAGCCCCGAACGCACTCCTGCATTGACTTGTTTGGGACAAGCGGATAAAGTTTTGCGCATCTTAGACTTGGTCTAAAAAACACGATTCTCACTTGAGGGGACTGGACATGGCACTAAAAGGCAGTAAGACCGAAGGAAATTTAAAAGCCGCATTTGCCGGCGAATCGCAGGCTAACCGCCGTTACTTGTACTTTGCAGCAAAAGCCGACGTTGAAGGTTACAACGATGTCGCGGCTGTATTCCGTTCGACCGCGGAAGGCGAGACCGGGCACGCGCACGGGCACCTCGAATATCTTGAAGCAACAGGGGACCCGGCGACCGGGCTGCCGATCGGCTCCACATCCAACAACCTTAAAGCGGCTATCGCCGGTGAAACACACGAATACACCGACATGTATCCTGGCATGGCAAAGACGGCACGCAGCGAGAAGTTCGACGAAATTGCGGATTGGTTTGAAACGCTTGCGAAGGCCGAGCGCTCGCACGCCAATCGCTTTCAGAAAGCTCTCGACGCACTAGACGAGTAGCATGCCCGACAAACGCGAGGGGAGTCTCGAGGCTCCCACTCGCCATGCTCTCGACTGGCAAAGCGACGCGTTCTATGACGAACCTCAGTTGTTCGAGGAGCTCGAACGCGTCTTCGACATCTGCCACGGCTGCCGCCGTTGCTTCAATCTGTGCAATTCCTTTCCAACACTGTTCGATGCGGTCGACGCATCGGATAGCATGGAAGTCGACACGGTGCCGAAGCCCGTTTATTGGGACGTCGTCGATAACTGCTATTTGTGTGACATGTGTTACATGTCGAAATGTCCGTATGTGCCGCCGCACGAATGGAACGTCGATTTTCCGCACCTGATGTTGCGGGCCAAGGCAGCACGCTTCAAAAAACAGGGCGGGTCGCTGCGCGATCGCGTGCTGAGTTCTACCGATATGGTTGGCAGGCTGGCGGGCATTCCCGTGGTTGTGCACGCCGTCAATGCCGGCACCAAGAGCGCTGTCGGTCGGGCTTTGCTCGAGAACACACTTGGCGTACACCGCGATGCGCCCATTCCCAGGTACCACTCGAATACGGCACGCAAACGCCTGCAGTCGCTGCGAAATAACTTTGACAGGACAGGGACTCCGACGGCCAGCACGCGTGGCAGGGTAATGCTGTACGTCACCTGTTATGGCAATCGCAACCTGCCGTCCATGAACGAAGATCTCGTGGCCGTGTTCGAGCACAACGGCGTGCCGGTCGCATTGGCTGAAAAGGAAGTTTGTTGTGGCATGCCGAAGCTCGAACTTGGCGATCTCGAGTCTGTGGCCAAGGCGAAACAGATCAATATCCCGATCCTCGCGGACTGGGTCGATCGGGGCTTCGATATCGTGACGCCGATTCCGTCCTGCACGCTGATGTTCAAGCAGGAGCTGCCGCTCATGTACCCCGATGATCCAGCCGTGCTGAAGGTCCGTGATGCCATGCATGACCCGTTCGAATACCTGATGTTGCGCCACAAGGATGGCCAGCTGCGCACTGACTTTGTGCAGTCATTGGGCAAGATTGCCTACCAGGTGCCGTGTCACCTGCGCGTGCAGAATATTGGTCTGAAAACGCGCGACACCTTGCAACTCGTGCCCGACACAACGGTGGAGGTCATAGAACGATGCTCGGGCCATGACGGCACCTACGCCGTGAAGAAGGAATTTCATGCAATTGCCAGGAAGATAGCGCGCCCCGTAGTCAACAAGGTCGAGCAGAGCGGCGCTGATCATTTCGTCAGCGACTGCCCGATGGCAGCCGAGCAGATTGCACAGGGACTCGACGGCCAGGCTGGCAAGCACCCTATGGGCCTGCTGCGGCAGGCGTATGGGATCTAGCCCATGCTGAAGCTGATTCGCGAGGACCTGCTGAGCCTCGAGCAATACGCAGAAAAGCGTAGCGAATTCCGCGATGCGGTGCTGCGCCACAAGCGCAATCGTCGCGTCGAGCTCGGCACTAACGCGGCGCTCTATTTCGAAGACCGGCTGACGATGCAGTACCAGGTCCAGGAAATGCTGCGTATTGAGCGGATTTTCGAGGCGGCAGGAATTAACGAAGAACTCGAGGCCTATAACCCGCTGATTCCGGATGGCAGCAACTGGAAAGCGACTTTCATGATCGAGTTCCCGGAGGTCGAAGAGCGACGCGCCATGCTCGCGCGGCTCGTCGGTATCGAAGACCGTGTTTACATGCAGGTCGGCGAGTTACCAAGGTGTATGGCGATCGCTGACGAAGACATGGATCGATCCGATGGCAACAAGACGTCAGCCGTGCATTTTCTGCGCTTCGAGCTCGGTGCCGAGCAGATCGCTGCGCTGAAAAGTGGCGCGGTGCTCGCGGCTGGTATCGATCACCCGAACTACCAGGTAGAAATCTCCCCGCTTGCAGCAAACATACGCAACGCTCTGCTTGCTGACCTCGACTAGGCAGTGCATGGCTCGTGCAATCGAGCTAGAATCCCGCCGTGCTTCTGGGCAACCTCTGAAAACCTGATCAATGGCTAAACGCTACGACGCTGCGGACATTGAAGTCCTAAGCGGGCTGGAGCCTGTGCGGCGCCGGCCCGGCATGTATACCGATACCACCCGGCCCAATCACCTCGCTCACGAAGTTATCGACAACAGCGTTGACGAGGCGCTTGCCGGGCATTGCA
>CAZHLE010000032.1:10512-23592 GCA_964533065.1 uncultured Woeseiaceae bacterium | reverse complement strand
GTCGAAAAACAGACCACCAGCGCCGCGGGTTTCCTCGCGATGCTTAAGATAAAAATACTCGTCGCACCACTTCTTGTATCGCGCGTAGAGTTCATCGCCGAAGGGATCGCAGGCCTGCTTTGCCACCTGGTGCCAGTGCTGCACGTCCTCGGCGAATGCATAGTATGGTGTCAGATCGTAGCCGCCACCGAACCACCATACGGCAGCATTGTTATCCGCATCGCCAGCGCAGAAAAACCGAAAATTCGCATGCGTTGTCGGTACATAGGGATTCTGTGGATGAATCACAAGCGATACGCCCACGGCCTGGAAACTGCGACCGGCGAGTTCGGGGCGTGCCTTAGTGGCTGAGGGCGGCAGCTCTTCGCCGAAGACGTCGGAAAATCCGACGCCCGCCTGCTCGAACACCGCGCCGTCACTGAGGACGCAACTGAGCCCGCCGCCACCGCCGGGTCGCACCCAGCTGTCGCGTTGAAATTTTTGCTTGCCGTCGAGTTGCTCGAGTTCTGCAACGATGCGGCTCTGCAGTGACTGCAGATAGTCCTTGACCTCTTTGAGTTCATTCATGGTGTTATCGCACTTGCAGACCAGACTTCAAATCGTGGATCTCGGATGGCCCGGATGCCGGGCCGCAGTCGCCCGGTACGATGTAGTCTACACGCCCGGCAAACTTGCGGCGAAGCACGAACCGGGTAGCCGCGACCGGTTTACCCGCAAGATTGGCGCTGGACGAAACCAACGGCGAATCTACGGCCAGACACAACGCCCTGGCGGTTGGATTGCTGGTAATGCGGACCGCGATTCCGGCGTGTGCGCCGCGCACCAGCATCGAAACACTGGCGGAGGCTGGAACGATCCACGTAATTGGCCGGTCCGGCAGCGGCTCAGGTATCTGCTCGGGCGGGATCGCAATCCAGTCTCGCAACTGTTCTCTAGTTGCGGCGATCAGGATCAGGCCCTTGGCAGGATCGCGTTGCTTGATTGCGAGCAGTCGCGTAACGGCCATGGCATTGTCCGGCATGCAACTGAGCCCGTACACACCCTCCGTCGGACAGGTGACTACGCCGCCACGGAGCAGCACCTTGGCAGCCCTGATGATGGAGAAATTCATGAGCTGGATCTTACTTGGTGACAGTTACCTTTGGTAACTGTCACCTTGTCACCGGTTTTTACCGTCACCGGGTTTTGGCGGGCTTCTTTTTGGTGGTCTTTTTCTTAGGCTTCGGTGTAGCTTCGGCCTTTTCAGCTGTTTTTTTGCTGGTCTTCTTCGCGGTCTTCTTGCCGCGACGACCGCGCACGGGGGCAGCGGCCAGCAACTCAGTGCATTCCTCAAGGCTCAGGGACTTGGGTTCCCGGTCCTTGGGGACGCGCGCGTTCTTTTCCTTATTCGTGATGTAGGGTCCGTAACGGCCGTTCAGAACCTGGATGCCCTGCTCCTCGAAGTCCAGGATGATGCGATTTGCATCCTCCAGGCTCTTTGCCTCGATGATTTCGAGCGCGCGCGGCAGCTCGATGGTGTACGGATCGTCCTCTTTAATTGACACGTATTTGTCGCCATAGCGGACATAGGGACCGAACCGGCCGACACTGGCCGAAATCTCGAGGCCATCGGGCGTCTCGCCGAGTTTTCTTGGTAGCTTGAACAACTCGAGGGCCTGCTCCATGGTGATGTCGTTCATTTTCTGGCCAGGGCGAAGTCCGGCGAACTTCGGCTTTTCCTCGTCATCCTTGGTGCCGATCTGCACGAATGGCCCATAACGACCCATGCGCACGGTCATTGGCTTGCCACTTTTGGGATGCACTCCGAGTTCGCGGGCCTGCGCGACCTGCTCGCGACTGACCGACTCTTCCTTGTTGGTGCAAAGCTCCTTGAACGGTCCCCAGAAGTCAGCCAGCAGCGGCACCCAGTCCTTGTGGCCCAGGGACACCGCGTCGAGATCGTCCTCCAGGTTGGCGGTGAAATCGTAGTCAACGTAGCGGGCGAAATGCTCGGTCAGGAAACCATTGACGATGCGGGCAATGTCGGTGGGATAAAACCGCTTGCTCTCGATCTCGACATACTCGCGATTCTTCAGCGTCGCAATAATACTTGCGTATGTTGACGGCCGGCCAATGCCAAATTCTTCCAGTGTCTTTACGAGACTGGCCTCGGTGAAGCGCGGCGGCGGATCCGTAAAGTGTTGTTCCGCACGCAGCTCGTCAAGTTTGATGATGTCGCCCTCGGCGACTTCCGGCAGCAGGCGATCACCATCATCGTCGATGGCCTCATCGTCACTGCTTTCCTTGTACACAGCCATGAAGCCGGGCTCGACCATGACAGAACCGTTGGCGCGCAGGCGATGGCCCGCAGCCGGGTCTCCGGCCGCCAGGTCGATGGCAACCGTGTCAAACACGGCTGGTACCATCTGGCACGCGACGGTGCGCTTCCAGATCAGCGAATACAGGCGGAACTGGTCCTCATCAAGCGAGTCCTTGATCGACTCGGGCGTGAGTCGCACCGAGGTCGGGCGAATTGCCTCGTGCGCTTCCTGCGCATTCTTCGCCTTGGTCTTGAAGACACGTGCCTCCTCGGGCACGTTTTCGGCGCCGAATCGTTCCGTGATGAATTCGCGAATTTCCGTGAGCGCAACGTCGGCAAGCGTTACCGAGTCCGTGCGCATATAAGTGATCAGGCCAACGTTGCCCTCACCTGGCAATTCGATGCCCTCATACAACTTCTGCGCAACCCGCATCGTCCACTGTGTATTGAAACCCAGCTTGCGTGATGCTTCCTGTTGCAGCGTGGAAGTCGTAAACGGCCCCGTAGGATTGCGTCGGCGCTGTTTCTTGCTCACTTCCACGGCGGTTAGTGTGCCCTCGGCAGCCTCGAGTATGGTCTTTTCTACCGCCCGCGCCGCGGCCTCATTCTCAAAACTGAACTGCTCGACTTTCTCGCCCGCATAACTAACCAGCCGTGACAGGAACGGCTGATCCTGCTTGCTGACACTGGCTTCGATCGACCAGTACTCGCGCGCCTTGAATGCTTCTATTTCGAGTTCTCGCTCGACGATCATGCGCAACGCCGGGCTTTGTACCCGGCCGGCCGACAGGCCGCGCTGCACTTTCTTCCACAAGAGCGGAGACAGGTTAAAGCCGACCAGGTAATCAAGCGCGCGGCGCGCTTGTTGCGCGCCCACCAAGTCGCCCGAAATTCCGCGCGGATGGGCGATCGCTTCCTGCACGGCTGCCTTGGTAATCTCGTGAAACACGACGCGATGCACGGGAATGTCGTTCAGTGCATTTTTTTCCTTGAGCAGCTCGACCAGGTGCCACGAGATCGCTTCGCCCTCGCGATCCGGGTCAGTTGCGAGGTACAGCGCGTCCGCACCCTTTAACGCTCGCATGATCGCCTTAACGTGTTTCTCGTTGCGCTCGATCATCTGGTACTTCATGGTGAAGCCATTTTCGGTATCGACGGCACCCTCTTTCGGTACCAGGTCACGCACATGACCATACGAGGCCAGGACTTCAAAGTCCTTGCCCAGATACTTCTCTATGGTCTTCGCCTTGGCGGGCGATTCAACGATCACAAGATTTTTCGACATTCAGTGCAGTACCCAGAAATGCAAAACCGCGGACAACGCCGCGGTCTAATTACGTGCTTCACAGCAGCGTGTCAAGTTGTCAGTGAATTAGTCCGTTGCTTTCTTCAAAGACGAGGTCCTCCATTCGGGCATAGGCAATCTCTTGCCCTGGCTGGCTGAACAGCACCATGAGGACCACCCATTTGATCTGTTCAACGTCTATATCAGCGGATTCCAACGCCAGCAGGCGATCAACGAGTATCTCGCGCTGCGGTGGCGAAAGGATGCCAATTTGTTCGAGATAGGTGATATATCCCCGACACGGTGCATCCAGCCGCTCGTGCTCGAAGTCACTGAAGATGCGAGTGCCATGCGCGGTTTGTGCATGGTATACGAGGTTGTCTTGATGCTCCGTAAGGCCATCAAGCCACTCAAGCGCGCGGTTGATTTCGGCGTCGCCAAAACCGGCGCGTACGAGCTCGTCGCGCAGTTCCTTATGGTCGGCCTCGGGTTCCTCTTCGGTGTCGACGTAGGTCTCGAATAAATACATCAATACGTCGAGTACATTTTCTTTCATGCCTGGAGCGGCTCCTTCAATGACTGGTTCCGTGAAGTCCCTAACTCAACAGTGAGTACCGTCCGCCGGACAGCGCTTCAATCTCTCCATGGAGCTCCAGGATCAGGAGCATGGAGGAAACCTGATCGATCGTCAATCCGGAATGCAGGGCGAGCTCATCGGCACTGATCGGGTCATGGCCGATGAATTTACGCAGTTCAACATATTCCTTGTCGAGAATTTGCGGCGAGACCTGACTTGCTGTTGATTCCACTGAGATTTGCAACAAGTGGCCAACCAATGGCGAAAGTTCAGAAACGATGTCGTCAGCTGTTTCGACAAGTTTCGCGCCCTGGCGGATGAGCTGATGACAACCGCGTGCGAGCGGATTATGGATAGAGCCCGGCAGTGCGAAAACTTCGCGGCCCTGCTCTGCGGCAAGGCGGGCCGTGATGAGTGAGCCACTGCGCTGCGCCGCTTCGACTACCAGCGTGCCGAGGCTGATGCCGCTGATCAGGCGATTACGTTGTGGAAACAATTCCTTGCTCGGGTGCATGCCGAGCGGAAATTCACTAACCAGCGCGCCACGAGCTGCAATTTCGCCAGCAAGCGCCTTGTTACTGGCGGGGTAAACGTGATCAATTCCATGTCCAAGAAAAGCGACGGTATTGCCGCCGGCAGCGAGGGCGCCGCGGTGTGCGGCCGCATCAATGCCCTGGGCCAGGCCACTGACGATCGTGAAACCAATGCTAGCCAGGTGCCGGGCAAACTCGTAGGCATTGCGTTCCCCGCCAGCTGTTGGATTGCGACTGCCAACGATTGCAATTGCGGGCAACTGCAGAAGCTCCGCGTTACCATCTACATATAATAAGAGTGGCGGCCCGGGGATTTGCCGCAGCAATTCCGGAAAATTATCATCGTCCTGGCGGACGATTTGATGCCGCTTGTCCCGAAGCCACTCGGCATCGTCTGTCCTTTGCATCTTCGGTCCCGCCGTTGCCGATTGAGCCCCGGCGAAATCATACCGCGATGCGGCCTGCGGCAGGCGCCACGTATTTGGGCCAGGCAAACAAAAACGGCGCCAGAGGGCGCCGTTTCCGGAAAATCGATGTTGTCGCGCTCAGATCGGGTTGCGCACGTGGTCGAGATTATGGATCGCCCTGGTCGCTTCCATAATCAGGGCATAGCTGATGCCATCAAACGTCTTGAAGACCATCAGCGTGCCTGCCGCCTCATCCGGCAGTTTCACCTTGCCGCCCTCGACGTGGTCGACAACCTCGGGACCATCCTGGAATACTGTCAGTACATCGCCGACAGCGAGGCCATCAGCCGTGCCACGGTTCAGCACGACCACCATGTACTGACCAATCTGCGACACACCACCGATCACAGAAATAATGCGGCCATCAACTCTGGTGGATGGCGCCTTCGGGTAGAAGTTCAGTGGCACCTCGACCGCGGCCGGGATCAGAACGTCGCCCTGCTTGGCTTCCATGCTGGATTCGGTAATTGCCAGCGTTGACGGATCACCACCGCGGCGCAGCGTCCCCGAGCCGACCAAGAGGCCCTGGAACCCGATGACCTTGTTGTCGTCCGGATCAACGAGCTCGTCGCCGACATGTACGATGTTAAAGCGCTGCCCCGGCGTGTCGTCGGTGTTGCGGCGGATATAAATAGTGTTACCGGCGGCTGCGACAAGATGGTCGCCGCGTGATGCCACCATGTACGGAAGCTGATCAACCTCATCTTTGGAAATTACGGCACCGGTCGAGAGGAACGCAGAAATCGACTCATACGGTACGCTGGTGACGGCCTCGGTCAGTGGTGTGGAACGAGCTTCTGGTGACAGGCGATAGGACGACGCGCGAATTGGCGTGACCATTTGCCGGCCTTCTACGTAGACGAGCCCCAGTACGTCACCCGGGTAAATAAGGTGCGGATTGACAATCTCGGGGTTGATGTACCAGATTTCGGGCCAATACCAGGGATCTTTGAGGAATTTGGCGGCGATATCCCACAAGGTGTCGCCCACCTGAACCACGTACTCGTTCGGATGATTGTCGGCCAGAGGTGAGTCGCTCTGTGAAAACGCATTCAGGGAGCCGAGCACCAGCGTCGCGAAAACGGCGGCGGAGGCAATCCGGAGTCGATAATTCAAGTTTATTTTGCGGACGGACATGTTCCTCAGTACTCCATACAAGGTGTTGAGACCTTTAGCTTTTTAGCGTTGCTATAATATGTCGTTCCGGTGCTGCCGAAGCTGCCAATTACGTCACATTTCCGGCCGTAAACCCGCAGCGGACCGTCTGTGCCTGGCCGTGATTGTCCGACTTTTTATTAAGTAAAGTCAATAATTTAGGCTCGTTTGGTCGCAATTTACACGAATTACTTGGAATTTTAACTGCGGATAATTATGGCAAAACTCGCAATTCTGGAATTTCCCGATCCGCGACTCAGAAAGCGCGCGATACCGGTAACGGACGTCGATTCGGACGTTCGGCAGCTCATCGACGATCTTTTCGAAACCATGTATGCGGCACCTGGTGTTGGGCTCGCGGCAACCCAGGTCGATATCCATCGGCGCGTACTCGTTGCCGACGTTTCAGCCAACGGCAGCGACCCGCATGCGCTTATCAATCCGGAAATTCTCGAAAAAGACGGTGCTACCGTGTCCGAAGAAGGCTGTTTGTCAGTGCCCGGTTACTACGAGGAAGTCGAACGCGCGGAGCATATTCGCGTGCGCTACCTCGACCGGGAGGGTGCCGAAATCGAGAAAGACATGTACGGCCTGCTCGCAATCTGCGTGCAGCATGAGATCGATCATCTTGAGGGCAAATTGTTTGTCGATTACCTGTCCGAAGCTAAACGCTTGCGAATCCGCAAACGACTGCTGCGCGACCAGCGTCATTCGTCGACGGCAGCGATACTTTGATCGCGCGAAAGCCTGCGGGCGGGATGTCTTTCATCGGAACTAAAGCACAGCGCAGCGAGCCATTTCGATGAAAGACATGCAGGCTGTAGGCTAGTGGCTCATGACTGAGTCGCGCATCGTATTTGCGGGAACACCGGAATTCGCGACGACGTCGCTGCGAGCGCTCGTCGAGGCGGGTTACAAGCCGATTGCCGTACTCACGCAGCCAGACCGGCCGGCCGGCCGCGGCAAGAAGTTAACGGCGAGCCCGGTCAAAGATTACGCACTCGCACAGGGCTTCGAGCTATTGCAGCCCAGGACCCTGCGTGACAAAGACGTTGTTGCAAAGCTTGCCGGACTGCAGGCGGATCTCCTGATCGTGGTCGCCTACGGGTTGTTGTTGCCACAGTCGATACTCGACCTGCCCACGCGTGGCTGCGTTAACGTGCATGCATCCTTGTTGCCGCGCTGGCGTGGCGCCGCGCCGATTCAGGCGGCAATGCTTGCCGGTGATACGCATACGGGCGTGTCGCTGATGGCGATGACAGCCGGGCTGGATTGCGGTCCCGTGTATGCCAGTCAACAACTCGTCATCGGCGCGACGGAAACGGCCGGACAGCTGCACGATCGTCTTGCACAGGCGGGCGCTGACATGCTGACCGTGCATCTTGACGACTTGCTCGCTGGCAGGCTCCCGGCCGAACCACAGGACGAGTCGCTGGCAACGCATGCGCCGAAAATCACTACCGCAGATGCATTGCTCGACTGGCAGCACGCGGCCGACAAGCTAGCCCGCAAAGTGCGCGCCTTCAATCCGGTGCCGGGTGCCTGTTTCATGCTCGAGGACGAGCGCATCAAATGCTGGGCCGCACACAAGGTCACGACCACGGATGCCGCACCCGGAACCGTCGTTGCAGCCACAGCGGCCGGCGTTGTCGTTGCCTGTGGTTCGGGCGGGCTCAGTATGCAGATTCTGCAGCGGCCGGGTCGGCGCCCGGTGACGGCGGCAGAGTTCGGTGCGCAGTTGAGTCTGGTCGGCCGCCGGCTATGACCGAAACCCAAGCCGGCGCGGAGTTGCGTGCAACGGCCGCGCAGGTTGTTGACGCCGTTGTGTACTCGCGACGTTCGCTGGATCGCGCGCTCTTGGACCATGAATTCCGATTACCGGAGCGCGATCGTTCTTTGTTGCGCCTGCTCAGCTACGGCACGCTGCGCAATTACTGGTGCCTGCAGGCCTGGATCCGGACCTTGCTGTCGCGGCCGCTCAGGACACGCGACCGCATCATCAATGCCTTGCTTGCCGTCGGCCTGTACCAACTCAGCGATACCCGCATTCCCGATCATGCTGTGGTCTCGGAGACCGTGGCGGCCACGCGGCTGCTGAAAAAACCCAAACTCGTCGGGCTCGTCAACGCCATTTTGCGAACCTTTCTGCGTGAAGGCTTGCCGCGCACTACACCGCCCGGTGAGGAAGCAGCGTTTGATCACCCGCAATGGCTCATCGACGCTGTGCGTCGTGACTGGCCCGATGACTGGCACGCAGTGCTTGCCGCAAATAATGAACGTGCGCCGATGTGGCTACGGACGAATCCAGAGCATGGCACTGCGGCCGATTACGTGGCGCGACTCGCTGCGGAAGGTATCGAGGCCGAACTGCTGGCCGCGGCACCACAGGCCGTGCGTTTACTCGAACCGCACGCCGTCGACGCGTTACCGGGATTCGCGGCGGGGCATGTGTCGGTCCAGGATGCTGCGGCGCAACTTGCCGCGCCATTCCTGCTCAACGATATCGGGGGCCGCATCCTCGATGCCTGTGCCGCACCCGGAGGCAAAAGCGGGCACCTGAAGGAGATCGGCGGCCACCGGATTGACCTCTGCTGCGTGGATGTCGATCCGTCACGGCTGGCCGCGGTCGGCGCCAACCTCGAGCGCCTCGGGCTGGCTGCAACTTTATGCTGTGGCGACGCATCGAATCCTGAAAGCTGGTGGGACGGCCAGCTGTACGATGGCATTCTGCTCGACGCCCCCTGCTCGGCGAGTGGTGTCATCCGGCGGCACCCAGATATCAAACATCTGCGTCGGGCCGACGATATCGAGTCGCTCGCGGCGCTGCAGCTCGCGATGTTGTCGGCGCTATGGCCACTATTAACGGTTGGAGGACGGCTGTTGTACGTCACCTGCTCGGTGCTCGCTGCCGAAAATGAAGAAACCGTGGCACGCTTTGTCAGCGGTCGCGACGACGTTGAGGAACTTGATTTGTTGCAAAATAACAACATCCGCGATCTAATGCGTCGGAAGGCCCCCGGTCAGCAGGTCCTGCCCGGGACGGCTCGACTCGACGGCTTTTATTTCGCCTGTCTTGAAAAGGTTCGCTGAAGGCAACGATGTTACGTACGCCAGAAAATCGATCGACCAGCTGGTTGGCAAGCCTGCTGCTGGCGCTTGGTCTATTTGCCGGTAACAGCATGGCCCAGGACGAAAACGAACGTGCTGGCTATTTCGAGGTCCGATCGGCGGAGAGTCGGCTGATCGACGGCGTGCATACACTGGATGCCCGGTTGCAACTGGTCCTGAGTAGCGAAGCGCTGCGCGCGCTGTCGAGTGGCCTTACGTTGATGATCGAGTTGCAGGTCGAGGTCATTCGCGTGCGAAGCTGGTACGTGGATGACCTCGAAGCCGAGCTCGCGGTGCGCTTCGAACTTGAATATCGGCCGCTTGCGCAACGTTACATCGTGCGCAACCTCAACAGCGGGGAGCAGGACTCCTTTGCGACGCTGTACTCGGCTCTGAATAATCTTGGCCGTCTACAGGGCCTGCCCGTTGTCGACGATGCCGTTCTCAAAGCCGATAGCGATTATCGGATACGGCTGCGGTCGCTATTGCAGACACGACAATACTCCGCGCCCCTCAGAATGTTGTTCTTCTGGCGGGATCAATGGCAACTCGAAAGCGAATGGTCGGAATGGATGCTCGAGCGATAAAGCGCGGTTTTTACACCTTGCTGGCCGCGATCGGCGTCGGCCTGGTGTTGGTTGGCGTTTTCCTGCTGAGTCGTACCGCGGAAAACTCAGGCGAGTTTGATCGTCTGCAGAATGTCATCCTGGCGATCAACATTGCCGGAGTTTTTCTGTTGTTCGTACTGCTGGTCGGTAACCTGGCGCGGTTATGGCGTGAAAACAGAACACACGTTCCCGGCGCCCGACTGAAGGCGCGTGTGGTCGGAATGTTTGTCAGCCTTGCTGTCGTGCCGCTTTTGATCGTGTTCTATTTTTCCCTCCAGTTCATCAACCGCGGCATCGATTCGTGGTTCAACGTCGAAGTCGCATCCGGCATGGAGAACGCACTCGAACTAAGCCAGGCCGCACTCTCGATGCAGGTCCGCGGGCACCTGAATGCGACCGAACAGATTGCAGAGCGCCTGAGCCAGAGCTCTGAACGGGCACTTGTCCTTGAGCTCAGCTTGCTGCGGCGCGAGAGCGGCGCAACCGAGATCACAATCTACGGCGCCAACAATCGAATCCTTGCAACGAGTTCCGACAGCTCGCATGCAGAGTTGCCGAAACCGCTGCAGGATGAAGTATTGCTGCAACTGCAACAGAATCGGCCCTATGTGTCTCTGGATCCGGAAGACTATGTGGTGCGTACTGCCGTGTTGTTTAGGACTGCCGGGCGATCCGAGCCGATTGGAGTACTACAGGCTCATTTCCCGGTGACCGACAGACTCGCACGCATGGCCGAAAGCGTTGATGCAGCTTATCGCGGCTATCAGCGCATGCAGTTTTTGCGACAACCGCTCAAGTACAATCTGACATTGACCCTGACCGTGGTCTTTATGCTCAGTTTGCTTGCGGCTGTTTACGGCGCATTCGTTTTGTCACGCCGTCTGGTTGCGCCGATCCAGGATCTGGTGGCCGGTACTCGGGCGGTAGCAGAAGGCGACTTTGACACCAGGTTACCCACGTCGACGCGCGATGAAATCGGTTTTCTCATCAATTCTTTTAATGACATGACCCGGCGCCTTGCGAGTGCGCGCCGTGAGGCGAGTCTGTCGCAGGCGATGGTCGAGGCGGAGCGGACCAACCTTGAAGTTATCCTGGCGCGGCTATCGACCGGCGTCATTGCGCTGGAGGCAGACATGCGCATCCGCACGGCCAACCAGGCGTCGGGCGCAATTCTTAATGTCGATCTTGAAGACCGGGCTGGTGAAAACCTGGTGGATGTTGCTCGCGGCCAACCGTTGCTGGAGCAATTTGTCGATGTCGCGAGGATGCACCTTGAGTCCGGTGAAACAGAGTGGCGTGAGCAACTGGTGCTGCGTGGTGAAATGGGTCGGCGCATCCTGACCTGCGCGTGCACAACTCTGCCGGGTGACGAAGACCAAGCCGCCGGTTACGTCATCGTTTTTGATGATATTACTGCGTTGCTGCAGGCGCAGCGCGACGCAGCCTGGGGCGAAGTTGCACGCCGCCTCGCACATGAGATCAAGAATCCGCTGACACCAATACAGCTGTCAGCCGAACGCATGCGCCGCAAATACCTCGGCACCATGAGTGCTGACGACGCCCAAGTTCTAGATCGCGCGACACACACTATCGTGCAACAGGTCGAGGCGATGAAGGAAATGGTCAATGCCTTCAGTGACTATGCACGTGCGCCAGATATGGATTTCAGTTTGTTCAGCATCGATAAACTTGTGCATGAGGTTGTCGACCTTTATCGCGCACAGGAAAGTGCTATTGAAATTGTTCTGACGTCAGATCCGAGCATGCCATTGGTCGAAGCTGATGCTGGAAGAGTGCGGCAGATTTTGCACAACCTGCTGCGTAATGCTACCGAGGCACTCGAGAACCAGGATGATGGACGAATTGATGTGCACGTAAGCGCTGCCGAGATTAATAATGTTGAAGTCATACAGATCGAAGTGCAGGACAACGGCCCCGGATTTCGCGAGGGCTCACTCGCGCAGGTGTTCGATCCTTACGTGACTACCAAACCGAAGGGAACCGGGCTCGGGCTCGCAATTGTAAAGAAAATTGTCGAAGAACATGTCGGCACCATTCGCGCCTGCAACGGCACAAATGGGGGAGCTGTAATAAGCGTCCGACTGCCGCTCAATGAAGCAGCTCGTGAAGCGATGATCGTCAGGGCACCTGGGCGTGCCGACCAAAGGAGGGAAAGAGCATGAGCATTTCTCATGTGCTGGTAGTTGATGACGAGGCCGATATCCGGGCCCTGATTCAGGAAATACTTTCCGAAGAGGGCTACGACGTGACTGTTGCGGCCGATGCCGATGAGGCGCGCAAGGCACGGGATGATGCTGACTTCGACCTGATCCTGCTGGACATCTGGATGCCTGATACGGATGGCATCACATTGCTGCGCGAGTGGTCCGAAGGCGGCAGCCTTGATTGCCCCGTGGTCATCATGTCGGGTCACGGCACGGTCGATGCGGCTGTAGAAGCAACCCGGTTGGGTGCTTTCGATTTCGTGGAAAAGCCACTGTCGCTCGCGAAATTGCTGCGCACGGTCGAGGCTGCGCTCGAGTCCGCAGACAAACAGTCGCGGTCGGCCTACGCCGCGTTGCCCACACTGCTGGCGCCGGTCGGGCGCAGCAAGTTGATGCAGGGCCTGCGCGAACGCGTGCAGCAGTATGCACCACACGATGCGCCGGTTCTGATTACCGGCGAACCCGGTACCGGGCGTAGCGCCTTCGCGCGTTACCTGCACGCGCTGAGCAAGCGGGCGGATGGCCCGCTGATCAGCGTTACGGCGGCATCGCTGACCGATAGTAATGTCGAGGAGCTTTTGCTCGGTAGCGAAACCGGCGGAGAAATACATGCAGGCGCTTTTGAGCGCGCGGCCGGCGGCACGCTGATCATTGACGAATTGACAGACCTAAGTGCGACGGCGCAGAAGATCATACTGGCAGTTATCGACGACCAGAAGTTCCGGCGAGCAGGCGGAAAGGCGAACCTGCGTCTCGAGGCGCGTATCATTGCGACGGCGCCGGCTAACTTCGAAGCTAATATCGATCGTGGCGACCTGCGTCG
>CAZHLE010000032.1:0-10502 GCA_964533065.1 uncultured Woeseiaceae bacterium | reverse complement strand
CGGACCTCGACGTGGCGCGGGTCTGCCTGATCTGCGACCTGCGTCGCGACCTCGTTGCACAACTGAGTACGCTGACCGTGCGCGTGCCGCCGTTACGTGAGTACTCGGAAGACGTGCCGGAACTGCTGGCGCACCACGTCGACAAGCTCGTGGATTCTGAAGGCCTCGCTTTCCGCCGCTTCAGTGTTGCTGCACAGAATCGGCTGCGCAATTATCCGTGGCCCGACAACGTGCGTGAGCTGAAAAACCTGGTGCGCCGCTTGCTGCTGCTTGAAGAATCGGGCGACATCACCCTGGCCGAGGTTGAAAGCGATCTTCGTGCGACCGAGACGGTCAACGAGCCATTGGTGAAGCAGGATTTGCTGGCTTTGCCACTGCGGGAGGCACGCGAACAGTTCGAGCGCGCCTATCTGCAGCAACAACTGGTGCTCTGCGAGGGCAAGGTTGGCGCGCTCGCAAAACGGATCGGTATGGAACGCACACACCTCTATCGTAAGCTGCGCGCGCTCGGCGTTGACTTCAAATCACTCGGCGCCGAAGACTGAAGAGGAAAGGGGTCAGAGCCCTTTTTTGACCACATGTGGTCAATTCCATATATGGGCCAAAAGGGGCTCTGACCCCTTTGGTTATTTTGGTAGCAGGCGAGCGTCCGGCGTGAATTCAATTCCCGGGTCGCCGAAGTCTTCGATGCTCAGACCCTTGATGAGACTAAAAGCACGATTCTGCGGATCAATACTCGGGCCATCGGGACGCAGTTGCACGGTGGATACGATCTTACCCTCGACGAATCGACCCGTGCCGTCGAGAGTTGCCAGCAGGATTGGCGCGAGGCCCTTGGCTCCGTCTACGCTGATGCCATAGTAAGTTGCAAAATTGCCAAGGCTGTAGGCGATCAGGCGTTCGTTGTAAAGCTCGATTCCGCGAACCACGTGCGGCCCGTGGCCAATGACGAGATCCGCGCCGGCATCGACCATGCGCCTGGCGAACATGGCGACATCGCCGCGCGGTTCTCCTAAGTATTCTTCCTCCGCAAACGGTACGTGCATCATCGCAGCACCTTCGGCGCCGCCATGGAACGAGATGATGACGATATCGTGCCCGTTCGCGTGTTCCCGCACCGTCTGCTCGGCCAGCTCATAATCGAGCAGCATATTCGAGTCCCTGGTGACTGCGTAAGCGAGCACCGCAATGTTGAGTTCGTCCGCCTTGAAACTCGCGAACTCGCCTTCGCGCCCCGAATGATGGATACCGACGGCATCCAGTGCTTGCATCGTCGCTGTGCGGCCCTCTTCGCCAAAGTCGCGCGCATGATTGTTGGCGAGGCTCAGGACATCGAAGCCGGCAGCCCGAAAATGTTCCGCGTACCGCGTCGGTGAGCGAAACAGGTAACAGGCGTTCGTATTGCTGCATTTCTTTACCGGCTCACCACCGTCGGCGAGTACACCTTCGAGATTCCCGAAAGCTATATCGGCGGCCGACAGCACCGCGGTGACGCCCTGAAGGAAACTTGCGCCGTCGTCATCGGGCAGGTGGTTCTGCGGGTAATCAGTGCCCAGCATCATGTCGCCCACCGCTGCGATGCTGATGCGAAGCTCGGTCGCCCGCATGGCGGCTTGCAACGGAGCTTCATCAGTGGTCCGCGTGGCACTCTCCGACGAAGTCGCCTCCGGCGCGGCTGGCGAATCAGTCGTTTGCATTGCCGTCTCCCAGCTGCAGGCGGACACGGCCAGCAGCAACATCCCGGGCAGCAGCAGACGGTGACTAGTCACTGAGGCGAATTCGAAGTACGTCAATTTTCGCCGCGCGCAGCCGACTGCGCAGCATGTTCAATTCGTCCAGGTCTTCAGTGGGGCCGATGTAGACGCGGTGGTAATTGCGATCATTGACCTGTACCCGCTGGATGCGCGACGAGATGCCCTGCAAGCCAAGCTCCGCGCGCCGCTTTTCGGCGTCGGCATGGCTCGAGAACGAACCAGCCTGCAAAACATAGACGCCGGGCTCGACAATAGCCCGCGGTTCCTTGTCGGCCTCGAGGTCAGGCAGCTTGCCCGGCACCGTAACCTCCATGTCGGGTAGCAAGGTATAAAACGTGAAGCGCGGTTCCTTGGTCGCTTCTGCTTCCGGCGGTACGACCGCGGCCGAAGTCTGCTCGCCGTTCCGGTCGATCGGCGGTTTTGCGGCGGCCGTTGGCGGCGTCGCAGTGCGCGTAGCGGACCCGCGGTCCTTGACGTATACCGCGAAGGCAACGGACAGGCCTATCGCCAGGCCAAACAACATCCACACCCAGCCTGGGTAACTCTGCTGCTGGCGGTCCTGGCTACGCGCTGTGCGCCGTCGTTTACGATTTGCCATTACATCTTGTCCGGGGCGCTGACACCGAGAATGCCAAGGCCATTGCCGATGACAACGTGGGCGGCATTGATCAGCGTCAATCGTGCGTCGCGCAGCGCAGCGTCGTCGACGATGAAGGCGTGCGCGTTGTAATAACTGTGAAAGTCGTTCGCAAGCTCGCGCAGGTAATGCACGAGGTGTTGCGGCGCTCGATTATTAGAGGCCAGCAATATGACTTCCGGGTAACGACCCAGTGCGCCCATCAGGGCCTTCTCCTGCACTTCCACCAGCAAACCAAGGTTGCTGCGACCGCGCGCCTCATCGTGGCTGAGCCCCTTCTCGGCCAGCTGGCGAAAAACGCTCGCGATACGCGCGAATGCGTACTGGATGTAGTACACGGGATTGTCATTGGAATGACTCTTGGCGAGTTCGAGATCAAAGTCGAGGTGCTGATCGTTGGAGCGCATGACATAGAAAAGGCGTGCGGCATCGTTGCCAACCTCGTCACGCAGTTCACGCAGGGTGACGAACTCGCCCGAACGTGTCGACATCGAGAGCTTCTCGCCATTGCGATACAGCGCCACGAACTGCATGAGCTCGACTTCAAGGCTGCTGGCGTCGTAGCCCATCGCCGCGAGGCCGGCACTGACCCGCGGCGCATAACCATGGTGATCGGAGCCCAGGATGTCGATCAGGTAATCGTAGCCACGTTCGCGCTTGTCGAAGTGATAGGCGATGTCCGAGGCGAAATATGTTTTGACGCCGTTCTCACGGATGACCACGCGATCCTTTTCATCGCCGAATTGCTCGGCGCGAAACCAGGTCGCACCGTCCTTTTCATATAGCATGCCACGCTCGCGGAGCACCGCCAGTGCGGCGTCGATGCGACCCGTGGACTCGAGGCTTTGCTCTGAATACCAGCGATCGAACACGACGCCGAATTCGGCGAGGTCCTGTTCTATGTCCTGCCGGATAGATTCGAGCGACTGCTGTCGGATGTGGTTGAATCGATCCGCGCCGAGCAGCATTTTGGCGCGCTCGATCAGGGCGCCGATGTGCGCCTCTTTGTCACCCTCGGGTGCGTCCGCGGGAATCTCACTAAGCAGTGTGTCGCGGTCCACTGTTGCCGCGCCTTTGGTATCGATCTCGGCCGCGATGTCGCGAATGTACTCGCCGCGATAGCCCGCGCTCGGAAAGCTGAACTGTGTGCCCTGCGATTCCAGCCAGCGCAACCAAACACTGAGGCCGAGAATATCCATCTGCCGACCGGCGTCGTTGACGTAGTACTCGCGATCAACGGCATAACCCGCCGCTTCCAACAGGTTGCCAACCGTTGCGCCATAGGCACCGTGTCGGCCATGCCCGACGTGCAACGGGCCGGTGGGATTCGCGGACACGAACTCGAGCAGTATGCGCGGTGATTCTTTCTGTGCCTGCCGTCCGTAGCAGACTCCCTGCTCGAGCAGCTTTCTGATTTCGGCATGCAATGCCGCCGCACTGAGATGAATATTGATGAAGCCGGGACCTGCAATATCCACCTTGTCGACGTCGGGGCTGGCCGGAATAGCAGCAACAATCCTGGTCGCCAGTTCACGCGGGTTACGACCGACGGCTTTTGCAAGGCGCATGGCGACATTGGTAGCGAAATCGCCGTGACTGGGATCACGCGTACGCTCGACTGTTGTTTCGATGGTGAGCCCGGCTGATGCACCGGCCAGATCCGGCAGCGTGTCGAGTGCGCTTTGAATGAGTTTTGTGACCAGGGTTTTCATGCGCTGCGGATTCTACATTAAAATAACTCGATGGGATCGACGTCGATCGACCAGCGAACCTTGCGGGCCGCAGGATCGGCCTCCAGCATCGGCCGTAAGGATGCGAGCAGCAAATGCAGGGACTTTCTATCGCTGCTCTGCAATAACAATTGGGCTCGATAGCGACCCGCCTTCCTGGCCATCGGTGCATTGACTGGTCCCAGCACGCGCAAGGTGACCGCGCGCTGGTCGGCAATCAGCTCGGCCGCGCGCTGCAGAAACGCCAGCGCATCTGCCTGCCGGTGCGCGTTCGAGCGCAGCAATACCAGTCGTGTATAGGGCGGCCAGCGTGACTGTTCACGCTCGGCGAGTGCCGCATCGGCCACTCCCGGATAGCCACCGCGGAGCAACAATTGCCAGAATGGGTGCTCCGGGAACGCCGTCTGGATGAGCACCTCGCCCTGCTGCGTTTCACGCCCGGCCCGGCCTGCCACCTGGATAATCGACTGTGCGAGTCTTTCGGTAGCGCGAAAATCGGTGCCGAACAAACCCTGGTCAGCGTTGACTACGCCAACCAGCGTCAACTTTGGGAAGTGATGCCCCTTCGACAGCATCTGCGTGCCCACGAGGATGTCGGCATCACCCTGTTCGGCGGCCAGCAGCGCTGATTCGATTGCACCGCGTTGCTGTGTGCTGTCGCTGTCGATGCGGCGCACGGCGTACCCGGGGAACCTTCTCAGCAGCGCCTCTTCGAGGCGCTCGGTCCCGGCGCCCAGCGGTTTCATCGGTGCATTGCAATGCGCGCAGCTTTCCGGCAATCGCGCCTCTGCGCCACAGTGATGACAACGCAAACGGCGGTCCTGCGCATGCACTGTCATGCGGGAATCGCAGCGGCTGCACTCGGCGAGGTGGCCGCAGCTGGTACAGATCAGCGTCGGGGCGAAGCCGCGCCGATTCAGGAACAGCAGGACCTGGCTGCCGCGGCGCAGTTGCTGTTCCATAGCGTCGGCCAGCGCCGTGCCGAGGTTGTCGCCGTTGCCCACGTCACCGGGATCGACCAGGCGCAGACGCGGTGGCCTGGCGCCGCCCGCTCGCGAAGGCAGCCGAAGATGCGTGAAATTGCCGCTGCGGCAATGCTGCAGGGTTTCCAGTGTGGGCGTCGCCGAGCCGAGAATGACACGCGCATTGCTGCTTCGAGCTCGCACAATCGCGAGGTCACGCGCCGAGTAACGCAAGCCCTCTTGTTGCTTGAGTGAATGATCGTGCTCCTCGTCAACCACAATCAGGCCGAGCTTTGGCAATGGCGTAAATACCGCGGATCGCGTGCCGACCACTAACTGCGCGGTGCCCTGTTGGGCACAGCGCCAGGCAGCGAGTCGCTCGGCATCGGGGAGGCCGGAATGCAGCACCACGGGCTCGATGCCGAGCCGTTGCCGAAGACGTGCAACGAGCTGTGGCGTAAGTCCGATTTCAGGCACGAGTATCAACACCTGTTTTGCGGCAGCATGCACATCGCGTATGAGCTGCAAGTAAACTTCCGTCTTGCCGCTGCCCGTTACGCCGTCGAGCAGGAACGCAGCGTAACCGCTCGCCGATCGCAATGTTTTGAGTGCGTCCTGTTGATGCGCATTGAGTTCCGGGCCCGGTGTCGCGGCGACGCCGCATTCGGGCGGATCCGCGGCAGCGGTTCGCGTAAAACGGGCCAGCAGTTCTTTTTCCAGCAAGGGTTTCGCCGCACGCCGCCAGTCGGGTAGCAAATCGTTGAGCGTATCGGCATCCATCCCATTGCCGCCGGCATCACGGAGGATCTGCAGCAATTCGGCCTGGCGCGGTGCACGCCGGGCAAGCGCGTCGACATCGACGCTCGCACCGGCGTCGGTTATTGCCACTGACTGCAGACTGGGCAGCAGCGGTTTGCCGCTGCGCAGGAGCGCCGGCAGTGCGGCCGCAACAACCTCGCCAATCGGATGGTGATAATAGTCACTGGTAAACGAAATCAGGCTGAGATCCGACGCGGACAAGAGCGGCACCTCGTCCAGCAGCGTGTGACAACGCCGCAATTTGTGGGTTGGCACGTCGCTGCCGGCGGCCAGCGCCATAACTACGCCGATCTGTTTCTGGCGGCCGAAAGGAACGACAACCCTTGATCCGGGCTGTACAGGGATGCTGCCCACAGCCGGCAGATAGTCGAACAGTCGCGACAGGGGCACATTGACGGCGACCCGGAGAATCGTCGGTTTACTCATTTTAGTTGTTTAAAATCAGATGGTTAGGACCATATATTTCACATAATCTGCAACATAACTGGTTGCCGGACGCTGTCAACGGGGTGGCTCTTCCGGCGTTATATAAGAGTGACACGTTTTTGACTCCATGGTGGAGTCAGCGGGAAAGCGCATATGGATCATGCGATTGCTGAAATCAGGAGTCTGCCAGGCGCCGCACTCGGCGTTTTTGCGGTATCGTCGATCCGCGAATCTTCGACCGGGGTGAGTACACTGCAGCGCGAAAAGCAACTGAACCAGTTTCTGGCCGGCGTCGAGCGTCGGGCGCTGCGTATCGCGGAGATCGCGATTCGCGACCGTGATGAGGCGCTTGATCTTGTTCAAGAGGCAATGATCAAGCTCGTGAACAATTATGCGGGCAGGGCCGAGGCCGAATGGATGCCACTGTTCTACCGCATACTGCAAAACGGCATTCGCGACTGGCACCGGCGCGCGAAGGTTCGTAATCGCGTCATGTCCTGGTTCGGACGTGCCAGCGCTGACGATGACTACGATCCGGTCGCCGAGGCACCGGATCCGGCCGGCCGGGCGCCGGACGAGCAATTGCAGAGCATTGAGGCAATGCAGCAGCTCGAGCGCGCGCTACGCGACCTGCCCGGACGACAGCGCGAAGCATTCATGCTGCGCACTTTTGAGGGGCTGGATGTCGCGGCAACTGCGATAGCGATGGGTTGTTCCGATGGTAGCGTCAAGACCCATTATTCTCGTGCCGTGCACACGTTGCGGGAGAATCTGGGAGACCACTGGTAATGAATGAGCCAAACGAAAAGAGGTCAGACAAGCAATTCGCCGAGCAGGCGAAAGCCGCGTTCGACAGCAGCGTCGAGCAACTCGATGCTGCCACTCTGTCACGCCTGAATCGGAGTCGGCATGCGGCGGTCGATGCCTTGCAAGGTCACCGTGCGGCAGCGACCTGGGGCCGTTGGTTGCCCGTTACCGGCGTTGCCGCCGCCGCGCTGGTAACCGTGATGCTGGTGAGCGGCCCGGACACGGCCACATTGCCCATGGACTCAGTGGCCGACTTTGAGATTCTGCTCGAGGGCGAAAACCTGGAAATGTTTGAGAACCTCGAGTTTTACAGCTGGCTCGATGCAACTGACCTGGACGCGCAAAGCAATGCCGGTTAGTCGAGTCTGTTTCGGCGCACTGCTGCTGGCATGCAGCCAGGCGGCTGTCGCCGAAGAGGAAATACCGGATATGGAATTTCTCGAGTACCTGGGAAGCTGGGAAGGATCGGAGGAAGACTGGCCAATGTTCGCAGCAGAAGCACGCAACAGGAACGAGATAGACAAGCGGATTGATCCCGCGCCGAAAGGTGAAGAATCGAAGGAGATGAATGATGAACAGTAGACATTTGCTTGCGGTTCTGGCACTGCTCGCGAGTTCAGCAGCGATAGCCGACGACGGGGTCAGTTGGGACAGCCTGAACGAGCAGCAGAGGCAGGTACTGAGTGTGTTCGCCGAGGGCTGGGACCAGATCGACCCAGAGCGGCAACGGCAGCTATCGGTAGGCGCCGAGCGCTGGTCGAAAATGTCCGATGCAGAGCGCCAGAGGGCCAAGCAGCGTTTTGGAACCTGGCGCAATTTGAGCGATCAGCAGCGTGACACCATTCGTGAGCGGTACCAGGAATTTCGCGAATTGCCCCCTGAGGACCAACATCGCATCCGAGAAAACTTCAGGCGTTTTCAGGAAATTCCGTTGGAACGTCGCCAGATGCTTCGGGATCGCTTTCGGGATCTCACACCGGAACAGCGTCAGCGGCTGCGGGAGCGGATGAAGGATCGGCAGGTGCGGCCGGCGGCAACGCGCGACTAGGTCGGTGCGCAGGAATTTTGGGAAAAAGGACGCCGGCCGGCGTCCTTTTTTTTGCTAGAGTACGGCGACTTGAAATGGAGGTAGTGCATGAAAATCGGCGTGCCGAAAGAAATACATGCGGGCGAGCGTCGCGCGGCGACGACGCCGGAGGTCGCGGCGCAACTGATCAAGCTGGGGTTTAGCGTTGCGGTTGAGAGGGATGCGGGCGCTGCCGCGAGCTACTCGAACGAGGCCTACGAGGCTGCGGGTTGCACGATCGTCGCCAGTGCCGCAGAGCTGTGGGCGCAATCGGACATTATCCTGAAGGTGCGTGCACCGTCGGCCGATGAGGCTGGATTACTCGATAAGAACAAAACTCTGATCAGTTTTTTCTGGCCGGCGCAGAACCCCGATCTGCTGAAACAGTTGACAGATAGCGGTGCGACTGCAATGGCAATGGACAGCGTGCCGCGCATTTCGCGCGCGCAGAAAATGGACGCGCTGAGCTCGATGGCGAACATTGGTGGCTACCGGGCAGTCGTTGAAGCGGCGCAACATTTCGGACGCTTTTTCACGGGCCAGATTACGGCTGCCGGCAAGGTACCGCCGGCCAAAGTGCTCGTTATCGGCGCCGGCGTCGCGGGACTCGCCGCCATCGGCACGGCGAAAAGCATGGGCGCGATCGTACGTTCATTTGATACGCGGCCGGAAGTTAAGGAACAGGTCGAGAGCATGGACGCCGAATTCCTCATGCTCGAGTTCGCCGATGAAGACGGTTCCGGACAAGGTGGTTACGCCAAGACCATGAGCGCCGAGTTTATCGCGGCGGAAATGGCGCTGTTCGCCGAGCAGGCCAAGGATGTGGACATCATCATCACGACCGCGCTGATACCAGGTAAGCCAGCACCACGCCTGATTACCGCGAAGATGGTGGCGTCGATGAAGGACGGCAGTGTCATCGTCGACCTCGCTGCCGAGCAGGGCGGCAACTGCGAATTGACGGAAAAAGACAAGGTTGTTGTACGCGACGGGGTTTCGATCATCGGTTACACCGATCTTCCCAGTCGACTTGCTGCGCAGGCGAGTCAGCTTTACGGCACCAACCTGCGGCACTTGTTGACCGAACTTTGCCCGGAGAAAAACGGCGTCATCAATGTCAACATGGACGACGAAGTCATTCGCGGCGTCACCGTATGCACGGGTGGTGTCACCACCTGGCCGCCTCCTGCACCCAAACTATCGGCGGCACCGGTCAAGGCTGCCGCGCCGGCGCGCGTCAAGGTCGAGATGAAGCGGTCATCGTTTGGTCCGATCGCGGCCGCCGTTATTGGTGGCCTGGCCTTGCTTGGTCTCGGTGCGGTCGCACCAGAGTCGTTCATGGCTCACTTCACCGTGTTCGTGCTCGCCTGTTTCGTTGGCTACATGGTGATCTGGAACGTTACGCCGGCCTTGCACACACCGCTCATGAGCGTGACGAATGCGATTTCGAGCATCATCGTTATCGGTGCGCTACTGCAAATCAGTACCGACAACGAAGTCGTCAAGTGGATCGCCGTATTTACCATTCTGATAACGAGCGTCAACATCGCGGGCGGCTTCGCCGTCACGCGTCGCATGCTCGAAATGTTCCGCAAGTGAGGCCGAGATGATCAGTGCAGGCATCGTAACCGTATCGTACATAGCTGCAACGGTACTTTTTATTCTCGCTCTCGGCGGGCTTTCGAACCAGGAAACGGCGCGTCGTGGTAACTGGTACGGCATCCTCGGAATGGCGATCGCTCTGGTCGCGACTGTGCTCGGTGTTGTGACCCGGCATTACGAGTTGTTGCTGGGGGCGCTGTTGATCGGCGGCAGTATCGGCATCGTGCTCGCGCGGCGGGTACAGATGACACAGATGCCGGAGCTGGTCGCGAGCCTGCACAGCCTGGTGGGCCTCGCCGCGGTCGCCGTTGGCTTCGCGAACTTCCTCGATCCGACGGTGCATCACACCGGCGTCGAGCTGACCATCCATGACATCGAAACCTATCTCGGAATCCTGATCGGTGCCGTAACATTTAGCGGATCCGTGATCGCGTTTGGCAAGCTCAGTGGCCGCATTGGCGGCAAACCGTTGACGCTGCCGGGACGGCACCTGTTCAACCTGGGCCTGCTGGTGGCTGCGATCTGGTTCGGGCGTGAGTTCGTGGTGCAATCCGCGGCGGGTGGCGGTATCGAACCCCTGATCATCATGACCATCATTGCGCTGGTCTTCGGCGTTCACATGGTAATGGCGATCGGCGGTGCCGACATGCCGGTGGTCGTCTCGATGTTGAACAGCTACTCGGGCTGGGCCGCGTCGGC
>CAZHLE010000031.1:16463-23861 GCA_964533065.1 uncultured Woeseiaceae bacterium | reverse complement strand
CCAGAAGATCTTGTCGGTCAGGCCGCGTTCCCCGGCAATCCTGCCCGCGACCTGCTCGGCGGCACCGTAGGATGGCGCTGTGTCGAATACGGAGCCGCCATTTTCGACCAAAGCGTCAAGGACTTCTGCAAGCGCCGTAACATCTTCCTGCTCGGCGACCTGGCGAAAGGTCGCGGAGCTGCCGAGACCGATGATCGGCAGTTTCTCGCCGGTCTTCGGGATTGCGCGCGTAATCAACTGCTCGCTTTCGAAGGCCTGCAATACGCCAGCCGGGAGCGAACTCGCGGCGGCAAGCAAGGCTGAATTCTTAAGGTACTGGCGTCTCGTCAACATGATTGATTGCCCTGATCGATTAAGGTCCCGTCTAAAAGTACGCGAGTCTGTAGACCGGCGCTACACCCCTGGGTTCGACCCATGTCAGGTGCTCTGCGTGGCTGCCAAAGCTGCTGGCGAACGGCGCCAGTGCAGCGAGTCCGAGCAAAATAATGATCAGTCCGCCGATGCGCCGCAAGCGGGTATTGGCGCGCAGGCGCCTGAATCGCTCGGCCGATGCCCCGACTGCCAGCATGGCCGGTGCAGTGCCTGCCCCGAAAGCGAGCATGACCGCAGCGCCCGCGGCCGGCGAGCCGCTGGTCGCAGCGATCGCAACGACGCTATAGACGAGCCCGCAGGGCAAGGCGCCCCAGATCATTCCCGCGAGGAACGCGCGCCCCGGTGTGCTGGCAGGCAGTACGTGTCGGGCAAGGCCGGAAACACGACGCCAGAGGCCGGCGCCGGCGCTTTCGAGAACGCGGGTCAGGCGCCAGTCAAACAGGAGGTTCAGTCCGATCGCAATCACGAGCAGCGCGGCCAGCAAACGCAGTGCCTGCAGCCCGTTGAACATGCCGCTGGTCTTGCTCAGCATGACGCCGCCGAATCCGGCAACGCCACCAAGCAGGACGTAAAACACCATTCGGCCCAGGTTGTACAGGACGCGCCGCAGCCAGGGATTCACACGCGTCTCAGTTGTTGTCGGCGATTCCAGCAAGGTTACGATCGCGCCGCACATGCCGATGCAATGCGTGCTGCCGAAGAATCCGGCGAGCAATGCCGCGACGATAGTCGCCTCGGCCGTCATGCGTCAGGTGGTTTGCTGTCGTCATCCATGACGACGCTTATGCCGGGCGAGTCGAGGTCATCGAATTGCCCTGCGCCGACTGCCCAGAAGAATGCGGCGACTGCGCCGGCCAGCAATAACAAGCCCAGGGGAATCAGCAGATAGAGGATGTTCATACGCGCTGCAAGCGTAGCGCATTCAGCACGACAATCAGCGAGCTGAGTGACATGCCAATCGCGGCCATCCAGGGGGCGAGCATGCCGCTGACAGCCAGGGGTACGGCGGTTGCGTTGTACAGGACCGCCCAGAAAATGTTCTGGCGTATGACTCGCTGCGTTGCCCGCGCGACCCTCGTTGCCACATTGATCGTACCCAGCTTGCGACCGAGCGATACGGCGTCTGCACTGGCGCGGGCCAGGGCGGTGCCGGCGTCCAATGCGATGGAGCCGTCTGCCGCGGCGAGCACGGGCGCATCGTTGACGCCGTCGCCCACCATGATGATGGTTTCGCCTTGCTTGCGAAGCTCGGCGAGCAAATTGAGTTTTGCGGTCGGAGACAGCTCGGCGTGCCATCGATTGATGTTGAGCCTTGCGGCGGCCTCCCTGACGGCGGCTTCACGGTCGCCGCTGGCGATCATGACCGCAAATCCGGCCGCCTTCAGCCCGGCGATGGCGTCGCGGGCGTCGCTGCGCAATTCGTCGCCAATGATGAACCTGGCCAGCAAGCCCTGCTCGTTACCGAGAAAAACCCGGCTGCCTTGCATGTCGTTGTCCCATTCATCGATCGCCGCGCCACTCGGCTCGCTTGCGAAGCCTGCGGCACCAATGCGAAAACGAGTTCCGCCGACGGTCGCTTCCACACCGCATCCGGCGGTAACCTGCACGTCGCCAGGTTCGGCCTCATCGCCCGGATAGTATTCAGAGAATGCCCTGGCGAGAACATGCTCGGATACGCTTTCAAGAATGGCGGCGATTCGCAGTACCGATTGTTCGGATTCACCCTTAGCCAACACCTGGGTTTGCAATATCACGGGCCGGCCCTCTGTCAGGGTTCCGGTCTTGTCGAATACCATGAGTGCGGGGCGGCTAAGTGTTTCCAGGATCCGGGAACGAACGATCAGAAGGCCGTTCTTTGCCAGGCGCGCGGTGGCGGCGGCCAGTGCAGCCGGCGTTGCCAGAGAAAGCGCGCAGGGGCAGGTAACGACCAGTGTCGCGAGCACGACCGCAAAGGCTCGCGATGGATCGAGGTGTAGCCAGATCAGGGCGGCGGCAAGCGAAATCAAAATTACGGCGAGCACAAACCGGGTTGCGATCCGGTCTGCGAGTACGGCGACCCGTGGGCGATCGGCCTTGGCCCGATCGATCATGCGACCTACCTCGGCCAGGCTCGTACTCGCGCCCACCTGGGTGACCCTGATGGTTGCATTGCCGGAACGAACAATCGCACCAGCAAACACAACATCACCGAGTCGCCTGGTCACGGGCAGGGATTCACCGCTCAACATCGATTCATCCGTCGCCAGATTGCCCGTTAGCAATTCGCCATCAACCGGCAGGACGTCGCCGGGCAATACGCTGATGACGTCATTGATGCGCAGGCGATCGAGGGCAACCGTCTCGGCGACGCCATTGCTGAGCCTTATGGCCGTGTCGGGCAGCAGCTGCGCCAGTGCCGTTGCCTGGTCGCCCGCGTGATGTCGCACGCGCATTTCCAGGAAACGGGTAGCACTGAGAAAGAAAACGAACATCGCGACGGAGTCGAAATAAATGTCACCTGTGTTCGTCCAGGTCGCGAATACTGATGCAGTAAACGCCGCAATGATGGCGAGTGAGACGGGCAGATCCATGCCGGGCGCCCGCGCACGCAGCCCACGCCACGCAGCGATGTAGAACGGCTGCGCTGAAAACGTGAAAATCGGCACGGTGACCAGCAGGCTGATCCACCTGAAAAATCGTTCCAGGCTCTCGTCGATGCCAAAGTAGTCCCCGGCGTACAATGCAACAGCGAACATCATCACCTGCATGCCTGCTGCGCCGGCGACGATCAACCGTTTCAGCGCGACGCGATCTTCAATCCTGTCGCTGTTCGCAACCTGATCAGCACTGATCGGGGCGGGCTTGAAACCGATACGTGCTACTGCCGCCAGCAGCCCGGCGAAACTCAGCTCGCGTATATTCCAGCGGACAACTGCACGACGGACCGACGGGTTGATTTCGATCGACTCGATCGCCGGGAACTGCCGCAGCGCCTTGTCCAGCAACCATACGCAGGCGGAACAATACATGCCGCCGACCTCGATGGTCGTTTCCGCGGCATCGCCCTTCTGCGCAACGTAACGGTTGATCAGGTCCGTGTCCTCGAAATGCTGCCAGTTGACCTCCTCAGGGCGGAGCTTCAGATCCGCATCCGGCTGGCGGCGAAAATCGTAAAACGCATTCAGCCCGCTGGCGGCGATGAATTCTGCAACCGCCCTGCATCCAATGCAGCACATTGGACGATCATGACCTTGCAAATGCGCAACGACAGGTGCGCCGCCAGGGAGCGCATCGCCGCAGTGAAAGCAAACGGCGGCACTCGACATTAATCGCCGCCGTTGGTCCGGCTTCCCGTTGCGACAGGTGTGTCCTGTGCCGCGTCGTTGACGAGCGAGACCGGATGGGTCAGCGCCAGGTAAAGCGTGAATGTGCAACCGAGCACCGTGAGTGCGGGTATTGCGATGACCAGCCAGACCCAGGGATTGCGGTACCAGGTTTCATTCGTGTGCATCAGCGGTTCTCGGTTGGGCCGCGAAAGCGACTTTCTTCAGTGACATGAATATTGCTGCCGTCGGTGCTGCGCAATTCAAAAGTAATGACATTACCGCCAACCGCACTTTCGTGCGGGGCCGTAACAGATACCGGCAAGGTCTTGACTGACTCGCCCTGCAACACAAAATCGGTTTCTGTTCTTATTTGCAGCCCTTGCATGCCACTGACGCTCAATGTAAACGGGTGGGCATTATTCTGCTTGTTGATCACGCGAACCGTGAAACTGTTTTCAATGCCCTGGCGGCCAACATCACGATACAAGGCATTGCGATCGCGAATTACGTCGAGGATAGCCGGCTCTCTGAAAGCTATAGTCGTGACCATCGACGTGATGAGCAACACCAGAATTGCGCTGTAGACGATGGTCCGCGGCCGCCACACATGAAAGGACTTGTGCTCCAGCGCGTGCTCTGTACTGTAGCGAATCAGCCCGCGCGGCGAGCCCACCTTGTCCATGACGGTATCGCAGGCATCGATACAGGCCGCGCAGGCAATACACTCATACTGCAAGCCCTTGCGAATGTCGATGCCGGTTGGACATACCTGCACACACAGGGTGCAGTCGATGCAGTCGCCAAGGCCCTGCGCTTTGGCGTCTGAACCGCGGCGACGACTACCGCGCGGTTCGCCGCGTTCTGCGTCATAGCTGATGATCAGGGTGTCGTGGTCGAACATTGCGCCCTGGAAACGCGCGTACGGGCACATGTACTTGCATACCTGCTCGCGCATGTAGCCTGCGTTGCCGTAAGTGGCGAAGCCATAGAAGGCCATCCAGAAGATGGACCAGGCATTGGCCTCGAAATTGATCAGGCTGATTGCGAGCGGTCGCACAGCCGAGAAGTAACCGACGAAGCTGAAACCTGTAAACAAGGCCAGTACTATCCAGAGAAATTGTTTCAGTGCCTTCTTGCGAATCTTGTCGAGGGTCCACGGCGCCTTGTCCAGTTTCATACGCTGACTGCGGTCACCTTCGATGGCCATCTCGATCCAGGTAAACGCTTCGGTCCAGACCGTCTGCGGGCAGGCGAAGCCACACCAGAGCCGTCCTGCAAGTGCCGTGAAAAAAAACAAACTGACGGCAAGGATAATCAGCAGTAGCGCGAGGTAAACGAAGTCCTGCGGCCAAAGGGTCATCCCCAGGATGTAGAATTTCCTGGCTGGCAAATCAAAAAGGATCGCCTGTCGGCCATCCCAGACCAGCCAGGGCCCGAGGTAAAACGCACCGAGCAGAACGAACATGGCCAGGCGTCGCAGGCGAGCGAAACGACCCGATACTTCGCGCGGGTAGACTTTGTCTTCACTACGGTAGAGCTGGCCGTACTGATAGTTGCTGCCGGACTGTTTGGCCATTGTCAGTGATTCTGTTTCTCGGCCGTCGGGCCCCGGCGTTTGCGCCGCACGAGCCTCAGGGTCAGCCAGCCTGCTGCCCAGCCATTCGCCCAAAGAAAGAAAAAGCCGATCGCGTAACCGCTGTTACTGCTCTCCAACCATTCGACGTTGATGGAATCGACGATCAGCAGTGGGTCGATAAACGCAAATAACAGCATCGTAAAGGCGGCGGCAATGAGAAAAGAAATCCACGTCAGTACCGCAATTTTCTGCGTATCGCGTGACCATTCAGGCAGTGCTGGATTGTCGCCGTCTTGCATGGTGCGGGAAACCTTATCTGCTTGACAGGCTGTAGACGTAGGCGGCCAGGATCCGCGACCTGTCCGGACCCAGCAATTCGCCACTCGCGGGCATGATGCCGTTGCGCCCTTCAACGATCGATTTGCGAATCTCGAGCGGGGAACTGCCGTACAGCCAGATATCATCAACCAGGCTTGGCGCGCCAAATACCGGGTTGCCAGCGCCCGTTGGTCCGTGACAGGCAATGCAAAAAGTCATGTATCTGGCATGCGCCGGCGACGCTGCATCGAGACCGTCCGGCATGTTCTGCACGTAAACAACCATCTGGTCGATTTCCTCGTCCGAGGCGAATATCGCCCCCAGCGCCGGCATGACGCCGTTGCGGCCCGCGATGATACTTTGCTCGATTTGCGCAGGCTCTCCGCCCCACAGCCACTCGTCGTCGGTCAGGTTCGGAAAGCCGCGGGCGCCAAGTGCTCCCGAGCCGTGGCATTGCGCGCAGTAATTGCTGTACAGGCTGGCGCCGATGCTTAGCGCTGCCGGGTCGTTTGCCAGTTCGACGATATCGGTCGAGCCGTACTCTGCGAATAACGGCCCATACTTGGATTCCGCCGCCGCGACTTCGTCGGCGTATTGCTGTTCCTGGCTCCAGTCGCCGACGCCGGCAAAGTTGCCCATGCCCGGATAGTAGATGAGGTAAAACACCGACCACACTATGGTCAGCACAAATAACCAAAGCCACCACATTGGCAAGGGATTATTGAGCTCACGTATGTTCTCGTCCCAGACATGGCCCTCGGATTCCTTGATTTCCTCGTCAGTTGCGCGCTGGCGGTTGGTCCATACAATCAACCAGAAACAGGCGGCAAGCGACAACGCGGTACCGATGACGATAAACCAGCTCCACGCGCTACTCATGAGCTCTGCTCCTTGTTCGTGACATCTTTAGGCGGCCGCGTGTCGTCACCCAGTGGCAAAGCGGCGGCGGCATCAAAGTCCTGGCGACGATTGCGGCTCCAGCTCAACGCGCAGATGGCCAGGAACAGAACCAGAATGATCGCAGTCAAAAGGCCTCTCAGTACACCGATATCCATAAGCGTGTCTCCCTAGCGTGCTGAGCGAACGGTGCCGAGGTTTTGCAGGTAGTCGATCAATGCATCCATCTCGGTTTTGCCGGCCACCGCAGCGGCAGCATTCTCGATGTCGGCATCCGAATACGGATCGCCGAGCCGCCGCAATGCACCCATCTTCGCGGCAACAAGTTCGCCATCGACCTCCGCATTTGCCAGCCACGGATAGGCGGGCATGTTGGAGTCCGGCACGACATCGCGCGGATTGAGCAAGTGAATGCGATGCCATTCATCGCTATAACGTTTGCCGACCCGCGCCAGATCCGGTCCGGTGCGCTTCGAGCCGAACTGGAACGGGCGGTCGTATACGAATTCGCCGGCGACAGAGTACGGACCATAACGCTCGGTTTCGCTGCGAAACGGCCGAATCTGTTGTGAATGACAGCCGTAGCAACCTTCCCTGATATAAATGTCCCGGCCTGCGAGTTGCAAGGCCGGATAGGGTTCGACACCTTCGTAAGGTTCGGTCGCATCGGCGCTCAGCATCAAAGGAACCAGCTCGACCAGGCCGCCGATACTGATGACTACGACAATCAGGATCGCCATGAGGTTGACGTTTTTCTCGATTTTCTCGTGATTCATGATTCTGACCTCACGCCGGCTGAATAACGGGTACAGCTTGCGGTTGTACCCGCCTGACCGTCATGTAAACGTTGTAGACCATTATCAGCATGCCCGCGAAGAAAATCAGGCCGCCGAGCAGGCGTATGCCGTAGTAGGGATAGGTGAATTTGAT
>CAZHLE010000031.1:16086-16453 GCA_964533065.1 uncultured Woeseiaceae bacterium | reverse complement strand
GCTCTCGATGAAAGAGTAGGTCAGCGTGCCGTCGTCGTTCAGCGCTCGCCACATCAGGCCTTGCGTGATGCCCGAAATCCACATCGATACTGCGTACAGGACGACGCCGATTGTCGAAGTCCAGAAGTGCACGTCGATCAGCCGCGTCGAATACATCGAGTCCTTGTTGAAAAGGCGCGGGATCAGGCAATACATCGTGCCGATGGTCATCATCGCAACCCAGCCCAGCGCGCCGGAATGCACATGACCGATGGTCCAGTCCGTGTAGTGCGACAATGCGTTCACGGTCTTGATCGACATCATCGGCCCCTCGAAGGTCGACATGCCGTAGAAGGACAGGGACACGATCATGAATTTCAGGATCGGA
>CAZHLE010000031.1:0-16076 GCA_964533065.1 uncultured Woeseiaceae bacterium | reverse complement strand
GGGCCAGCAGAACCACCGAAAACACCATGCCCAGCGACTGTGCCCAGTTTGGCAGCGATGTGTAATGCAAGTGGTGCGGGCCCGCCCACATGTAAATCGCGATCAGTGACCAGAAGTGCACGACGGACAACCGATACGAGTAAATCGGTCGTTCAGCCTGCTTCGGCACGAAGTAGTACATCATGCCGAGAAATCCTGCGGTCAGGAAAAAGCCGACCGCGTTGTGTCCGTACCACCACTGCATCATCGCATCCACGATGCCGGAATAAATCGGGTACGACTTGGTCAGCGTCACCGGTATCGCGAGGTTGTTAAAAATATGCAGCACGGCGACTGTGATAATGAATGCCGCATAGAACCAGTTGGCAACATAAATGTGCTTGACGCGCCGACGGCCGATAGTGGCCAGGAACACGATCGCGAACGAAACCCAGACAACGGCAATGAGCAGGTCAATCGGCCACTCCAGTTCCGCATACTCCTTGCTCTGCGTAATGCCAAGCGGCAGCGTGACGGCAGCCAGCAAAATTACGAGCTGCCAGCCCCAGAAGGTAAATTCCGCAAGTTTGTCGAACGCGAGGCGCACGTGGCAGGTGCGCTGCACCACGTAGTAAGCAGTGGCGAAAAGCGCCGAGCCGCCAAAGGCGAAGATCGCGGCATTGGTATGCAACGGCCGCAAACGACCGAAGGTCAGCCACGGCAAGTCCAGGCTCAGGCCAGGCCAGATCATTTGGGCGGCGATGAACACCCCGACCAACATGGCGACCACGCCCCATACAATGGTCATGATCGCGAACTGGCGTACAACTTTATCGTTGTAGCTCAACTGCTTATCCATAGTTTCAGCCTTGATTGCTTGTCATTCTGTTACTTGTTTCCCGCCGCGCGCCACGATGCCATGTTGACCGCGCAACGACCATAGGCAAACACCGCAATTATCTTGTGCGCGGTGTCGATGTAATACCGACAGTATGGCGGGGGAAGCCACTTGCGTCGATCGTCTCGAGGTAGCCCTGCCACGCCGCGTAACCGATGACCGGCAGGATAATCGTTAACCCGAGAAATGCCGTCAGTACGCCGAGCACGAGTCCGAACACAATCAGTCCAAGCCAGATCAGCATCGTGAATTTGTTGCGCAGTACGGCATTGATCGAGGTCACGATCGCCGTGACGCTATCGACATTGCGGTGAATAATCATCGGCAGCGAAAACGCGCTGGCGGAGAACGTGACGACCGCGAACAGCGCTCCAACCAGGCTGCCGATAGTCAGGTAGCTGATCAGCTCGGCCGGTTCCGGATGGCCCTGCATGGGTAGAAAAACGCTGACCATCGCCCCGGCACGGGCCCAGACCATGAAAATGACCAGCAAGGCGAGCGCGAATATCATTTCGTTGCCAAGATGACGCCGCAATGCGGCGCGCAAACTGCGTCGTAGTGACGGCTCCTGCCCGCGCTCGAGTTGCGCACTGATCGCGTACAGTCCGATGCAGGTCAGTGGTGCGAGAAAAGCAAAGCCGCCGATCATGGCGAACATGAACCAGTGACTTCCGTAGGTCCATGCGAGCAGGACCACAACGGCCATGGTGGTGGCCATGAAGAAGCCATAGGCGAGACTTTGCGGCAATGCGCGACGAAAATCGCTCATTCCCCTGCAGAGCCAGCGAAACGGCGCCCCAGGAGTCAGCTGGCGGCATGGCGCGACGAACGGCATCGTGGACCGATCGAACGCGGTTTCTTCATTTTCGGGTCTGTTCATAGCTCTTTCCCCAAGGCATCTTGTAGCCGGTAAACCACGAGCAGGCTAACGCGGCCCCAGAAACGTCCTGATACGTAAGCATACGTATATCGGGCGTAGTCAGAAATTGGCAGAAACCTGGCATTGTCTTCGACGCTATACTGCGCGCTTCCGTCAACCACTATGCCGATATTCATGGGATCGAAAAAACTTGAGTCCAGCGAGTCGGAAGCCTGGTTTCGTACGCTGCTCGATTCGGCCCCGGACGCAATGATCATTGTCGATGCGAAAGGGCGGATCGAAATCATTAACAGCCAGGCCGAGAACATGTTTGGCTATGGCCGGGAAGAATTGCAGGGCAGGGGCATCGAGGTGTTATTGCCTGAACGCCTGCGGTCGCGCCACGTGGCGCATCGCGACAAGTACTCGCGCCATCCCGGGCTGCGCCCGATGGGGCCGGATCTCGACCTGATCGCCATACGCAGGGATGGCAGCGAATTCCCGGTTGAAATCAGCCTGAGCCCGGTGCAGATGGAGTCAGAGTCCTTCGTTTCGAGCGTGATTCGTGATGTCACTGAGCGCAAGAAAATGGAGCATGAAATTATCGCAGCCAGGAAGGCTGCCGAGCGGGCCAATAAGGCGAATAGTGCGTTCCTGGCGGCGGCGAGCCACGATCTGCGCCAACCCGTACAAGCCTTAAGTCTGCTGAATGGCGCATTGCGACGCACGGTCAAGGAGCCGCGCGCCCTCGAAATGATTGCCAGCCAGGAAAATTCGCTCACGGCGATGACGAATCTCTTGAATTCGCTGCTCGATATCAGTCGTCTCGATGCCGGCGCTATTACGCCCGAGCTCGAAGAGTTCCCGATGCAGCGCATGATAGACCGGCTGTCCGCCGAATTCGCGCGCCAGGCGAAACACAAGGGATTGAGCTTCAGCTCGGAGTCCTGCAAGGCCGTGGTTCGCAGCGATCCGAACCTGCTCAGCGAGATTATCCAGAACCTGGTATCCAACGCCATTCGCTATACCAACAAGGGTTCGGTAAAGCTGCGCTGTGTCGAGGCGGACGGTTGTTGCTTGGTGCAGGTTGAGGACACTGGCATCGGCATCGAGAAAGATCAGCTGGAGGCCATATTCAAGGAGTTTCACCAGGTCAAGACGCCGGGGATGAACAAAGAGGGATTCGGCCTCGGCCTCGCCATCGTGCGGCGGCTTGCGGACCTTTTGCAACACCGCATCGAGGTGCGGTCGACGCCCGGCAGCGGCTCCTGTTTCTCGGTCTCCTTGCCGGTCACACAAGGCAATCTGGCGAAAGCGTCGGCTGAGGACGAACCGGATTCGGCCGACAGAGGAGCAGCAAGCGGATTCGTATTACTCATCGAAGACGATTCCAGCGTTGCGAACGCTTGGGGCCTGCTGCTCGAGGCGGAAGGGTACGATGTGGCAAGCTGCGCGTCGGTGTCGGAAACCAAAGCTCTGATCCGGCATCTGCAAGCAGCGCCGGCACTGATCATTTCCGATTTTCACCTGCTCGACGGATCGACCGGCGTCGAGGCGGTCAACGAAGTTCGCCGGTTTTTTGACACGAGTATTCCTTGTTTCATCGTCAGCGGCGATACCTCGAAAATCGTCAAGGATGCACGCCTGCTGGACAATTGCACGGTCATGAGCAAACCGGTCAACACGGCCCGCCTGCTGATGGCGGCAAGTACCGCGACGCACACCGGGCTGGTGCCTGAGGACTAGCGCTGTTCAGGCAAGCCAGCTTAGCGGCGATTTGCTGAGCGCGGCGCCGACGATGTAGAGGAATGCGAACAAGGCACCGATAAAAGCCACGCGTCGAACGCGCAGCGTTTTGCCATGCCGCAGCGCGATCGCCCCCAATACGATGTACGCGACGAGACCGGCGAACTTGGCCAGCAGCCAGCCGTTTTGCAGTACCGCGAGGTGCAACTGCAGGACCAGCCAAATGCCCGTGCCGAGAAACAGGGCATCAATCACGTGTGGCGCAATACGCGTCAGCGGATGCTGGCTGAGCGTTGAGGAGCGGAGCATCCAGATGCCGCGAAGGATGAAGCCGCTGATGGTTAATAACGCGAATGTCAGGTGCAGATATTTCATAGTCTCAACAGGGGTCAGAGCCCTTTTTTGAAAAGGGCTCTGACCCCTTTCCGTTCAGGTGAATCCCGGTTTGCGGTACGGGAAGCTACCTATAGTTTTTCTCGCCATATTTGGCAAGGTAGGAATTCTGGCGGCGCACGTGCCTTGGTAGCTAACTGATGACCCGAAAACCTGGATCCCTGCTTGCGTCCGCTGTGGCACTGGCGGCGGGCTTAGTTACGCCAATGGTGATCGTTCATGCGGATTCCGCAGAGGAAGTCATTGACCAGGTGGTTGTGGTTGCGCACAAGGACGCGCGCTCAATCCGTGATATTGCGGCCAATGTCACGGTGGTCACGAGGGCCGATCTTGACGATCAACTCGCGACCTCGATCAACGACGTACTGCGCTACCTGCCGGGCATTGACTACGAAGGGGCAGGCACCCGGTTTGGCACCGAAGGAATCAATATCCGCGGAATTGGCGGCAACCGGGTCGCGATCGTGGTCGACGGTGTGCCGTTATCGGATCACTTTGCTGTTGGCAGTTTTTCAAATGCCACCCGCGACTTTGTCGACGCCGGCCTCATACAGACGGTGGAAGTACTCCACGGTCCCGCGTCCGCGCTCTACGGCAGCTCGGCCATTGGCGGTGTTGTCGCGATTCGGACACCCGATCCGTTTGACCTCGTCGGTGCGCGCGGCATTGGCGGCAGTTTTACCGGCACGTTGCGCAACGCAGACGAAAGCGGGCATGCCCAGGCATTGCTTGGCGTCGGCAGTGAATCACTGGGATTCATGGCGGGCGTCAGCTGGCACGACGGTGAGCAAATCAACTCGGCCGCTGCTGCCGACGTGGCGGATACACGGCAGACCGAGCGGCGCACCGGCCTCGTGAAACTGGTCGGCGATAATCGCTTCGGTCATACCTGGCGTACCGAATACATTCGTCAGGCATCGACCACGGATTCAGCATTGACATCGTTGCTGGGACAGGGCCGCTATCGCGGCACGACCGCGCTGGAGGGTGAAGACCAATACGAGCTTGATCTCGTCATCGCCGCCTACGAGTTCGGTGCTGCGGACAGCTGGATCGACAATGGTGTGCTGCGCGGGTTTTACGAAATCGCCAACATCGAACAAGCCACACTCGACGAACGTGCGGCGGCGAGCACACCGGTGTCCATCGATCGCCTGTTTGTTTTCGAGCAGGAAATCAAGGGCGTCGAACTAAACCTGTGGAGAGAATTCGGCACCGGCAACAGTTCGCACCGGCTGAGTTTTGGCATCGAATATCGCGATCGTGAGACTGAGGAGTATCGCGATGGATTATCGACCGACCTCGTAAGCGGCGTGCAGACCAGCAATCTGCTTGGTGAACAATTTCCCCTGCGTGATTTCCCGATTTCCACCACCCGGGAGACCGGGGCTTACATCGAGGACACGATGACCATTGGCGACTGGACTGTCATCGCCGCATTGCGCGCCGATCGCTACGAGCTCGCGCCGCGCCAGGATCCGATGTACTTCGAGGATTATCCGTTCGCCGAGCTCGTCGACATTGACGACTCGGAGTTGTCACCTAAACTTGGCCTGATTTATCACGCGACGGCGGGTGTGGATATTTACCTGCAGTACTCGCATGGATTCCGGGCACCGCCGTATGCGGATGCTAATATCGGTCTCGAGATCCCACTCTTTAACTATCGAGCCATCCCGAATCCGGACCTCGAGTCCGAGTCTTCCGACGGTATCGATCTCGGCCTGCGCTGGGCCGGCGGCGATTCGTCGGCACGAGTCGCAATGTTCTATACCCGTTACGACGATTTCATCGAATCCAGGGTGCGACTCGGGACCGACCCCGTCAGCGGGCGCGTGTTGTTCCAGTCGCAGAACCTGCGCGAAGCACGAATTTACGGCGTTGAGGCCGGTTTTGACTTGCGCCTCGATGGCACGTGGCAGGCTTTCAGCGTGGACGGCTCCGCTTACTTCGCACGCGGCGAAAACAAGGACACGGGCGAGGCGTTGAATTCTGTTGGTCCGCCACAGGCGGTATTCGGTTTGAACTGGAATGCAGCGGACGAGCGGCGTTATTTGCGCCTAGCGACGACGCTGACCGACGACTGGTCGGAGCGCGACGAGTCCGGCGGCGAGCTGTTCAAGCCGGACAGTCATGTCGTCTTCGACCTGTTCGCGACGCAAAAAATTGGCGCACGAACGACGCTGCGTGCCGGGCTGCACAACCTGACCGATCGTACCTACTGGAACTGGTCCGATGTCCGTGGCCTCGCCCCGGACGATCCGCTGTTGCCCTACCTCGCGCAGGCCGGCCGCAGTGCGTCCGTCAGCATCAAACTGGATTTTTGATTTCTTAATACTGCAAAACCGCAATGACAGGAGAAAACGTCATGCAAAATTGGAAAAGGGATCGGTTGTTCTTACGCGTTCTTTCGTTGGCGATGTTGGGCCTGGCGCAAGTGGCCTGCTCGCAGTCGGACGAGACCAGCCCGGCTGCGATGCCCGATGATGCGGTCGTGCACACGGCGGAAGTGGCGGCAGGTAATACCGCAGATTTGATGAAGAAAGGCGAGGCGGTATACCTCGCAAATTGCTCCGCCTGCCACCAGCCCAATGGCAAGGGCCTGGTGGGCGCATTCCCGCCGCTGGCGGGGGCCGATTACCTCAAGGGCGACCGCAAAGCAGTCATGACGGCAGCACTGTTTGGTTTGTCCGGGCCGATCACCGTCAATGGCGTTGACTACAACGGTGTGATGCCGAGCATGGGCTACCTGCCGGATGAGGACCTCGCCGCCGTGCTGAGCTATGTGTTTGCATCCTGGGGTAACGACGGCGCCGCGGTCAGCGTCGCCGAAGTGGCCGCGCTGCGCGCGGAACTCGGCCAGGGAGACCGGGCCGCGGGGCAACGTCACGTCGGCGCAACCGAGGGCGAGCTCAAGTACCAGGGTGCGCCGTCGGCGATATCGGGCGAAGACACGCGGCAGATCATGGCCGCCGGCGGGCCCGCATTGTCGGAAGCTGAATTCGGCACCGCCACCAAGCTCTATTTTGAGCGCTGCGCCGGCTGCCACGGGGTATTGCGCAAGGGTGCGACCGGCACGCCGCTGACGCCCGATATCACGCTGGCAAAAGGTACTGAGTACCTGAAAGCCCTGATCACCTACGGTTCCCCGGCCGGCATGCCGAACTGGGGCACCTCGGGCGACCTGACCGCGGCCGAGATCGACATCATGGCGCGCTTCCTGCAACAGGAACCGCCCGCACCGCCGGAATACGGCATGCCGGAGATGATGGCGAGCTGGAAGGTCATGGTCGAGCCGAAGGATCGGCCGACGAAACCGCAACACAAGCGCAACATCGATAATTTCTTTGCGGTGACACTGCGCGATGCGGGCAAGGTTGCGATCATCGACGGCGATACCAAGGAAATCGTCAGTATTCTTCCGACCGGTTACGCCGTGCACATTTCACGCCCGTCCGCATCCGGCCGTTATATGTTCACCATCGGCCGTGACGCAAAAATCGACATGATCGACATGTGGATGAATCCGCCCGCTATCGTGGCGGAGATCAAGATCGGACTCGAGGCGCGGTCCGTCGAGACCTCGAAGTACAAGGGCTACGAAGACAAGTATGCGATCGCGGGCGCGTACTGGCCGCCACAGTATGTGATCATGGATGGCGACACGCTCGAGCCTTTGAAAGTCGTCTCAACGCGTGGCATGACCGTGGACACACAGGAGTACCACCCGGAGCCGCGTGTCGCTGCGATCGTCGCGTCGCACGAGCATCCGGAATTCATCGTCAACGTGAAAGAGACCGGGCTCATCCTGCTGGTGAACTACAGCGATATTGACAGCCTGACGGTAACCGAAATCGGCGCGGCCAGGTTCCTGCACGATGGTGGCTGGGATCGCAGCAAACGGTACTTCCTGACCGCGGCGAACCAGTCCGACAAGATCGCGGTGGTCGATTCGCGGGATCGTGAGCTCGAGGCACTGATTGACGTGACCAAGACGCCACACCCGGGTCGCGGTGCCAACCTCGATGATCCGGAATTCGGACCGGTCTGGGTGACCAGCGCGCTCGGCAATGCCAACGTGTCGTTTCTTGCGACCGATCCTGAGGGTCATCCGGACCACGCGTGGAAAGCGGTACGCGTACTGGAGGGCATGGGCGGCGGTTCCCTGTTTGTGAAATCGCACCCCAACTCGTCGAACCTCTGGGTCGATGCTCCGCTGAACCCGGACGAGTCGCTGAGCCAGAGCGTTGCGGTGTTTGACGTGAACAATCTGGACGCCGGATTCGTGAAACTGCCGATTGCGGAGTGGGCCGAGCTTGGCGAGGGGCCGAAGCGTGTCGTGCAGCCCGAATACAATAAAGCTGGCGACGAAGTCTGGTTCTCGGTCTGGAGCGGCAAGGAACAGGAATCTGCGATTGTGGTCGTTGATGACAAGACGCGCACACTGAAAGCCGTGATAAAAGGGCCTGAGATGGTCACACCAACCGGTAAGTTCAATGTTTACAACACGTTGAACGATATCTACTGATGCCTCGGTCAGCCGGTGTTTTGCTGGTCCTGGCAGTCCTGGCCGCGACCCCGGTCGCGGCCGAGGAGGCCAGTGAGCTGCCGACGGCGATCAAGTCAGGTACGGTTGGTATCGACGTTCGCGCCCGCTTCGAGCAGGTGGACCAGGACGGTTTCGATGAGGACGCGCAGGCCACGACGACTCGCTTGCGCCTCAACTACAAGACCGGCCAGTGGAAAAACTGGTCCGGTTTTCTTGAGTTCGATCATGTCTTCAACGTGTTGATGACCGATTACGATTCCGGTGCCGGGACGAGTCCGGGTAAAGCCGGCGAGTATCCGGTCATTGCCGATCCGGACGGTTCCGATCTGAATCAGCTGTATCTTGGTTACAGTTCGGACCCGGACTGGAAATGGCGCTTTGGGCGGCAACGTATCCTGCTGGATAACGAGCGATTCGTCGGTGGTGTCGGCTGGCGGCAGAACGAGCAGACCTTCGATTCGGCCAGCCTGACCACGACGGCGGTAAAGAATACGACCTTGTTCTACAGCTATATCGGGCAAGTGCGCCGCATTTTCGGTCAGGAAGTCGCGGCAGGGGACAGCAATGTCGACACTCATTTGCTCAACGCTCAAATCAAGCTGCACGACAACTGGACGTTGACGCCGTATCTCTACTACATCGACGATCACGACGAAGTTGCGAACTCGACATCGACTTTCGGTGCGCGCATTGCGGGCAAACTGCCTCTCGGCGAGGGCAAGATTGAATTGCTCGGTGAGTTCGCTACGCAGTCGGATGTTGCCGATGTGCCGGTCAGCTTTGACGCGGATTACGCACACCTGATGGCTACCTGGAGCGGATCGCAAGGCCTGTCAATCGGCCTGGGTTTCGAATCCCTGGGCGGCAGCAGCGACCCGGGCGAGGCGTTCCGGACGCCGCTTGCAACCCTGCACGCATTCAATGGTTGGGCAGACAAGTTCCTGTCGACCCCGAATGCAGGCCTCGAGGATAGCTACGCGGTCGTGAAATACGCCTTCGGCAAGTGGAATCTGAACGCCGTGCTGCACGACTTTGCGGCTGAAACCGGCGGCGGTGATTTCGGTTCGGAGTTTGATGTCTCGGCCGGACGCAAGCTTGGCGAACGCTACGGGCTATTGCTCAAGGCGGCTTTTTTCTCCGCGGATTCGGAATCGTCGCTGACCGACACCGACAAGTTCTGGATCATGCTGACCGCGAGTTACTAAGCTGTAGGAGGCCGCCTTCCACAACAGGCCTCCTGCAGTGGGCCAAGCTGCCTTAATGGGTGCCCTGTTCGACAGGAGTGTGGAACCAGTCGGGCTTGATAATTAAGAGGTCGCAGGGCAGGGATTCAAGCGTGCGTTCGGCGGTCGCGCCGATGAACAGGCGTTTCCAACGATTACGCGCAACGGCGCCCATGACGACGAGGTCGGCACTGATCTGCAGAGCGAGGTCCGGCAGCTCTTCGTGGGTCAGGCCGGATACCAGGTGGGCACGCCCATTATCGATGCCATGAAACGTTGTGATCTCCTGAAAGCGCTTCTGGTGGTCTTCATGCATCTGTTGCTCAATTTCGTCGAAGGGCAATGAGACCGGGATGTAGGCATTCGCCGTAGCCGTGGCGATGGCGATGCGTGGGTCGTAGGAATGAAATGCGTGCACCTTGCCTGCCAGCTTCTCGCCCAGCAGCTTGCTGATCTGCAATATTTCATCGTCGAGCGCCGCCGGTTTGTCATGCTCGTTCATCGGGTCGATGGACGCGACGATTGTCGGCGAAGTGGCGAAGTCGCGCTGTTTTACCAGCCACAACGGGACCGGGCAGGTCCGGATCAGGTTCCAGTCCGTGTTGGACAGAACCGAACGCTGCAAGGCCGAATGATGGTGGGTATCTTTGAAGACGATCTCTGCATCGCTGTCGACGACTCGTCGCACGATACCTTCGAATAGCGGGTGATCCCAAAGTGCCGTTGTCTTGACGACCACGCCACTCTTGCGCAACGGCTCAGCAAGCCTTTCGAGCAGTTTTTCCGAATTTTCCAGGACTTCCCGGCGCGCTTTTTCCAGCGACGGGGAATCGAACAGCCGATCACCGCTCAGGTACTCGTTGTAGTAACAGATCAGCAGTTCGAGTTCGGCGCCGGTTTTCCTGGCAAGCCACGCCGCGCGCTCCATGGCTCGTTGCGTTTTCGTGGTTGGGTCGATGACCGCGAGGATGTTGTCGATATTGCGCATTTCGGCTCTCGGCTGGAAGATTTTGTGAAAACCAGGGACTCTGACTGAATCCTAGTTCCAAGTGGCGACGTCGGCCATACGGCGTGATGCCTAGCAAATCTCGGAATTTACTTATGCGTTCGTAAGTGGATATACGGATTCCTGCGCGTCCTGAGCTAAGATTAGATGGATTCATGTCCGAAAACACAGGTCCGGTAAATGGCTGGTAATGATGCGCTGCGCGAGCAGCTTGAAACAAAGAAAGCGGAACTCATGGCGCGGCTGGATCGTATTACGGCAAACCTGCGGCGTGGACTTGAAGCGGATTCGAAAGAACGCGCCAAGCAGATGGAAGACAGCGAAGTTGTCGATGCGCTCGGCAACGAGGCGCGCGAAGAAATCGCCAAAATCTCGGCGGCCCTGCGGCGTATTGACACTGGCGAATTCGGCGCCTGCACCGAGTGCGGCGTATCGATCCACCCGGACCGGCTGGCGGCATACCCGTATGCTGAAGAATGCATCGAGTGCGCCAAATTTGCCGAGCGGCGGAGATCGATACCCTAGTTAAAGGTCAATGTGCATGCGGACCAGGTTAAAGGTCAATGTGCATGCGGACCAGGTCTGCGAGGGACCTGGCCTGCATTTTTTCCATGACTCGGGCACGATGGATCTCAACGGTTCGCTGGCTGACACCGAGGTCGAACGCGATGACCTTATTCGGTTTCCCCGTAACGACCAGGTCGAAGACCTCCCGTTCGCGCTTGGTCAGTTTTTTGAGCCGCTGCTCGATATCTGCATGTTGCTTGAGTTCCGTGCGCCGTCGCTTGTCCGTCTGTAACGCGTCACGAATCCGATCCAGCAATTCCTGGTCCCGAAACGGCTTCAAGATGAAATCAACCGCGCCTTTCTGCATGGCCTCGACAGCCATGGGTACGTCGCCATGACCGGTAATGAAAATGACCGGCAAGGTGCTGCCGCGAGCAATCAGCTCCTCTTGCAACTCCAGTCCACCAAGGCCGGGCATGCGAATATCGAGCACCAGGCAACCGGCGCGGCACTGCGACTCCTTTTCCAGAAACTCATCCGCGGATGCAAAAATCTCTTGCCGCAGATTGACCGATTCCATGAGCGCCTGCATCGCGAAACGAATCGCCGGGTCGTCATCGACGACATAAACGGTCTGCGCGGTTGCAGCAGGTGGTTGTGCGGTATTTTCCGTCATTATGCGCACATCGTTGGAATGGTTCTCAATTGGAACAGAGTGCCGATAATTTTGCGAGTGCCCTGGCACCCTGTAGGAGGCCGCCACGCGGGCGACTTCCCACAGTAAATCGAAGCAGCTAGTCGAGCCGCTTGGAGAATCGCAGCGCTGCAGCCGTGATTGCAACCACGGAGAATGCCGCGAGATAGAGCATCGCGCCTGGCATATCGCCGAGGCTCGCTTCCCGCAGCATGATACCGCGGGTCAGGCGAATGAAATGCGTGATCGGCAATGCTTCACCAATGTATTGGGCAAATTTTGGCATACCGTCGAACGGAAACACAAAGCCGGACAGCAGGATCGAGGGCAGGATCAGGAAAAAAGTCATCTGCATGGCCTGAAACTGGCTCTTGACCGTGGTTGACACGAACAAACCGAGCGCCAGGTTTGCGGAAATGAACAATGACGCCGCAAGGTAAAGGTCGAGCACGCTGCCGCGAATCGGGACATCAAACAACAGGTCGCCGGCCAACAGGATAACCAGGAGCTGAATCAGCCCGATCACGATATAGGGCACAACTTTGCCGAGCATGAGTTCGGCTGAGGACACCGGCGTATTGATCAGCAGCTCCAGGTTACCAAGCTCGCGTTCGCGCACGATGGCAACGGCCGTAAAAATCATCATGGTCATGGTCAGGATGACGCCGATCAGGCCGGGGATGACGTTGACCGGCGTGCGTCGTTCCGGGTTGAAGTAGGCGCGGACTTCAATCTGTTCAAGCTGGCGCTTTTCCCGGCCAGAGTCGAATGAGAGCGGCATGTTCCGCAGGGCATCGACGATGCCGCCGATGGTCGGGTCGCTGCCGTCGACGAGCAGATGCACGGCGGCACGATCCGGATCGACGACGCGGCGATCGAAATCGGCCGGGATCACGACGCCAATGGAAATTTTTCCGGCGCGCAACAAGGTCTCGAGCTCGCCTGCCGTATTGACACGCGCATCAATTCTCGTGACCTGGGTTTGCCGGAGCTGTGCGATGAATTCGCGCGACAGGTGCGTGTTTGCCTCGTCCGCGACCGCCGTCGTGATATTGCGCACGTCGGTATTGATGGCATAGCCAAACAGCAATATCTGCAGCAGCGGAATGCCGATAATCATCGCAAACGTGAGCCGATCGCGCCGCATCTGCAATGTTTCCTTGCGCATCACCGCGCCAAGGCGAGAAAGAGAGCTCATGCCGCGCACCGTTCGGGTTTGAGCGTGACTGCGACGAAGACGTCTTCGAGCGAGGCTTCTGCCGTGTGTGTATCTGCGGCAATGCCGTTTCGAGCGAGTTCGCTCTGGACCATGCCCAGCGGATCCGCCACCGACTCCGGAATCAGGATGCGCAGTCGCATACCGAGCTGGGTGACGCTGGCGACGATAGCCAGTTGATTGATGACCGTCTGTGCGCGGTAGGGGTCCTCGGCCAGCACCTCGACGATAGTCATGCCGGTGCTTTGCTGCAGATCGCGCGGCGTGCCGTCCGCCACCTTGACGCCGCGATCCAGGATCGCGAGGCGATGGCAACGTTCGGCCTCATCCATGTAATGCGTTGACACCAGGATCGTCGTACCTGCGGCGGCAAGGCGAAACAGGTTAGCCCAGAAATCGCGGCGGCTTTGCGGGTCGACAGCGCTGGTCGGCTCGTCGAGCAACAGCAGCTTCGGTTTATGCAACACGGCGCAGGCAAGGGCCAGCCGTTGGCGTTGTCCGCCGCTCATGGTGCCGGCGAATTGCCGGCGCTGCTCGGTGAGATCGTATTTTTGCAGCAATTCGTCGATGCGCCCGGCACGCTGACTTTTTTGATAGGAGTAAATCTCGGCGATGAATTGCAGGTTTTCGTACACCGTCATGTCACCGAAAAGCGAAAACTTCTGCGTCATGTAACCGATATTCGGTTTCAGCTCCCTGGCCTGTTTCGGGATTTCGAGACCGAGCACGTCGGCATGTCCCTCGCTGGGCGTCAGCAAGCCACACAACATGCGTATCGTGGTGGACTTGCCCGAGCCGTTCGGCCCCAGGAAACCATAAATCGATGCGCGCGGAACATCGAGATCCAACTGATCGACAGCGCGCAGGTTGCCGAACTCCTTGGTCAGGCCGCGTGCGCTAATGGCGAGTTCTTCAGTCATGCAACTCGACCTCGACAGGTACGCCGTCCGGCAGGCGCTTGCCGTCAAAGTCAAGTTCGATTTTCGCCTGGTAGGTGAGGTGGTGGCGGTCCCGCTCAGTCAATGCGAAATAGGGCGTGAACATGGCCTCGCTAGCTACCCAGCGCACCCGTCCGGCCAGGCTTTGGTCCAGGCCATCGACAAACACGGTGGCGGCGTCGCCGGCATGAACGCCAACACGGGCTTCCTCGACGATGTAAACCTGCGCATAAGGCTGGGTCCCGGGCAAGAGAACCATGACAGGTTGCCCGGGCGCCGGCCGCTCGCCCACCTCGAACAGGCGGCTGTCGACCAGCCCGGCCACCGGCGCGTGCGAATCGAGTCGTTCGCGATCGACCGCCAGTTGGTCACGCCGTGCCGCCGCCTGCGCCACCGCCTGCTCGGCCTGCGCCAGTTCCTCAACCGTGGTGCCGCTCAGCAATTCCTGAAGCTGCGCGCGACGCAGGGCTGTGTTTGCCTCGGTCGCATCGAGCGCCGCACGTGTGCGGTCGAGGAGATCGGGCGCGGCCAGCTCGCGCGCGTGAATTTCCTGCACGCGCGTGTATTCCGATTGACGAAACTCAAGTTCTTTCTGGGCGCCGGCAACGTTGGCGCGTGCCGCCGCTATTTGCTCGCTGCGTGGCCCGCGCACCAGTTCGTCGAGTCGGGCCTGCGATTGGCGAACCGCTGCCTCGGCTTCCGCAAGGCGAGCGGTTGCGCGCCGTGCATCCTGGCGGAACAGCAGCTGGCCTGCGCTCACAGCCTCGCCCTCCATGACCAGGATTTCAGTGATCGGCTCGGCTGCTTCGACCGTCAGTTCAATGCGGTCGGAGGCGAGCTGGCCGACAAAGCGGAAATTCTCCGCGTCCGGATCGCAAGCCGCGAGGAGCAGGGCAGCCGGGATAAGGTTGAATGCATTACGGGTTTTCATGTCGCCTTGCCCTGCAGATGTGTGATCAGCAAATCGATCTGCGTTTCGATCAGCTGGTCTGTATTGATGGAGTGCTTGCTGAAAATCAAATTGAAGATCACCGAAAAAACCACGGGCATGACGAACAGGGCGGGCTGCTCGCTGACTGCGGATTTTTGAAATTCGCCGCTCCGGACGCCGCGCCGCAACAGTTCATTGATCGCGCCGAGTCCGCGCGACACCACGTTGTCCCAGTAGAACTGCACGAGGTCCGGGTGCTTCGGCCCCTCGGCAACCATCAGCCGAACGATGACGCTGATGGGCGAGCCGGGCACTTGGCGTGCAAAGTCGAGGAACGGCCCGCGCAGGAATGCTTCACTGGACATGTCCGAGGTTTCGATGATCTCGATCAGTGTGTCGATCTTCGGCATGACGAAACTCCGGACGACGGACTTGAACAGTTCTTCCTTGGTCTTGAAATACAAATAGAGCAGACCCTTGCTGACGCCGGCGCGTTTTGCGACCTCGTCGACGCGGGTCGCTGCGTAGCCGTTTTTGGCGAATGCCTCGAGTGCCGCGGCGGTAATTTCCTCGGGCCGGTCTTCCTTGCGGCGCTGGTAGCGCGGCTGATGCATGGTCCTGTCCGTTACTGACTCTTGGGTCAGCAACTATACTTAATGACCAACGGGTCAGCAAGCTTTTGATGCATAATGCGGCCCCATGTTTACCTACATTGACCCCACGGTCCGCGAGCGCCTGGTCGCCGCTGGCAAACTGATCCGAATCGACCGCTCGGGCGAGGCGCTTCTGGCCAACGATGTGAACGGTGGCGAGACGATCAGTATTCTCGGTCCGATCCCGCTGCCCGTGACCTTCGACGGCGAGCGCTACGATGCGAAATGGTTCGCCTGTGTCCGCAATACTCAGTTATCGCAGGTTGAAAACCTGGCCGAGACCTTGCGCGCGCAAAAGGCCCAGGAATCCTTTGCGACGCTCGCGACGTCAATGGCGGTTAACAGCGTGCTGCTGTTCGGCGATCCGGCCGGGTGGAGTAATCCGCTCGTGCGCGTACATTCGAGTTGCCTGACCGGCGACGTGTTCGGCTCGGAGCGTTGCGAGTGTGGTCCGCAGTTGCAGTCGGCGATCAGGCTCATCGAT
>CAZHLE010000030.1:0-24867 GCA_964533065.1 uncultured Woeseiaceae bacterium | reverse complement strand
CTCGCTTCGGGTGAGAAATACTTTTGCTCATAGCCTGGCTGTAACTTCTGCCGTTCGGGCAGTATCCATATCTGCAAGAGGTGTGCCGTCGTGTCGTGTGAGGGATTGACCTCGCTGTGCAATACACCGGTGCCCGCAGTCATGCGCTGCAACTCGCCGGGGCGTATCACTGAACCATTGCCCATGCTGTCCTGGTGTTCGAGTTCGCCTTCGAGCATGTAGGTGACGATTTCCATATCGCGATGCGGATGAGTGCCGAAGCCCTTGCCAGCCTGGATCCAGTCCTCGTTTATGACGCGAAGGGAGGCGAAGCCCATGCGTGCCGGGTTGTAGTAATCGGCAAAGGAAAAGGTGTGCCGGCTGCTCAGCCAGCCGTGCTCGGCGGCACCGCGGCTGCCGGAACGAATAATGTCGATCAATGGTCATCTCGCAGAATCTGCATTGCAGTGCCCAATGTGCGTGACTATAGTTTCACAATCAATAGCGAAAAGAGTCGGTCACTTGGGACATAAGAGCAACGCAATAGTTCTCGGCCTGGTCCTGCTGCTCAATGCGGGGTGCTCGAAGCAGGCGCCGGTTGATCCGGCCAGCACGGCGGGCGAATACCAGAAGCAACTGCAGACAGAGTTGATCCAGGCCAAACCCGGTGACGTCATTACAATTCCGGCTGGCGTGCACGCGATCAATCGCGGGCTCTCTTTGAACGTTTCCGGCGTCACGCTGCGCGGTGCCGGCATGGACCAGTCGATACTGTCATTCAAGGGGCAGCTGCAGGGTGCCGAGGGCCTGCTGGTCAATGCCAGCGACTTTACGATCGAGGATCTCGCCATCGAGGATACGGCTGGCGACGGGCTCAAGATCAACGAAGGACGCAATATTGTTATTCGTCGCGTGCGCACCGAGTGGACCAATGGTCCGCACGAAGATAACGGTGCCTACGGCATCTACCCGGTGCAGGTCGAAAACCTGTTGCTCGAGGAGTCGGTGGCCATCGGTGCCTCGGACGCGGGTCTTTATGTCGGGCAGTCGCGCAATGTCGTGGTGCGAAACAATCGCGCCGAATACAACGTCGCGGGCATCGAGATCGAAAATACCTTCAATGCCGATGTATACGGCAACACTGCGACCGGCAATACGGGCGGCATCCTGGTTTTCAACATGCCGGACCTGCCGCAGCCGGGGCACAGCACGCGCGTTTACGAGAATACGGTCACCGCTAATAACACTGACAATTTCGGCGCCGAGGGTACGCCGGTCGCGAGTGTGCCGGCAGGGTCGGGCATTGTGATCAACTCGAATGACCGGGTGGAAATATTCGATAACGTCATCGCCGACAACGATACGGCCAATATTATTGTCAGCAGCTACTACGCGACCGGCTTCCAGGGCATGCGCGAGCTCGCCGCCGCCTATGACCCGTACCCGGAAACCATTTACATCTACAACAACCGGTTTTCCGGCGGCGGGTCCTCGCCCGATGGCCTGCAGCTCAAGGCGCTGAAGGTCGCAATGTTCGGCCTCGGCGGCCGCATCCCGGACGTGCTCTGGGATGGCTACGTCAACCCGGACAAGATCGATGCCAATGGCAAGTTAAAGCCTGAGTTCGGCATCTGCGTGCAAAACGGTGCGGCCGAAGTGTTGAATGCCGACCTCGCGAATGGCAGCGCCAACATTGTCGTTGGCGATCCGCAGCATCGCTGCGTTCACGAAAAACTGCCGGCGGTCGTTTTGGCGCCGCCCTTGGGATAATCGTGCGCCGGATTGTCGTCCTGCTGACCGCCGCCACGTTAATCGGCTGCGGCCAGCCGGTGCGGAACGTTGTCGTGCATCCGGCAGACCGGCCGCCGGCATTGCTGAGCGACTGGGGCGTGGTGCTGGCCGCCAAAAATCGTCTCAAGCTCAATGCTGGCGTAACGCCGTACGAACTCAATGCGCCGCTGTTCAGTGACTATGCGTTCAAGCTTCGCACTGTCTGGATGCCCGCTGGAACATCTGCGCAATTCGATGCGAGCCGTGAATTCGAATTTCCCGTTGGCACCATCATCAGCAAGACCTTTTATTTCGCGAAGGCGCCGGGCTGGTCGATGAAGCAGCAACTCGTCGTGATGAGCAATACGGCAAACGAATTGCCAGCTGATGCCTCTCTGGCGCTCGATGAGTACCTGTTAATCGAGACCCGTCTGTTGGTGCGTTACGCGGAAGGCTGGCGCGCGTATCCCTACGTCTGGAATAGCGCGCAGAATGACGCAACGCTGGAGATCGCCGGCGACCTGGTCGCACTGGAACTGATCGGCGACGAGTCCAGGCAGGATATCAACTATGTTGTTCCAGACGCCAATCAATGCGGCGGTTGTCACACGCCGGATCACAGCGTTGCCGAAATGCGGCCGCTGGGCCCCAAGGCCTGGCAGTTGAATCGGCCGTACGCGTGGTGGGGCGACACGGCGAACCAGCTCTTGCACTGGGCCAGGTCAGGCCTGTTAACAGGTGCGCCGGAAGATTGGCCAGCAATACCGGCCACGGACGAGTGGCGTGTCAAGGCCTACCTCGATGCGAACTGCGCGCATTGTCACAACCCGGTCGGCGCGGCCGACACCTCGGCCCTGCACCTGAATATGGAGGCACCCATCGACCGGCATTACGGCGTATGCAAGACACCGGTGGCGGTCGGGCGTGGCAGTGGTGATCGACCTTACGATATTTACCCGGGCAGGCCCGATGACTCGATACTGCTGTACCGCATGCAGGAGACAGATCCCGCCATCGCGATGCCGGAGCTTGGCCGCAGCGCGATCCATACAGAAGGCGTCGCGATACTGCGCGCGTGGATCGCATCGATGCCAGGCGAATGCTGAACAAGCAACATTTTCTGCGAAGCCAGGTCTGAGATGCGGTAATCTGCCTGCGAGGATCGCATTCAATGAAACATTTCCAAAAAATTCTGGCCGCCACCTCCCTCGCATTGCTTGCCGTGCCGCTAGCCGCGAGCGAATTGGTGCGTGAGTTCAAGGGTTCGGGGAATACCACGACCGCCGATTTCACGGTGGAATCGCCCTGGATCATCAACTGGCGTCTCGACAGTGATTACGACTGGCACATTTCACTGGATATCGTGCTGATTGATGCGATGACGGGTCAGTTCGTCGGCGGCGTGAAAAGTGGTTCGCGCAATAACGTCACGGATCGCAGCAACGGCGTAAGGCTGCTGCGCAGCAGCGGCCGGTACAAGTTGCGGGTCAGCTCTTCGCTCGCGCGCTGGACGATCAGGATTGAGCAATTAACCGAGGACGAAGCGGAGCTTTATATGCCGAAGAATCCGAATTGATGGGTACGAGTTGAGCGAAAGTAATCCAGGTACCACCAGTCGAGTCGTCAGTTTTGCGGCCGTCGTCATCATCGTCTATGGACTGCAGTGGGCGACGACATTGCTGGTGCCGTTCCTGGTGGCGGTATTTTTGGCACTGATTACCGTTCGACCGATGTTGTGGATGCAAAGCAAGCGTGTGCCATCGATTCTTGCAGCACTCGCCATTGTTTCCGTCATCATGTCGCTGTTGGTGGTAGTCGGCGCGATCGTTGGTAACTCAATTGCCGATTTCACCGCGGCGCTACCCAGCTATCAGCAGCGTCTCGACGGCATCTTCCAGGGTGCCTTCCGTTTCGTCGCGGGCCGCATCGACGGCATCGGCTCATTACAAAGTTTCAGCGACATGATCGATCCGGGTTGGGTCATGGGTTTTGTTGCCGGCATCCTGAATGGCCTGAAAGATGTGTTGACGAACGTTTTCCTGATCCTGTTCACGATGATATTCATCCTGCTCGAGGCGTCGACGGCGGACACCAAGGTGCGGGCCGCCTTCGGCCGGAGCACCGAGTCGCTGCATGGACCGCGGGTGTTTCTGTCCAATCTTGGTCGCTACCTCGGTATCAAAACCGTGATCAGTGCGGCTACCGGCCTGCTGGCGGGATTGCTGACCTGGGCAATTGGTGTCGACTTTCCCTTGCTGTGGGCAATGCTGGCATTTTTGCTCAACTACATACCGACGATCGGCTCGATTATTGCGGCGGTCCCGGCCGTGTTGCTGGCATTGGTGCAGCTGGGGCCCGGCGAGGCCTCGGCCACGGCGATCGGTTTCATCGCTATCAACGTTGTATTCGGCAACTTTCTCGAGCCACGGTTGATGGGCTACGGGGTTGGTATTTCGCCGCTCGTGGTTTTCGTCGGCCTGATCTTCTGGGGGTTTGTTTTCGGCCCGGTCGGCATGCTGTTGTCGGTGCCGTTGACGATGACTCTCAAACTTGGGCTCGAGAACGACGCGCGCACGCGCTGGATTGCAATCCTGATAGGTTCCGAGCGCGATGCCCAGCACGCCATTGAAAGCAGAGCCGCGAGCCAGCCAGGTTAGGCGTACTGTTCGTTGAAAGTTTCCGGGTCGTCGTCCGGCTCGGTTTCTTCCATCTGCTCAAGTAAATTGATCGCGACAGCAACGAAATCCGTGTCGGTCACGATCCCCTTGAGCTCGCCGTTGCTGACAACCGGCAGGCAACCAATGCGATGTTTTTCGAGAAACAGCGCGGCCTGGCGCAACTCGGTCTGCTCATCGATGGTTGCAAGATCGGTGACCATAACGTCGCCCACGCAAACCTCGCTGGCGTCAATACGATCGTCTTCGTCGCGCAGCACCGAGTCTGTTGCGGCAAGCAGGTCGCTGATAGTGAGCAGGCCCACGAGCTGGCCGGCGTCGTCCACCACGGGCAGGTGATGAATACGGTACTGCTGCATCAGTGCCCTGGCTTCAGCAAGCGAATCCAGCGGGCGAATCGTGATCAGCTCGGTACTCATGATCGATTCAATACTGAACATTCTGCGACCTCCTGTGCTTGGCATTACCAGTCTAATGCCTGAGCCCGGGCGGGCTATTGCGAAAAACCCGTATAGGGCTGGTTGCGGCTATAATCGCCATATGAAAAAACTGCTGTTTGGCCTTTCCCTGGCCGTTTTGAGTGCCTGCGCGGTCAACCCGGTGACCGGCGACCGCCAGTTGATGACCATGTCGCCGGCGAGCGAGATTGCGTTGGGTGCAGAGAATTACGCGCCCATGGTGCAGTCCCAGGGCGGCGCCTATGACATCGACCCGGCGCTGACCGCGTACGTGCAATCGATTGGCAAGCGGCTGGCGGATGTCAGTGACGTTGCCTTGCCTTACGAATTCACGGTGCTGAACAGCTCCGTTCCCAACGCCTGGGCATTGCCCGGCGGTAAGATCGCCATCAATCGAGGCCTGCTGGTCGAAATGCAATCGGAGGCCGAACTGGCCGCGGTGCTGGGCCACGAGATTACGCATGCGGCGGCGCGCCACTCAGCGCAGCAGATGTCGCGGGCACAGATACTGCAGGGACTTGTGTTGGCGACCAGCGTGGTAACCAATGACAGCAGTTATGGGAATCTTGCCGTTGGCGGTGCAGCCGTAGCCGCGCAGTTGGTGTCGACAAAGTACGGTCGCGAAGCGGAGCTCGAGGCGGACAAGTACGGCATGCGATACATGTCGAAGGCCGGTTACGACCCGCAGGGTGCGGTCACGCTGCAGGAGACCTTCGTGCGCCTGAGCGAGGGCCGCAACCAGAGTTGGCTGAATGGATTGTTTGCCAGCCATCCGCCATCGCAGGAACGCGTCAATGCCAATCGCGAGCGACTTCGCAATCTGCCGGCGGGCGGTACGATTGGCGTCGATGCCTACCGGGCAGCAATGCAAAAGACGCTCGACGCCAAACCCGCCTACGAAGCTTATGACGCGGGCCGCAAGGCACTGAGTGAAAAGAAAACTGAAGAGGCTCTTGCGCTGGCGGACAAGGCCATTGAGAGCTTTCCGGCGGAGGCAAATTTTCATGCGTTGCGCGGCGATGTCCGCCTGATGAACAAGCAGTACGACATGGCAGTGACGAATTACGATCGTGCCATCAGCCGCCGCGGTAATTTCTTTTATTATCCGCTGCAACGTGGCCTGGCGAACAAGGAACTCGACAAAACTGATGCGGCCGTTGCCGACCTCGAGCAGAGCCTCAGCCTGTTACCCACCGCGCCGGCCCATTACCACCTCGGTTTGATCAAAAAGGATCGCGGCCAGACCGCGGCGGCGATTGATCATTTCAAAGTGGTCGCGAAGAGCGGCGGCAACTATGGCAAGGCCGCGAGTGGCGAGCTCGCCCGCCTCGAGCTTGCCCAGAATCCCGCAGCCTATGTGTCGCGAGCCTGCGGCGCGGGTGCGCAGGGACAACTCATGGTGTCGGTACGCAATGATGCGCCGCTCGCGATCAAGGGCGTACAGGTGCAGATCGAGTACACGGACAGTGCCGGTCGTGTGCAACAACTGCGGCGCAACGTAGGAGGCCGGCTCGAGCCGGGGCAGGTGGCGACGGCTGACAGCGGGCTCGCGCCTTATAGCGGAAGCAGCTGCCCGGTGACGGTAATCAGTGCGCGGATTGCTGAGTAGCGCCCTGGGCCTGTGACTCCTTGAGGTCCAACAGGCGTTCCATTTCGTCCATCACCGCGTTCATTTTTCGCACCATGGCCTGGTAGGGCTCTGGCCTGGTGAGGTCAACGCCGGCGGCGACAAGCAAGGTATAAGGGTAATCCGAACCACCCGCTTTCAGCAGGTTTTTGTAGTTCTCAACGCCGGCCTTACCCTCAGTAACGATTTTTTCGTACAACGCCGTGCCTGCCGTTTGTGAGGTTGCATACTGGAACACGTACATGTTGCGGTAGAAGTGGGGGACAAACATCCATTCATTGCTGTACAGGTCATCGATCACGACCACACCCTCGTCATGGCCGTGGTAGCGCCGCTGGATTTCACCGTAAATCTTCGAGATGCCTTCGCCGGACAAGGCTTCGCCGCGCTCGGCCGTTTCGTAAAGCGCAAGTTCGAATTCGGCAAACATCGTCTGGCGGAAAAATGTGCCGCGCATACCCTCGAGTGTCTCGCCCAGATAGAACAACTGCTCGTCGACCGATTCTGCATTCTTTGTCATGTAGTCCTGCAAAATCAGTTCCAGCGATGTCGATGGAATCTCGGCAATGAAGGTTGCATAGCCGGAAGTCTCATAGGGCTGCGCCTGCTTCGCATACAGCGTGTGCATGGCGTGGCCCCATTCGTGTGCCAGCGTCGATAGCCCGCTATAGTCGTCATTGTGGTTCAACAGCAGGTAGGGATGCACGTCGTAGACGCCCCACTGGTACGCACCGGAGTCTTTGCCCGGCTGCGGATACACGTGCATCCAGCGCTGCTCCATGCCGGCTCGCTGCATGGCAACCCAGTCTTCGCCGAGTATGCTCATCGCGTCGAGCGTAATCGCCTTGCTGGTCTCAAAGTCAAATTTCTTGTCCAGCGACACCATCGGCGGGTAGATGTCGTAATAGTGCATCTGCTCCAGCCCGAGCATCCGTGCGCGAAGTCTGAAGTAGCGATGCAGCGTAGGCAGCGCCTTGTTAACTTCCGAGACCAGCGTGTGATACACGGCGGGTGGCAGGTTGTCCTGGTCCAGCTCGCGCTGCAGCACACTGTCATAGTTTCTGGCCTTGGCGAGTGCGGTCTGGGTCTGGATGTGCGAGTTCAGCACCATGCCGGTGGCGTTGCGATACTCCTGCCACTTGCCCCAGAAAGCATCGAATACGAGTTTGCGGTCATCACGATTCTGGCTGGCGCGCGCGTAGCTGTAGCCTTGCGAATCGACGCGCAGTTCTTCGCCGTCCGACAGCATTATGGTTGGCCAGGGAATGTCCGAATTCGCGAGCAGCCCGTAAGTCGTGGACGGCGCATTAAACGATTGTGAAAAATAGGACAAAGTCTGCTCAGCCTCTTGGCCGAGCGTGTGCTCGGCGTTGCGCAGGCTGTCGTCGAGCTGGAATGCGAACGGCGCGAGCCGCGGGTCCTCTTCTACATAGGACTCGATGACCTCGCGTCCCACGGCGATCAGTTCCGGCAGCAACCAGGCCGTGGATTCGCCGAGCCGCGAGTACAGGATCGAAGCCAACTGGCGACGCTCTTGCGTTTCGCTGATCCGCTGGTCCTCGTCGAAGTTGAGCCCCGCATAGACGAGCACCCGGCCCGCTTTCCTTTCTGTGTCCGAGATCAGCTGCAGAGCGTGGTAAAGGTGGTCGGCATTCTTTCCCAGCGTGCCCCGGAGCTGTTCGATCTTTTCGAAGTTGGCCGTGACTTCGTCGCGCGCCTGGTTCCAGGCCTCGATCGACGCATACATGTCGCTGAGGTCCCAAGTGTAGCGCGGATCAACGGCAGTATCGTCCGCGGCGACAGCAGCCTGCGTGGCGGTGAAAGCGAAAAAAGCAGCGAGCAGAAGGCGATGGTAGTGCATATAAGGATCCCCCTTGAATTTCGAACCTTAGACCGCGAGCGACCGGTCAGTTCCCTTGTACATTCCGGATCCAGATCTCGATGTTCGCGCCGAGCATCGGCAGTGTCACGCCGCCATGCTCGAGAATGCGGTCATGGAATTCGCGAATGCCGAAGGCCTTTCCCAGTTCCGTCTCTGCAAGCTTTCGTAAGCGCTGAATCTCGAGACTGCCGATCAGGTACGAGGTCGCCTGCCCGGGTACGGCCGAGTAGCGATCCACTTCGCTTTCGATGCCGGTGCGACTTTCGGCCGTGTGTTCGAGCATGTACTCGATCGCCTCGTCACGAGACCAGCCCAGCACATGCATGCCAGGGTCAACCACGAGCCGCGCCGCCCGGTAGGCTTCGTTCGACAGCATGCCGAGCCGTGCGACGTCGCTCGAGTAAAGTTTCATCTCGTCCGCGAGTTTCTCGGTATACAGCGCCCAGCCTTCGACCGAGCCGGAGACGGACATATAACGCAGGATAGGGTGTGCGGACTGGTTGGCCAGCGCGACCGCGCTTTGCAGGTGGTGCCCCGGATAACTTTCGTGAAAGGCAGTCGACTCTACGCCCGCCTTGCTGATTCCCGTTGGGTTGTAGGTACCAACCAGGTAGGTGGCCGGCCGACTGCCATCCGCCGCCGCCGATGAGAACCAGCCGCCGCCCGAATTTTTTTCATACGCCGGGAATGGCGTAACGAGCAGTTCGACCTCGGGAACATTGCCAAACCAGTCGGGTACTGCGGCCCTGCCGCGCCCGATCGCTGCGGTGACGTAGTCGAGCATCTCCTGTTCGTCGCGGAACGTATATTGCGGATTGGTCCGCAACTCGGCGAGCAAGGACTTGACGTCGTCGGTGCCGAAGGATTCTTGTGCGATTCGCAACATCTCGCTATGGATACGCGCCATTTCAGACAAGCCCTTGCGATGAATATCTTCGGCATCCATGGAAATCGACGACCAGTAGCGAACCGATGCGGCATAACAGGCAGCACCATCGGGATTTGTGCCAACGCCGGGCGAGACGTGGCCCTGGTAGTCGCTGGCGAGGAAGTCGCGGTAGGCGAGCATCGCATCCTGCATATCCGACTGCAGGATCGCTTTGTAGGCCGCGACGAAATCGGCATCCGTGGCGCGTGCCGCCGGGCTGTACAGCGGCGAATCCTCTGTCGGCGTTGCCAGCAAGGCGGTCACTTGCTCGATGACCCTAACGACATTGTTCTGGCCCGCCGTATAGCCCAAGTCCTGGCCACGTCGCAGGTTGCTGATTTCATTACGAATGTAACGCGCCGCGTCGCGAAGTCTCGCCAGCGCAGCCTGGCGTTCACTGTGGGTGTCGACGGGCTGTATCGCGAACGTGGATGAAAACATGAACTGCCAGCCAGTCCATTCCGGGCTGATGTTCCAGAGCTCAGTGCGGCAAATGCGCCGGTCGACTTGGGCCTGCATCTTCTCCCGCGCAAACACATAGGTCAGTGCGGCGTTGCTGTTGTCCACCCGGGCAAGATCGATGCCGTCCAGGGTCAGAAGCCAGTCGTCGACCCTGGCATCCCAGACGGCCAGGGCGGTTTCACCCTGATCGCCAAAACGGTCCATCGGCGAGTCCGGGTAACCGATCTCGTAGACTTCTTCGGGATACTGTGCGTAATAGCCATCGACGAAGTCGCTCGCGACCTGGTTGATCAGTGCTGCGGCGTCATCGCCGGGTTTGCTACAGGCGCCAAGCACCAGCGCTAGAATGGAAATGGAAATTCTGTTGCTGGACACGTCCGGCTCCATTGGTCTCGATGCGGGCATATGAGCATATTCCGTGGCACGAATACAGCCGATGCGGGTCAAAGCAGGGAGGCCTTATGCAAAGAACCATAGTCATCCTGGCGTTGAGTCTCGTTGCCATTGCAGCGTCTGCGGCGTTCGTGTGGCACACGGTCGAATCGGGTTCGGCGGATGCGCCGGTTAATTCCGGGGCGGCCGAAAAGCGCTTGCACGCCCTCGAACTGGTGGTCAGCGAAGAGCGCGCGGCCCGGCAGATGCTGGAGGAGCAACTGCTGCTGCTGTTCGAAGAAATTGATCGGCTCGAGGCCAGACACGAACCACCCGAGGAAAGCCGGCCGGACCCTGTCGAGTTGTCTGCCGACGCGGAGGCCCACAGTTTCCAGTTCCGCGGCGCAACTGAACCACGCAATCTAAAGGGCAATTTGCTCGAGGCTGGCCTTGGCCAGGACCGCGTGGACTGGATAGTCCGGCGCGAGGAAGAGCTGCGCTTCGCCGCCATGCAGGCAAACTACGAGGCACGCAATTTTGGCGGAGCGGCGGACCCGTTCGATCCGCGCCGGAATCCCGAGGCCGCGCTGCGAGCCGAGCTCGGCGATGCGGAATATGAGAAGTATCTGCAAGCCTCGGGCCGGCCCACGTCGGTGCCGGTTGCGAACGTGCTGGCATCCTCGCCAGCGGCGAACGCCGGCTTGCAGCAGGGTGACGAAATCGTAGGCTATGACGGACATCGCGTGTTCAATGGCGGTGAGCTGGTGCAGCAAACTATGACCGGTGGCACGGGAACCGTAGTAGTCGATATGCTGCGAGACGGTGCGCCCATGCAGGTCGTGGTGCCGCGCGGGCCCATCGGTGTTGAAATCGGACGATTCCGTCGTCGCTGATGCTGCGATGACGGTACAATCGGCACGCTCATTACAAGAATCTGCCAGGGGGCGCCTGTGGGTATCCTGCGTTACACAATTCCAAACGGTTTCACTGCATTAAGCCTCTTGCTCGGACTCGCGTCGATCGCCACCACGCAGGTCGGCGATCTCGAGTTTGCTGCCTGGATGATCGTCTGGTGCGGACTGCTGGACACAATGGATGGTGTTGCCGCGCGCGTGCTCAAAGCGACCTCGAGTTTCGGCGCGGAGTTCGATTCCATGGCGGACCTGGTTGCATTCGGCGTCGCACCGGCGATGCTGGTGTTTAATCTCGGCCTGCAATACGGCGATGTAGAGCTGCAAACGGGTCAGTTCTGGGTGCTGCTCAGTGCCTGTGGTGTATTCGTCCTGGCCGGTGCGATGCGCCTGGCTCGCTTCAACCTGACCTCCGATGTGCCGCATGGCGGCTGGTTCACCGGTATTCCTATCACAGCCGCGGGCGGCGGCCTGATTTCATCGATGGTGATCGTCATGATCCGGCACGGCGATATTTCGTCCGGTTTGCCATTGCACCTGTACCTGCCCGTGCTGATGTTTATCCTCGGCATCCTCATGGTGTCGAGAATTCGTTTCCCCAAGGCGACCTTGCGCAAGAGCAAGATCATCAACGCCTTCCAGATCGTCAATATCGTACTGATTTTTTACTGCGGCATTTTCCGTGTTTATCCCGAGTACCTGTTTGGCATCGGCATCTTCCTGTTGGTCGCCGGCGTGATTGCAGGACGTATTACGCGCGACCGTCCCACATAAGAAAGAGAATAAATATGCGACATCGACGCCTGCCAGTCATCCTGGCTGCAAGCCTGTTGGCCTTCACGGCATGCGATTCGGAGCCTGATAGAAGCAATTCCGCAGAGGATTTTTCGGCCTTTGAGGCCTATCGCGGCTTTGTCGATCTGTACTGGGATGAGAACGGCGGGCGACTGTTGATTCGCATCGCGGATCCGGGGCTTCAGTTTTTGTACCAGTCATCGCTGCCACGCGGCGTTGGTTCGAATGACCTTGGCCTCGATCGCGGCCAGCTCGGCGCGACCAGGCTGGTGTCCTTCGAGCGCAGCGGACCGAAGGTGCTGCTGGTGCAACACAATCTTGATTATCGCGCGCGAAGCGACGACGCCAGCGAACGCCAGGCAGTCACGGAATCTTTCGCTACCTCTGTTATTTGGGGTTTTGAGACCCTCGGTGATGACGATGGCGCGATCGTTGTCGATGGCACGGATTTTTTCCTGCGCGACGCGCACGGCGTTGCGAAAACCCTGGCAGAGAGCGGCGAAGGGACTTTCGCCCTCGACGCGAGCCGCTCGGCGGTTTACCGGCCGCGGACCCGGGCATTTCCGGACAATACCGAAGTTGAGGCCATCGTCACCTTTGCCGGGCAGGCAACAGGCGAGCACTTGCCGACCGTGTCGCCGGATGCCGATGTCGTCACCGTGCACATGCATCATTCCCTTATTCGCCTGCCGGACGACGGCTACCAGCCAATTGCCTATGACCCGCGGGCGGGAGTCATCGGTCTCGGCTATGGCAGCAACGGATTTGCCGACTATTCCACGGAAATTGGTGAGCCGCTGTTCGCCAACTTCGGACGTCGCCACCGCCTCGAAAAGATCGACCCCACGGCAGCAGTCAGCGAGGCCGTAGAACCGATCATCTACTACCTGGACCCGGGTGCACCCGAGCCAGTGCGCTCGGCCTTACTCGATGGCGCGCGCTGGTGGAACCAGGCATTCGAAGCGGCAGGCTACAAGGATGCGTTCCAGGTGCAGATGCTGCCAGCCGATGCCGACCCGATGGACGTGCGTTACAACGTCATTCAGTGGGTACACCGTTCGACGCGCGGCTGGTCTTACGGCGACTCGGTGGTCGATCCACGCACGGGCGAGATCATCAAGGGGCATGTTTCGCTGGGTTCTTTACGCGTGCGCCAGGACTACCTGATCGTCGAAGGCCTGCTCGCGCCGTACCAGGACGAATCAGTCCCCGACACCATGCTCGAGGTCGCACTGGCGCGTATTCGCCAACTCTCGGCGCACGAGGTCGGCCACACGATTGGTTTCGAGCACAATTTTGCCGCAAGCACCCAGGACCGTGCGTCTGTAATGGATTATCCGTTCCCGCTGGTGAGCTTCGCGGATGACGGCACGCTCGATTTCTCGAAGGCCTATGACGATGCGATCGGCGCCTGGGACAAGCGCACGGTGTTGTACGCGTACCAGGATTTTGCCGATGGTGTTGATGCCGATGTGGCACGAGCGGCCATCCTGGAGGAAACGATAAAGCTCGGTTACCGGTATCTGGCCGACTATGACTCGCGCTCGCTGTCATCCATGCACCCGGATGGCAATCTGTGGGATAACGGAGCCGATGCGATCGCTGAATTCCAGCATTTGCTGCAGCTTCGCGCGCACGCACTCAGAGCCATGTCGGAACGCAATATCCGTATCGGCCGGCCGTTGGCGACCATCGAAGAGTCACTGGTGCCTGTTTACCTGCTGCATCGGTTCCAGATTGAAGCAGTCGGCAAGCTGATCGGTGGCGCGTATTACGAGTATGCGTTGCGTGGCGATGGCCAACAGGGCATGACGATGGTGCCAAGCGATCGACAGCGCGCGGCGATCGATGCGCTGGTCGGTGCGCTGAACCCCGGTATGCTGCGAGTGCCGCCGGCATTGCAGGCCGGCATACCGCCGCGACCGCCGGGCTTTTCGAAATCGCGTGAGTCGTTCAGCGGCAACACCGGTGTGATGTTTGATCCACTCGCGCCAGCCGCGAGCGCGATCAGCCTCACGCTCGATGTGTTGCTCGATCCGGTGCGTGCGGCGCGCATGTCACGCGGCGGCGCGCCGGATTTTGCCGAGGTCACGGATCGCCTGCTCGCGCTGGCGTGGTTCGAGGACAGCGGCGATGTGGAAATCCAGGCATTGACTGCGGACATTGTGCTCACACGTCTGCTGCGTCTGTCTGTTGATACGACCGCCGATGTGAGTGCACGCGCGACCGCGCTGGCCGCGGTGAACAAGGTTGACACCTGGCTGGCTGGCCAGGCTGCCGCGGTTACTCAGGCGCGCCCGCATTACGCTCTCGCGCGACTGCAGATAGAACGTATGCGGGCTGAACCTGCAAGTGTTGCGACGCTGCCGCTTGTGTCGGCGCCACCGGGTTCACCCATAGGGTCATCAAGATGAATGCCATTATTGTCGTTGCCCTGGTTTACCTCGCACTGCTGGCGGCGTTTGCCATCTGGAGTCGCAGCGAAACGCACTCGCTCGCGGGCTATTACCTCGGCGGCAGGAAAATGCCCTACTGGGTGGTCGCGTTCAGTACCAATGCGACCGGTGAAAGTGGCTGGTTGTTGCTCGGACTGACGGGCATGGGTTACGCGGTTGGCGCCAAGGCTTACTGGGTCGTGGTTGGCGAAGTCATCGGCGTGGCCCTGGCCTGGTTTTACGTATCACGGCGCCTGAAGAAACTCAGCGATGACACGAATTCGATTACGCTGCCGGATGTCCTCACGGCGCGCTTCAAGGATCACTGGCACCTGATTCGCGGCATCGCCGTCTTCATCATTTTGACCATGGTGACGGCCTATATCGCGGCGCAAATGGTTGCGACGGGCAAGGCGGTCGCGAGTTTTACCGATTTCAGCTACGAGTTCGGTATCTACGTGGGCGCAGCGATAATTATTGCCTACACGCTCGTCGGTGGTTACAAGGCGGTGTCGTATACCGATGTGCTACAGGGCGTGCTGATGCTGGCCGGCCTGATTTTGGTCCCCGTCGTCGCAATCCATGCCGGCGGCGGCTTAGGTACGGTCACTGCGAACATCGCGGCCCAGGACCCGGCCTTGCTCGACGTTTTCTCGTTTACGGGCGAGGGCCTCGCGGGCTGGGTCGGCGTGTTGAGCTTCCTTGCGATTGGTTTGCCGTTCATCGGTGTGCCGCAACTGCTGGTTCGATTCATGTCGGCACGCGACGATACGGAGTTGAAAAAGGCGCGCTGGGTTTCGCTGCTCGTCATGGGCTGCTTCGGCGTCGGTGCGGTAACCGCGGGTATTGCAGGGCGCGCACTGTTCCCGGGACTCGAAGATTCGGAAACCATATTCCCGGTATTGTCGACGGCGCTTTTTCCACCGCTGATCACGGGTTTGCTACTCGTGGTTGTTTTGTCAGCCATCATGTCGACGGCCGATTCATTGCTGTTGCTTGCCTCGTCAGCTGTCGTGCGCGACACCATGCAGCGCATCCTTGGCAGCGCTAAGAGCGACGAGCGGCTCGCGGTCTACGGAAAGATCGCAACGCTCGTGATCGGCGTCCTCGGTGTCGCGCTCGCTTTCAAGGTCGAGGCATTGATCTTCTGGTTCGTGTTATTTGCCTGGTCCGGACTTGGCTCGGCATTCGGCCCCGTGGTGCTGTGCTTGCTGTATGACAAGAAGACGACCGGCGCCGGCGTAGCCGCAGGCATGCTGGCCGGTTTCCTCACCAGCGTAGCCTGGGTGCTTTGGCTGAAGCCTTTCACGTACCAGCTCTATGAAGCATTGCCGGGATTTGTCGTCGGCGCAGTCGTTACCTTGCTGGTCAGCCGCTTGACTTCGAAGGACGTGCCAGCCAGTGCCTGACAAACTCAATATCACGCGCCGCGATTTCCTGAATGGCGTGGCCCTGAGCCTCGCAGCTGGCACCACGCTGTCACCGCTTGAGATTTTGGCGGCCGCCAACAGCCGCTACTACCCGCCGGCACTGGCCGGCATGCGTGGCAGCCACGCGGGTTCGTTCGAGGTGATGCACGCGCTTGCGGTGCAGGGCGCGAAATTCCTGCGGCCGAAGAAGCCTGGTGATTCGGTCTACGACCTCGTTGTCGTTGGCGGCGGCATTTCGGGTCTCGCGGCGGCAAAACTGTTTCGCGACCAGGCGGGCGATGGCAAGCGTGTATTGGTGCTCGACAATCATGACGACTTTGGCGGGCACGCGAAGCGAAACGAATTTGTCGTTGACGGCCGCACCCTGCTTTGTCATGGTGGCAGCCAGTCGCTCGAGTCGCCGGGCCGTTATTCGGCGCAGAGCAAACAGCTGTTGCAGGATCTGGGCGTCGAGCCGCAGCGCTTCTACGACTACTACGACCAGAAGTTTTTTGACAGGCAAGGCCTGCGCGCGGCGATTTACTTTTCGGCTACGGACTACGGCAGGGATCTCACGCTGCCGAACCTGGTCGATTTCGCGGCGGCGGAACAGGGCATCGAGGAGGTGGACGCCATTGTCGCCGCCTATCCGATCAGTGCCGAGTCACGCGCTGCGCTGATACGCCTCTTAAAGGATGAAGTGGACTACCTGGCGCCGCTGACGCAGGCGCAAAAAACCGAGCGCTTGCGCGGCATGAGCTATGTGCAGTTCCTGCTTGAGTACGTCGGCGCGACTGAAGAAGTCGCGACCATCATGCGCGACTCGAAGAAAGGCTACTGGGGGTTTGGCTGGGATGCACTGTCCGCGCTCGAGGCGGTGCGAATGGAAATGCCCGGCACTTACGGCCTGGGTCTTGATATTCAAATGCGCCGCGCAGACGCTGAGGAAGAGCCGTACATTTTTCACTTTCCGGATGGCAACGCGAGTATCGCGCGCCTGCTGGTGCGCGATCTCGTGCCGGCATCTGCACCGGGTTCGACGATGGACGACATCGTGCTGGCGACGCTGGACTATGCGCAGCTGGACAAGCCGGGCAACAAAGTTCGAATTCGGCTAAATGCCACCGCCGTCGATGTGGCGCATACGGCAGATCAAAAGCATGTTGACGTCTTGTATGTGCGTGACGGCGTGGTCGAACAGGTTCGTGGCCGGCACGTGATCCTCGCCTGTTACAACCATGTCATTCCGTTTATCTGTGCCGAGCTGCCGGCGGCGCAACGCGAAGCGATTGACTACCCGGAAAAAACGCCGCTCGCGTACATGAGTATTGCGATTCGTAACTGGCGGGCATTCAAGAACCTCGGCATCAGTCACGTCTATCAGCCGAAAGCACCCTGCATGTATGCATTCGGCCTCGACTTCCCGGTCAGTATGGGTGGCTACCAGTATCCGTCATCGCCGGACGAGGCGACCGTATTGCACGGCACCTTCGCGCCGACGTTTCCGGGCATGACTCAAAGGCAGCAACACCGTGCGGGCCGTGCACGTATGCTCGAAATGAGCTTCGATGAGTTCGAGCAAGGCATCATCGCGCAGCTCGATGGCGCGCTCGGCGATGGTGGCTTCGACAGCGCGCGTGATATCGCGGCGATCACGGTCAATCGCTGGCCGCACGGTTACGCTTACGAATACAACGATCTCTACGAGCCGCCAGAGTACGACCCGCTAAACGGTCCGCACATCGTCGCCCGGGCACAGTTCGGCCGTATCTCGATCGCGAACTCGGATTCGAACGCCTACGCCTTCGTCGACAGCGCCATCGACGCTGCCGCCCGCGCCGTCACCGAACAACTCTAAAAGGGGTCAGAGCCCTATTTGGACCATATGTGGCCAGACCCTGGTAGTAACCGCATATGGGAAAAAAAGGGCTCTGACCCCTTTGGGTGTAACCAATAGGAGTGGTCGGCACTATAAACAGTTATCTGAGCTACTTTCCGGGGCACAACTATGGTGTTACGACGATTGTTTACGATTCTTCTTTTCGCCTGCCTGCCGAACTCGCTGCTGGCGGATCTGGCCAATGGTGATCTGCCGGCGGCGCGCTGGTATGTTCATGTGGACCTGGGCACCATGCGCAAGGGCGAAGCCGGCAAGCAACTTTACGCCTGGCTCGATCGCGAGGTGTTCGATGAGCTGCGCGAGGAGATCGGGTTCGACGCGGCCAAGGAAGCCGACTCCGTTACGGCTATCGCGAGCCCCGATGGCGGCATCATGATCTTGGTCGACGGCCAATTCAGCCAGATGACGACCGACCGGATTGTCGCGCTGGCCAGCGATTTCGAGACGCTGGACATTGAGAGCAAGCCGTACTTTTTTGTTGGCAACGCTGAGCGCGACTCCGAGGGTGAAAACCGCCACGATACGAACTCACTGGACGAGGGTGCCTATGTCAGCGTCGCGCTGCAGAACAAGTTGCTGATTGCTCAATCGGAGCAGCAGATGCAGCAACTACTCAAAAGCAAGGGCAGGATCCCGGGAGATTACGGCAGCAGCAATGCGCTGCTGGTACTCAGTGCAGAGCAGAATCTCGTGCAGGCGGGCGCGGATACGGCAGGCTTTGGCGATGATCTTGGATGGGGCTCGAGTGTGTTGCAGAATACCAGGCAGGTCGCACTGCTGGTTGCCGAGGCGGCGGGCAAGATTGCTATTGAAGGGCAGTTGATTGCGACCGATGCCAATGTTGCCAATTCGCTGGCTAGCATCGTGCGCGGGCTGATCAGCCTGCAGGTATACAACGATGAAATCGACCCGGCGCTGTCGGATCTCCTGAAAAACACGAACGTCAGCGTCAACGACATGACTCTGACGGTGAAACTGGCCCTGGATCCGGCTACCGTGCTCAGCGTCATCGACTAGCGGCCGCTCCTCGTTGACCCGAACCGCCAGCTTCGCAGATGCGAAAGACGCATTGCAGGACACCCTGATCAACGCGTTTCGCTACCTCAGGAGCTACGACGAAAAGTGGCGATTCAGCACCTGGCTGTACCGTATCGCCATCAACAATGCCGCCCGCATGCGAGTTGCGGAAACCGAGGCGATCGGCGGCCTCTGCGATGAGGAAAGTGGTCCTCTCGAGCAATGCATCGAATTGTCGGAACGCCAAAACCTCTGGATCAGTGCCAGGAGGGCGCAAAGTAAACCTGTTGCGTGCCCGGCAGCAACTTGACGCTGCTATGGGCAGTACGAAAAAAGCTGAAGCGAGTGAAGCCTATGGATAAGTTAGCAGAACAGCTACGCAAAGATGCGAGAAGCATTGAGGTCGAGGTGTCGCCGGAACTCGATGCACGAATTCGCGCATCGCTGGCCGGTGTACGACAGGAGACTAACCGGCCGCCGAGCGAAAGAATAAAGCCGGCGTCCTACTGGTGGGCCAGCAGTCTTACCGGCATAGCAGCGACCGTGGCAGTCATCGGTGTGATCAATCTCAATAAAGTTGACCCCGAACCGGCCATCACGGAACCGGCGCCGCAACTATTCGCGATGCCGCAGTTCACCTGGAAACCGAAAGCCGCGATATTGACCGAATCGCTGGAGCAGGAACTCGATGCGCTTCAATCGGACCTGGAAAAAGCAGAGCAAGTCATCAGGGACGATTTCGACAAGATCGGTATATAAGGGTTGACTTTCAAGAAGGGGGTCGGAGCCCTTTCTTCAAAAGGGCTCCGACCCCTTTGAACATCCCATACGCGGTGGATTTCGAGTCCTGATTCCACTATCCTCGAGCGCGGATAACATAAAGGGCAGGGTCATTCGGCTGCCCCAGAACAAATTGCGTAGAACAATAGAAGGATGCACCAGGTATGGCTTTCGCTGTCGTCTTGATCCTGCTCGTTGTCGGCTCCATTCTTTTTCACCTGCTCAGTCCCTGGACGTTCACGCCACTCGCATCCAACTGGTCAATGGTGGACGTGACCGTCGACATTACCTTGTATGTCACCGGACTTATATTTGTTGCCGTCAATCTGTTCATGGCCTACTGCGTCATCAAGTTCCGCTACAAGAAAGGCGCAAGGGCGACCTACGAGCCGGAAAACAAGAAACTTGAGGGCTGGCTGACCTTGCTGACGTCGGTCGGTGTTGCCGCGATGCTGACGCCGGGCCTGGTCGTCTGGGGGCAGTTCGTCAATGTTCCGGAAGAAGCGCATGTCGTCGAGGCCGTGGGCCAGCAATGGCACTGGACCTTCCGTTACCCGGGCGCCGACGGCAAGTTTGGTGAAGTCGATGCCGAGCGCATCACAGCGGACAATCCGTTTGGCATGGATCCGGATGACCCGCATGGCCAGGACGACGTCCTGGTGTACAGCCCCGAAGCGCACATCCCGCTCGGCAAACCGGTCAAATTTCTGTTGCGCTCGAAAGACGTGTTGCACAACTTCGCGGTTGCGCAATTCCGCGTCAAGATGGACCTCGTGCCGGGCATGAATACTTTCCTGTGGCTCACGCCAACCGTGCCGGGCCGTTTTGAGATTCTTTGCGAAGAGCTCTGCGGTATCGCGCACCATACGATGCGCGGTGCGGTTATCGTCGAGGAAACAGCCGCCTTTGAATCATGGCTGGCGCAGCAGCCCACCTGGGCGATGAACAGCACAAAGGTCGCCGGAAACGCAGCCGTTGGTGCGGCACAGTATGCAGTCTGCGCGGCGTGCCACGGCCAGCAGGGCGAAGGCCTGCAGGCGCTGAACGCGCCGAAACTCGCCGGCCAGAGCGCGTGGTACCTGAAGCGGCAACTGCAAATTTACAAGAGCGGCGCTCGCGGCACGCACCCGGACGACGTGTACGGCAGGCAGATGGCGCCGATGATGGCAACCCTGGCGAATGAGGCCGCGATCGACAATGTGATCGCATATATCCAGACCCTGCCTGACAATGCATCGCCGCACACTATCGAGGGCGATATTGCCAATGGTGCGAAAAAGTACGTGATCTGCGCCTATTGTCACGGCAAGGACGGCATGGGCAACCAGGCTACGAACGCGCCACGCATGGTGGGCATTAATGACTGGTACCTGAAGCGCCAGCTCGAAAATTACCAACAAGACATTCGCGGCCAGCATCCGACGGATTTCTACGGATTCCAGATGGGCCTGATGTCCAGAACCCTCTACGGCGAGCAGGAAGTCAATGACCTGGTCGCCTACATCAACACGCTATAAGGAAGGGCAAGCGGATGGCATACGTTGCAATAGCTGATCGCGATCACGAGATAGAGCATCACGATCCGCAAACGTTCATTACAAAATACATCTGGAGCCAGGACCACAAGGTGATCGCCATCCAGTACGGCGCCACCGCTATTTTTGTCGGTCTTATCGCTCTTGCGCTGTCGGCTATGATGCGCCTGCAACTCGGTTTTCCGGACACCTTCTCGTTCATCACGCCTGAGAACTATTATCAGTTCGTGACCATGCACGGCATGATCATGGTGATCTACCTGCTAACGGCACTGTTCCTTGGTGGATTCGGTAATTACCTGATTCCGCTCATGGTCGGCTCGCGTGACATGGTGTTCCCGTACATGAACATGTTGAGCTATTGGGTGTACCTGCTGTCGGTGCTGATCCTGATCGCGAGCTTCTTCGTGCCGGGTGGCGCCACGGGCGCCGGCTGGACGCTGTACCCGCCGCAGGCAATTATGCAGGGCACGCCGGGCATCGAGTGGGGCATTGTGCTGATGCTCTTGTCGCTGGCCGTGTTCATCGTCGCGTTCACGATGGGCGGGCTGAATTACGTCACGACCGTGTTGCAGGCACGCTGCCGCGGTATGACCCTGATGCGCATGCCGCTGTCAGTCTGGGGCATTTTCACAGCGACTGTGCTCGGCCTGCTGGCATTCCCTGCGTTGCTCGTCAGCGCGATCATGATGCTGCTCGACAAGGGTCTGCACACGAGTTTCTTCATGCCGGCGATCAGTTCCATGGGCGCGGACCCGGGATACACGGGCGGCAGCCCGATCCTGTTCCAGCACCTGTTCTGGTTTTTCGGTCATCCCGAGGTGTACATCGTTGCATTGCCGGCGTTCGGTATCGTCTCGGATCTTCTAAGCACGCATGCACGCAAGAACATCTTCGGCTATCGCATGATGGTCTGGGCGATCATTGCCATCGGCGGCTTGAGCTTCATCGTCTGGGCGCACCATATGTACGTCAGCGGCATGAACCCGTACTTCGGGTTCTTCTTCGCGACGACGACGCTGATCATTGCGGTACCGACTGCGATCAAAGTCTACAACTGGGTGCTTACACTGTGGGAAGGCAATATCCATTTGCGAACACCCATGTTGTTTGCCATAGGCTTCATTTTCACATTCATCCATGGCGGCCTTACGGGCCTGTTCCTTGGCAACGTAACCATCGACTTGCCGCTATCCGACACCTACTTCGTAGTCGCGCATTTCCACATGGTCATGGGCGTATCGCCGATTCTGGTGGTGTTTGGTGCGATCTATCACTGGTGGCCGAAAATCACCGGCAGGATGTACAACGAAACCCTGGGCCGCTGGCATTTCTGGATGACCTTCCTCGGCACTTACGCCATTTACCTGCCGATGCACTACCTCGGTTTTCAGGGAGTTCCGCGGCGTTACTTCGCCATGGGGAACACCGATTTCCTGCCGGACTCGGCGCAGGACCTCAACGCCGCGATTACGATTTCGGCGCTGTTCGTGGCGGCAACACAGATCCTGTTTTTCATCAATGTCATCTGGAGCCTGACAAGAGGGCCGAAGGCCGACAGCAACCCGTGGCATGCGACCTCGCTCGAATGGCAGACACCGGATACGCCGCCGAAACATGGCAACTGGGGCCACGATTTGCCGGAATGCCATCGCTGGGCCTACGACTACAGCGTGCCGGGTTATGTGGATGACTACATTCCGCAGAATGTACCGGCCAATGTCGCGCCCGCGGGGCGCGACCACGGTGGTGCGCACTAGTGGAAATCGGTCTTATCATCCTGGCGGTCATGCTGGCCAGCCTGCTCGGCTGGATGCTGAAACAGTCCTTCAATACCGAGCCCTGGATCGCCGCGCCGGTTGAGGAAGCGTCTTACCAGGCGCCGTTTAACGCCAGGCCTAAGCTGGTCGCATTGACGTTGTTCCTTGCCGTGGTGACCTCGTTTTTTGCACTGATTTTCAGCGCCTATTCAATTCGCATGGATTTGGGTGACTGGGTGCCGCTGACCGAACCGCAGCTGCTCTGGACCAACACCGCGGTACTGATCCTCGCCAGCATCGCGTTTCAGTGGACGCGTAACGGCGCGACTGCAGGCACCATCAGCCGCCTGAAGCCCGGTTTGCTGGTCACGGGGCTGCTCACCACCGCGTTCCTTGTCGGGCAGTTTGCAGCCTGGAGTCAGCTGCAGGCATCAGGTCATTACCTGCACAGCAATCCCTCAGTCGCATTCTTTTACATGCTGACGGGTCTTCATGCGCTGCACATTCTCGGTGGCATGTATGTCTGGGCACGTGCCACGCTGAGAGTCTTCAGTGGTGATGGCGAGGTTGAACACAGTATTACTTTATGCACGATCTACTGGCATTTCCTGTTGCTGGTCTGGCTCGTGATGTTCGGATTGATGTTATCGACCTAGTTTAGAGGTTCTCTATGTCTGAAGCGGTAATGGAGCCCGGCGGCACGGCAGGAGTCATCAACGACTTTGCCAGGGACAAGCAGGTATTCGGTATGCCGTGGGGCAAGGCGATGATGTGGATCTTCCTGCTCAGCGACACCTTCATCTTCAGTTGCTTCCTCGTGTCCTACATGATGGTGCGCATTTCGACAACGGATCCGTGGCCGAACCCAAGCGAGGTATTTGGTCTGACGGCATTCGGACACAATGTTCCATTGCTGCTGATCGCGATCATGACCTTCGTCCTGATTACCTCTTCAGGCACCATGGCGCTCGCCGTCAATATGGGTTATCGCAAGGCGCGCAAGGCCACGTTCTGGCTCATGGTGGCAACGGCTGCGCTTGGCGCGACGTTCGTCGGCATGCAGGTCTTCGAGTGGACCAAGCTGATCCTCGAGGGTGTTCGACCGTGGCAGAATCCTTTCGGTGCCGCGCAATTTGGCGCCAGCTTCTTCATGATCACGGGCTTTCACGGCATGCACGTGACCGCTGGCGTCATTTACCTGCTCATTGTGGCGAACCGTGTGCGCAACGGCTTCTACGAGCGTCGCGGCGGCAACTACGAAATCGTCGAGATTGCGGGCCTTTACTGGCACTTCGTCGACCTCGTGTGGGTATTCATTTTCGCGTTTTTCTATCTCTGGTAAGTTCGTCAGGAGTCGCATGCATGGCTAGTGCAGAAGGACAACAGCACCCGTTAAAGATCTACTACATCATGTGGATCGCATTATTCGTATTAAGCGGTTTTTCCTACGCAACGGACTTCCTGGACGATGGCGCGTTGCGCACATTTTTCATCCTGCTGTTCATGCTCCTGAAAGCAGCCGGCATCGTGTTCATTTTCATGCACATGGGCTGGGAACGGCTGGGCTTCAAGCTCGCGATCCTTGGCCCGCCTGTCGCCATCCTGGTGCTGATCTGGCTGATGTCCTACGAAGGATTTTATGTCGAGGAGTCACGCATCGAGTATTACGGCCCGAGCACCTTCGAACCACAGGCTGTGCCGCACCACTAGCAATAGGGTTGGGGGATCGAGGCCGCCATGCGGGCGACTTGTCACGGGCTCTGCCCCCAACGATTCTGCTAGAGTACCGGCATGGGCAGAGCAATCATTGCGGTTCTGGATTCGTTTGGTATCGGCGCGACCGACGATGCCGATCGCTTCGGTGACGTGGGAGCCGATACCTTTGGCCACGTCGCCGAGCGGCGCGCAAAGTCCGATGCGGGCCCGCTGAGACTCCCCAATCTCGCCAGGCTGGGCCTGTTTCATGCGGGCCGCGATAGCACGGGCCGGTTTGCACCGGGCGCAATCAAAGACACCGAAATCATCGGCGCTTATGGCTTTGCCGAGGAAATCTCAAGTGGCAAGGACACGCCGAGCGGGCACTGGGAAATTGCCGGTCTGCCGGTGCTGTTCGACTGGGGCTACTTCACGAAGAAAGCCGACACCTTTCCGCCCGAGCTGCTCGAGAAGCTG
>CAZHLE010000029.1:0-25006 GCA_964533065.1 uncultured Woeseiaceae bacterium | reverse complement strand
TTGTTTCGCGATCCTGCCGGAGCCATCTTTGGCGTACTGCGCTCGGACAGCGGTGACTCTTTCGATGAAGAGGCTGAAGTCGGCGGCATCATCTGGGTCGACCTGTTCGCGCGCGATATCGATGCTATGACGAAGTTCTACAGCGCTCTGGCACCATTCGAGGTCGCCGACAGGGATATCACGGAAGAGCTCACTCGTAGGATCTTTTCCGCCCACGGAATGCCGCGAGCCGGGATCGTGCCGGTCGACGAAGAAGCGAATCGATCAGCCTGGGTGCCCTACGTGCGCGTCGACGATGTCGCGGCGACGCTGGAAAAAGTCCTGGAAGGCGGCGGGTTTACGATCGTTCAACCCAATGAAGAATTGTTTGAAGGCAATATCGCGGTGTTTGTGGACCCGAATGGTGGTGTCACGGGCATCGTCCGATACGAATACGATGGAGACCCGGCGCCGTGAAACAGACCCTTCGAGCACTGGCATTCACACTCGCATCGACGACGTTGCTGGGTGGCTGTGAATCGTCGGGAAGTGGTGGCAGCAATATTCACTTTTATGGCTCGATTTATGCCGGCTACGGGTATTACAACCCGTGGTACTGGCACCACTATTGGTATCGACCGCCGTACTGGGGACCACCTGGCTATCGTCCGCCCGCCTATCGACCGCCGCAACCGGCCCATCCGATTGCGAGGCCGACTACACGGCCTGTGGCTCAGGCACCAACGATCCCGGAGACCCGGCCGGCAGCGCCAACCGCTCAGCGCCCGGCAGCCCAGCCGTCAACGCCTGCGGCTCATCGTCCGGCGCCAATGCCTTCAATGCAGCCGTCGGTCCGCCCGAGTTATCAGGCAGCCCCGATGGGGCCACCCCGCATGAGCCGGCCGATGGGACGGCGACGGTAAGTAGCCGATGCAACAAGAAAAAATATCTTCGAGTCGCCCGCAAGTCCAACCGGCGGGGCGTCAGTCTCTACTTAAGGAGATTCGGACAGGTCGCGGGTCAGCGGGACGAAACGCACCGGGATGACGTTCTCGATCAGCAGTGTGCCATCTTCTTTCCGTGTCAGAACCCTCAGGGTTTGCACTTCGTCTTGCGCACCGACCGGGACCACCAGGCGTCCACCCACGGCAAGCTGCTCAATCAGCGGTTCCGGGATTTCCTCAGGAGCGGCCGTAATCAGAATAGCGTCGAATGGCGCCCGCTCGGGCCAGCCCGCATAACCGTCACCGACCCTGGCCGTGACGTTGCTGTACCCGAGGTTTTGCAGCGTGCTTGCTGCACGCCGTCCGAGCGATTCTATGATCTCGATCGTGTAAACGTGGCCAGCCAATTCGGCCAATACCGCGGCCTGGTAGCCGGAGCCTGTGCCGATTTCCAGCACCACGTCTTCTTCCGTCACTTGAGCCAGATCCGTCATCAACGCAACGATGTAGGGCTGTGAAATGGTCTGCTCGGCACCGATCGGTAATGGCCGGTTTTCATAGGCGTAGCGTTGCTGGTCGGCAGGGACGAATTCATGCCGCGGCACCTGCCCGAGCACGGTCAGTGTGCGCTCACTGAGCAGCGGCGCGCCGTACTCCCCGGCACGCCGCGATTCGTAGCGCAACTGCTCGACCAATTCCTGGCGCCCGGTCTCGTAATCCGTCTGCGCGCACGCAGTGCCCAGCCCAAGACTGGAGCCAATCAACAGCAAGGTTTTCGACAGGTCGGCCCTTGTCATCACTCCCTTTTCCACTGTCTCTCCCGTTTTCGCGTCCTTCTCCACGCGGCTTGATCAATGAAAAGTAGTATGCATCAATCAGCGAGTAAACAAGAGGTTCCCTGGATTCGAATGCAGGCGCAATACACAAGCATGTCGAAGATCCTGCATTGGCTGGTGGCGGGCCTCATCGTGCTGCAATTTGTGCTGGCCAGTCTGGCAGAAAATGCCGATGACGCCGGCCTCGCGCTGCGCCAGCTCGCGCTGCTCGCGAATCACAAATCGGTCGGTATCAGCATCCTCGCGCTCGCCATCGTGCGCCTGGCCTGGCGGCTGGCCGTAGCGCCGCCGGACCTGCCACAGACCATGGTTCGCTGGCAGCTTGTGGCTGCGCGCGTCAGTCATGGGCTGCTCTACGCACTGATATTTCTGTTGCCGATCTCGGGCTGGCTGATGTCATCCGCGTCCGCCTATTCCGTCAGCTGGTTCAGTCTCGTGCAATTACCGGACTTTGTTCTGCCGGACCCCGTACTCAAGAAACTGTTCAAGGGCATCCACGAGCTGCTTGGCAAGTTGCTGTTTGTACTTGCGTGCATACACATCCTCGCGGCTCTCAAACATCACTTCATCGACAAGGACCCTGTGCTACGTCGCATGACCTCGCCGTTCAGCATCGCGCTGTTCGTCGCCGTCATTACGGCAGGTGTCGCAACGCTGACGACCGTGGCGCCGGTCGACGGCGATGACGCCGCCCCAGAGCAGGATACCGGGATTACTGTACCCGCACCTCGCGAGGCGGTCATCGAGGCCGCGGTGGTCGCACCAACTGCCCAGGCGGACCTGCCCATCTGGCAAATCAATCACGCCGACAGTTTTATCCGGTTCACGGCCGACCAGGCCGGTGCCAGTTTCGACGGCGCCTGGCAGGACTGGTCCGCGGAGCTGCGCTTTGACAGTGAGCGGCTCGAAGACAGTTCTTTCGATGTTCGTATTCGCTCGGCCGCGGTCAGCACAGGCGACGCCGACCGCGATGCGACGCTGGCCGACCCCGAGTGGTTTGACACCGCCCGGTTTCCCGTCGCTTATTATCGGGCCGGCCGATTTACAAGGCTTGCCGATGGTGGCTTTTCAGCCGACGGTGAGCTCACCATCAAGGGCGCTGCGACGCCCGTATCGCTGCGGTTCACGGTTAAGAACATCGCCGGCGAGCGCGTCCTGCTCGGCACCGCCGATCTGCTGCGCCTCGAGCTCGGTGTTGGCACCGGTGAATGGCAGGACACCGCCTGGATCGCCGACGAAGTCAAGGTGAGCGTGCGGGTACGGGCGGCAGTGCCAGAGCTCTAGACCCGGCGGGGGTGCCAAATCCTTTCAGTTGTGTGAATACTCGTCGACCACCGATTGCCGGATTTCGTCTATTTGCGGGCGCAGCCTCTGCGGTTGTTTGCCGAGACAGTGTTTGTTGCGTGGGCAGGATGAGCTGCGCGGACAAATAATGGTCGCCGGTTTCTGGCAACCTTCTGCGATCCAGCCGATATTCAAAATCCTGCTGACACTCTCCAGCTGTGCTCGGGCCGCCGCGGGAATTTCGCCGCTACCGCCGCCCGCGTTGCAGCTTTTTTCGATCGCATCAATCGTTTCGCGGGGATCGATACTCTGTGCCCGAAGCGCCGGCGCAAGATCGACGCCGGCGCAGAGCACATGGCTGTTACCGGCTGCATCCCGGGTACGTACTGACTGGCAGGTATAAAGACGCTTGTCGTCGCCACTACGGAGCACCGAGATCTGCGCGGTCGGTTTCGTCGAACGGCTATCAAACATCTTGAACACGGCCCAGTGCCGGCACGGGTCCGTCACCATGGTCATGTTGCCCCAGGGTAAGGGAATGCCATTGCCGCGATACACGGCACGCAGATTACCCGGCGGATAGGCATCGAAATAGTGCCAGTGCGGATAGGGGCTCACGCTCGGCATCCGGCGCATGACCAGCGCCCTGGTCAGCCCGACCTTATCCCCGGCATCGATCGCGTACGCATGTTTCGCGAGGAACTGGCGGAACGGCGTCTTGGGCGCGAGCAGCGCCGCGGCAAAATAGCTGCATTCAAAATCGCGCCAGGCAAACAGGATGTCCTGCGCGTCGACATTCGGCGACTCGGCATCGTGGCGACGACCCGAAACGCGGCCGCCGGAAACCTGCGGCGCGCGCGCGCCGTCGCCATCGTGCAAAATCTTGTGCGCGATGTGATTTGCGAGATCGAACTTCAGGCGCTCGGGACTTTCCTTGAGTGCATTGTTCAGGTAAACGATATTCGGTGCGTCGAAAAAAGAACGCACCACCATGTTCAACGGCGCATCCGTGCCACCACGATCCTTTAGTGGTGATTTATCAAACCAGCGAATCCGGAGCCCGACTTCCGATGCAATCGCCTGCACATCCTGAACGTCAAGCGGAAAGCGTTTGCGGCCGACACGCTCTGCGGCGCGCTCGAGATCCGGAAACCGGTTGTGATTCGACTCCTGGTGCGCACGAATCAGCAGGTGCGCGAATTGCCGGCCCGTGGTCCCGGTCTGCGCGAGCAATTCCGGAATTGCAAGCTGTAACAGGTTTTCGGAAAACAGGAACCCCGGTTCGAGTGCGAGGCCGGTAACGGCTGAGTCGCTCGGCGTCGGATCGATCGCACGATCGTCCAGCGACTCGTCGTAAAACCAGCTCACGTCCTTTTGAAAAATTCCGGCCACGATCTGCAGCAGTCTCTCGGACGGCACACGCTTGCCACTCTCGATCATCGACAGGTAGGAAACAGACGGACCCGCGGCGGCATCGATCTGCACGCAGCGTATGGATAGATCTTCCAGCGTCAGGTTATTGCGCTTGCGCAGCGACCGGATCTTGGTGCCGAGGAAATGGGCTTTGCGGCGCAGGCCTTGATGAGTTTCCATAATCCAGCTCTTGTGAAATTGACAGTGTGAAATTCTTTTTGTGAAATTTAATCATCAGGATCCGTACTATAAGCCCCGGCACTGTATTTTCACAACGATCGATTCGCCAGCTGGCGAGAGGAGAAGCACGTGAACAGACGGGAACGAAAACTGGCCGCTGTGAAACTGGACCAGCTCGTACCATTGCAGGGTGCAAGCCACGGCGATGTCGTCGATTACACCGTCACAGTACCGCTGCGCAACGCCGAGTTGCGCGCACGTCTCGCCGACGGCAGGACCACGCGCCTGATCGACTCGCGGCAGTTCATTGGCTGGCGAGGTTACGGCGCCAACCCGACCTTGCTGCTGGATTGCGGCGGACGCTGTGTCGTGGTGGCCACGGGCGGTGAACACGATCTCACCAGCAACACCTTCATCGCGCGCGACGGTGGCCAGGTGCCACTGCCCGCCTGAGACAAGAGGACAACTTTATGACACTACATTCACTGCAAACAGAAACCATGCGCCTGCATTTGCCGGCCGCAGCCACGGCGGATATTTGTGATGCAAACCCGAGCGCACGCGTGCTGCTGTGCTGGTTCCACAGTTTCGGTGGCATCGGTCGCTGCGCGGGACGCGTCGAACTCGTCAGCACGCGTGACGACAACTCGCTGGTCAAGAAAGTGCTGCAGGAGGCTGGTAACGGCAAGGTATTGCTGATCGACAACCATGCTTCGGTCGCCTGCGCGATGGTCGGCGGCGGCCTGGCACAGCTTGCAGCCGACAACGGCTGGGCGGGCATCGTCGTCAACGGCGCGATACGCGACGTTGCCGAACTCATCGACATACCAATCGCCGTGTTTGCCCTCGCCTCGAGCCCGCGCCAGAGTATCAATCGCGGCATCGGCGAGCGTAGCCGACCGGTGCGCGTGGGCAGCGAACTGATTACGGCGGACGATTACCTGGTCGCCGACAGCGATGGCGTCGTGCTGCTCGCACCCCGGGCAACACAGGGACACACATTATGAACCGCAAAGAACAGATAGACAGCTTGCAGGCCGAGTGGGCGGACAGCCCGCGCTGGCGCGGCATCACGCGAAACTACACGGCGACCGACGTCGTGAAACTGCGCGGCTCGGTGCAGGTCGAACATACTCTTGCAAGATTGGGCGCCGAAAAACTCTGGCGCCTCGTCAACCAGCAACAACCACTGTGTGCGCTGGGCGCACTGACAGGTAACCAGGCCATCCAGGAAATCCAGGCCGGGCTCAAGGCAATCTATTGCTCGGGCTGGCAGGTGGCTGGCGATGGCAACAGCGCCGGCGAGATGTACCCGGACCAGAGCCTGTACCCGGTCGACTCGGTACCGAAAATGGTTGCTCGCATCAATAACGCATTGCAACGCACCGATGAAATTCACGCACTCAACGACGACCACGGTATCGACTGGTATGCACCGATAATTGCTGATGCCGAGGCGGGCTTCGGTGGCAACCTGAATGCCTTCGAACTCATGAAGGCGCTGATTCGTGCCGGTGCCGCCGGCGTGCATTTCGAGGACCAGCTGTCCTCGGCGAAAAAATGCGGCCACATGGGCGGCAAAGTGCTGGTGCCGACCGGCGAGGCGATCGCAAAGCTCAGCGCGGCGCGCCTCGCGGCCGACGTGCTCGGCGTGCCAACCGTGTTGCTGGCACGCACCGATGCCGATGCGGCGAACCTGATCACCTCCGACGCCGATCCGCGTGACCAGCCGTTCATCACAGGCGAGCGCACGCCCGAAGGTTTCTACCGCACCCGGCCTGGTATCGAACAGGCGATCGCGCGCGGGCTTGCCTATGCGCCTTACGCCGACATGATCTGGTGTGAGACGTCGAAACCGGATCTTGCCCAGGCAAAACGCTTCGCCGAGGCGATTCATGCCGAATTCCCGCAGCAGCTGCTGGCCTATAACTGCTCACCATCGTTCAACTGGAAGTCAAACCTCGACGACGCCACGATGCGCACGTTCCGCGAAGAACTGGGCAGGATGGGCTATAAATTCCAGTTCATCACGCTGGCAGGCTGGCACGCGCTGAATTCGAGCATGTTCCGTCTCGCACGCGCCTACAAAGCCGACGGCATGTATGCCTATTCGCAGCTCCAGCAGCAGGAGTTTGCCGACGAACAGTTCGGCTTTCGTGCCGCCAAGCACCAGTCCTTCGTCGGCGCCGGTTACTTCGACGCCGTGCAGAACACGATCATGGACGGTTTGTCATCCACGACCGCGTTGACGGGCAGCACCGAAGAGGAGCAGTTCGTCGCCTGATTGGTCTCAGGCAAGGCTCACATTGCGCAGCGGCAATTCGCGCACGCGTTTGCCCGTCGCTGCGAAGATCGCGTTGCAGATGGCGGGCGCGACCGGCGGCACGCCGGGCTCGCCGACACCACCGGGGCGCGCGCCGGAGGGCATGACGTGCGCATGGATCGCCGTCGGTGCTTCGTTCATGCGTACCACGGGGTAGTTGTCGAAATTTCCCTGCACGATCGCACCATTGGCACCCGTAATCTCGCCATGCAGCGTGAGGCTCATGCCGAAAATCCCGGCGCCCTCCATTTGTGCGCGAACGCGATCCGGGTTCACCACCGTGCCTGCATCGATCGCGGTCCACATTTCCTCGACCTTTAGCGCGCCAGCATCGCTCACGCTGACTTCTGCCGCGGTCGCAACATAGCCGAGGAAGGAACGGTGCACGGCAATACCTAAGCCACTGCGGCGCGGTAATGTCCGGCCCCAGTTCGCCATCGATGCGGCTTTTTCCAGCACGGCCTTGAGGCGCGCCGTGTCAATCGGGTGCTCGTTAAGATCCTGCCCGTAATTTTCGTATGTCGCACCGCTGTCTGCCGGTATCACGTGCCGGTCTTCGCCGATGAGTTGCAGCAGGTAGTCCTTTGGATCGCGGCCCGCCAGATGCGCGAGTTCAGCTGCAAAACTGTTCGCGGCGAAGGCATGGAACACGTTGCAGACGGAACGCAGCCAGCCAATGCGGAAATGTGCCTCCGCCTTGCAGGCCTCGATCTTCATGTTCGAAACGGCATACGGGTTGTCGACACAGCCGAGTCCCAGTTCGCCGGTGGACGGGCCGTCCGGTGAGCCGAAGGTTGCGCCGATCGATGGAAATGCCGTGCGCTGCAGCCAGGCCGTGGTATTACCCTCCGCATCGATGGCGCCGCGAAGATACTGGCAACTCTCGGCATGAAAATAGCCGTGGCGTATGTCGTCTTCGCGCGTCCAGGTGACCTTGACGGGCTTGCCGGATTTCTGCGCCAGCAACGCGGCCTCGGCGATGAAGTCGGGTTTGGACTTGCGCCCGAAACCGCCGCCCAGCAGCGTGACATTGATTGTTACCTGCGCGGGATCGATGCCGAGTACACCCGCCACCACGTCCCGTGCCGTTTGTGGATCCTGGGTGCAGGCCCATACCTCGCAGCTGCCGTCAGCATTGATCACGGCGGTAGCCGCCGGTGGCTCCATCGGCGCCTGCGACAACATGGGTGCGAAGTAGGTCGCTTCCAGTGTCTTGGCCGCCGCCGCGAACGCCGCGGCCACATCGCCGCGCGCCAGTACCTGCGATCCGCCTGCCTTGACGCTGGCTTCCATGGCCTCGCGATACGCGGGCGAGTCGTAGCTCGCATTGGCACCGAGATCCCATTCGATTTTCAACGCCGCGCGGCCGCGTTGCGCCGCCCAGGTGTTGGTCGCCAGCACTGCGACGCCACCGAGCGGGTTGAAGACCGGCGGCAAAACGCCATCGCCCAGCTGAATCACGTCCACGACACCGGCAATCGCCCGCGCTGCCGAGTCATCGACAGACACGAGCTTGCCGCCAAGCACGGGGCAGCGCTCGATTGACGCGTGCAGCATGCCGGGCAACACCGTGTCGATGCCGTAGACCGCGGTGCCGACCGTGAACGCCATGCCATCGACGAGATCCACTGGCTTGCCGATATAGCGATAATCCTCCGGCGATTTGAACACCACGTCCTCGGGCACGGGCAGCGTCGCCGCATGCCCGGCGAGCTCACCATAGCCGAGCGACTTGCCCGAAGCCTCGTGATGCACGGCGTGGTTCAGGCCGCGACACTCGGCAGCCGGCACGCCCCAGGCATCGGCGGCGGCATTCACGAGCATCTGTCGCGTGACCGCCCCGGCATTGCGCAGCATGTCGAAATGCTTGCGAATACTCGTTGAGCCATCGGTGTTCTGGTCGCCATACTTGACGTCACCGGTAGCCTGCAACAGGGTCACCCGATCCCAATCGGCCTCCATTTCGTCCGCAATCACCTGCATGATCGAGGTGCGCACACCCTGCCCCATTTCCGAGCGATGGCAGACGATCTCTACATCGCCATTCTCTTTCAGGTTGACGTAGACGTTGGGCGCGAAGTTGCCGCCGGGTAAGGCCTTGTCACTCGAACAGGCGGCAAAATTTGCAGCGATGATCAGGCCGCCACCGGCCAGGCCCGTATTGCGCAGGAAATCACGACGTGAAATTTGGCTCACATTCCTGAAAACATGGTTCATGATGCACTCCCGGCGGCCTTGTGTATCGCCGCGCGAATTCGCGTATAGGTGCCACAGCGGCAAATATTGCCGCTCATCGCCAGATCGATATCCTGGTCCGTGGGATTTGGCGTTTTTTCCAGCAGGGCGACCGCGCTCATGATCTGCCCCGACTGGCAGTAACCGCATTGCGCGACATTGAGTTCGCGCCACGCGACCTGCACCGGGTGGCTGCCGTCCGCGGAAATCCCCTCGATCGTGGTCACCGATTTGCCCGCTGCCGCCGACAACGGGAAGCTGCAGGAACGCACAGGCTGGCCGTCCACGTGCACGGTACAGGCGCCGCAGAGCGCCTTGCCGCAGCCAAACTTGGTGCCGGTCATGCCAGCCAGATCCCGTATCGCCCAGAGCAACGGCATATCCGGCTCTGCCTCGAGAGAATGTACTGTGCCGTTGAGTGTTAATTCGATCGCCATGGAATTCCCCATTCGAGTGATTCGCCAGGATGAGTGTAGCTCCGCGCCCGGTTCCGGACCATAGCAAACAGGTTCGCGCGGTATTTGTAATTAAATTATAGTAGCCGCAGGACATGTCGCAGGCCCACAGGAAGTCAAAAATCATCAGAAAGTCTCAAGTCGCGCGGCTCGCCTTCCTGTCGATGATCATGTTTGCGGGCAAGCCCTATGCCGATACGCTCGACGAGATCGTGGTCAGCGCGACACGGCTCGAATCATCGCTGCGCGATGTGGCGCGTTCGGTCTCGGTGGTTGACCGGCAGCAAATCCAGAACGCGCAGCAACTGCTCGGCCTCGACGAGGCGTTGTTGCGTGTGCCCGGCCTGTACATGCAGAACCGCTACAACTTCGCGCAGGACCTGAAAGTGTCGCTGCGCGGTTTTGGGGCGCGGTCGAGTTTTGGCATTCGCGGCCTCAGGATCTACGTCGACGACATTCCGGAAACCCTGCCCGATGGCCAGGCGCAGGTCGACAGTATCGATCTCGGCTCCGCCAGCCGCATCGAGGTGTTGCGCGGACCCGCCTCATCGCTCTACGGCAATGCCGCCGGCGGGGTCATTGCGGTGTACAGCGAGCTGGGTGGCGAGCAGCCTTACGCCGAGGCCACGCTGGCCGCGGGCGACTACGACTATTGGCGCCCGCAACTCAAAGTGGCGGGCGGCAATGACTCGCTGCGTTACATGATCAACGCGTCCAGAACGGAGCTCGACGGCTATCGCGACCACAGCCACGCGGAAGGCTCGATGCTCAACTCGACGTTTTTGCTGCAGCTGTCCGATCACGACGAGTTGCTGCTCGCGTTCAACCACACGGATCAGCCGCGCGCGGATGACCCGGGCGGCATCGATGCGGCCCAGGCAGCGCTGGATCGGCGCTCCGCGCGAGCACAGAACGTTCTGTTCGATGCCGGCGAGGCACTCGACCAGCAACGCCTCGGCGGCGTGTACAAGACCGACCGCCTTGGTGGCGAGCTCATGCTGCGAAACTATTACGTCTGGCGGGATTTCGAAAATCTCCTGCCTTTCGTCAGTGGCGGCGCGGTCGAGCTGCAGCGCTTCTTCTACGGTGTCGGTGCGCAGTACCAGTTTCCGACGCCCGATGATCTGCAACTTACGGCGGGATTCGATCTCGACCGGCAGGACGATGAACGACAACGCTTCGATAACAACGCCGGTGTCGTTGGCAACAGGGTTTTTGAGCAGCAGGAATCCGTCGACAGCCGCGGCCTGTACCTGCAGGCCCAATGGCGGCCGTCCGGGCAGTGGTCGGCGTCCGCGGGTTTGCGGCAGGACCTGGTGCGCTTTGACGTCGACGACCGCTATCTCGTGGACGGCGATGACTCGGGCGAGCTCGACTTCGATCGATGGAGCCCGTCGCTGGCACTGCATCGAACCTCGGGCTCTCGTGTATGGTTCGCCTCGTGGAGCAGCTCCTTCGAAACGCCGACGACGACCGAACTGGCGAACCCCGACGGCTCGGGCGGCTTCAACGAGTCGCTTAAACCGCAGCTCGCCGATAGTTACGAGATTGGTTTCAAGGCCACACACGACTCGCTCTATTATGAAGTGTCAGTGTTTCACATCGATCTCGAGCAAGAGCTCATCCCGTTCGAACTTGCCACGTCACCGGGCCGGAGTTTTTATGCCAATGCGGGCTCGTCATCGCGCGACGGCATCGAAATGGCACTGTCATGGCAAAGCGACAACGGCTTCTCGGCTGACGTCTCTTATACCTGGTCGGATTTCAGGTTTGATGAGTTCATCGAGGACGGCGATGACTTTTCGGGCAAGCGGCTGCCTGGCCTGCCCGAGAATTTTGGCTATGTTGGTTTCAGCTATGCAAGCAACCCGGGGTTCAGCGCAACCTTCGAAACACAGTTCTCCGGATCATTGTTCGCGAACAACGACAATTCAGTTTCGGTCGACAGCTATACGACGTCGAACCTTCGCATGGCCTACGAATGGCGGCGTGGCCGCTGGAACCTGCGGCCCTATATTGGCATCAACAATATTTTTGACGAGCACTACAACAGCAATATTCGGATCAATGCATTCGGCGACCGTTACTTTGAACCAGCCCCGGAACGAAATTTTTTCGCCGGTGTGGTCATCCGTTTCGACCGGGCCGGATCAGCGCAGGCGCTCGTCGATTAGCAGCTCGGCGTGACCCTCCGCCCACCGGATCTCGATCCTGGTCGCTTTGCCCGCGTCGTCCTTGCCGAAAAACTCGTAAACCATGACGCCATCACCCTGGTCGTTTTCAATAATACGGTCCGGGCGCCATATCGGAAACTTGGTTTCCAATGCTCCACGGACTCGTTCCGGAACCTGCTCCATGCCGATATCGCGCCCCTCTCTTTCGTCTGGCCCGCCGCAGGCAGCGAGAACAAGCAGCAATATCGGAATCGAAAAATGCCGCGCCATGATTGATTTCCGGTGGTTGGAGCCGGTCATCTGCTGTCCTTCTTTGCTTGCGCTGCGATTTTGGCTGCCTCTTTCGCAAGCGTTGTGATTTGCGCGTAGTCACCGGTAAATATTGCTGCAGCCGGCGTCAACCAGCTGCCACCGCAGGCGAGCACCGCGGGCACCGCGAGGTATTCGGCGAGATTGCCCGGCGAGATGCCGCCGGTCGGCATGAAACGCATGGTGCGGAACACGCTGCAAAGCGCTTTCAACATCGGCACGCCACCGGCCAGTGATGCCGGGAAAAATTTGACCACGTCAAGACCCAGGTTGTACGCGCGTTGCAATTCGGTCGCGGTAATAATGCCCGGGTAGATCGGTAGGCCGTGCTCTCTGGCAACCGCGACGACTCCTTCATCAAGTCCTGGCGAGACGATGAATCGCGCACCGGCCTTGATGGCTGTCTTCGCTTGCTCGGCACTCAGCACCGTGCCCGCACCGGCGATCATCTCCGGGACTTCACCAGCAACGGCCCTCAGGCACTCGAGCGCGCGGTCGGTGCGCAAGACGACTTCGGCTACGGTAAGACCACCGACGGCGAGCGCGCGCGAGGTCAGCACCGCGACTTTCGGGTCGTCCGCCTGAACCAGCGGTACCACGCGCACCGACTGCAGGGTCTTGTTGATATCTGTGGACACGTTCTGCTCCTGCTTGACAAGTTCTACCTATGGAACTAAGTTTCTTTTTCCTGGCGTTTTATCGCCCCATTCAGCAGCGTTGTCAAGCGCCTGAATAAGGATCAACAACCATGAGTGCGCTGGGCAAGGGATTTAAAATCATCGATGCGGTTACCGCCGCAGGTAGTCGTGGTTTGCCTTTCGCCGGTATCGTCGCGGCCACGGCCCTGCCGAAAGCGAGCACACACCGGCTGTTACAGGAAATGCTCGACCTGGCGGTGCTCTCGTTCGATCCGCAAACTCGTCATTACCGTGGCGGGTTGCTGCTGGCGCGCATTGGCGCGACCGTAACCGCGAACTTCGACTTGTGTGACGCGGTGCGCCCATTCCTGCGGTCGCTGCACGACGAGTTCGGCCATGTCGCAACACTCGGGATCATGAACAACGACGCTGGCGTGTACATCGACAAGATTGAGTCGGGCAGCTTTGGACTGCGCCTGCATTCGGAGGTCGGCAAGTCATTTCCGCTGCACTGCACGGCCATGGGCAAGGTCCTGCTCGCTTACTCGGATGCGGCCACCGTACGACGCGTAACCAGCCGCAAACTGGCGGCATACACGGCACAAACCATCGTTGACGCGAGGCGACTGCGACGCGAACTAAAGCAGGTTGCACTCGATGGATATGCCGTCGACGATGAGGAAATGACACGTGGCTGCATTTGCGTCGCCGCACCGGTGTTCGGTCTCGATGGCCGGGTTGCCGGCGCGATGAGCTGTACGTTCCCGAGTTATGTGCGCCAGGATCGTGGTATACAAGTGGAAATCGACGCCGTCCGACGCCTCGCCCAACATGCATCTACAGGCACTCTGCGCAAATGAATCTACAACTCGTTTATCCAATGGCAGCAATGGTGCTGCTGACATTCATCGTGCTGATCCGCATGTTTCGGAGCCGCGTCGCCGACGTCAAATCCGGTGCCACCAACGCGACCTACTACAAGACTTACAACGAAGGCGCTGAAACTCGCCACAGCGCGCAGCTGTCACGCCACTTCGTGAATCTCTTCGAAGCGCCCGTGTTGTTCTATGCCGCCTGCGTTGTGGCAATGTTCACAGGCCAAAACGCGACGTTGCTGATCTCGCTGGCCTGGATCTACGTAGCATTGCGCGTGTTGCACACTTTCATTCACCTTGGCTGGAACAAAATCCAGCCACGGCTCTACGCGTATTTCAGCAGCTGGATCATTCTCCTCGCCATGTGGGGAACGCTGGTCGTCGGGGTCGCAAGCAGCCAATAAGCGCATTCCGGCGCGAATTTACCTGTTCGTTGCTTCAGACCAACGCTTTTTTGTTGCTTGCAGGCGAAACATTGACTGCACGTGTTCATCAATAACTACCTGATAAATAAGTTAAATATGAGCAGAGCTTGAAAGCGATCGGGCAAAATGCCTGTTGTACTTCTACAACAACCAGATTTGTAGGGACCGATGGCGTTGTGCGCGAACAGTTGTCGGTTAGAATTCCAGGCAAGACGCAGAATCGCGTCGGATACCGGCCACACTGGCCGCATCACGCAGGGGAAGATCATGCTTTTTAGTTTCGAAAATGCAGGCGGCCTCAGTCGCCCTGGAATTACCCGGTTTGCTACCACGTTTGCGACGATGGCGTTGCTGCTGCATTTTTCCGCCAGTAACGTATTCGCTCAGGATGGCACCAGGGATGACAACGAAGAGCTCGAAGAAGTGGTCGTGGTTGGCTCGCAGATCAAGGGTGCCAGCATTTCGGATGCGCTCGCGGTCTCCGTTCTGACATCAGCCGATATTGAAGCGATCGGCGTCGCCTCGGGTGACGAGCTACTCGACTGGATGCCCGAACAGGGCTCGAACTATTTCAGCGAGGCCGAAAATATCAGTGGCGGTGTGAACTCGGCACGCGGTGACGTCGGCGCCTTCAACCTGCGCAATCTCGGCACGGGCAACACTTTGGTCCTTTTGAATGGCCGGCGTGTCGTCAACATGGCGTCCTACCAGACCGAGCAGGTTGGCGGCAGCTTTGTACCGGTCAACAGCGTGAATTCACAAACCTTGCCACCGGCCGCACTGGAGAGAGTGGAAGTGCTGCGCGATGGTGCCTCGGCCATTTACGGCGCGGATGCGGTTGCCGGCGTCGTTAACTACGTGACAAAGAAGGATTACGATGGCCTGAGCGTCAACGCGAGATATTCTGAATTCGAGGGATTGCCGCGCAACGACATGGACTTCGGCGTCGAGTGGGGCAAGAATTTTAACGGCGATCGGACCAATATCACGGTGTTGTTCAACGCCTATAACCGCGAGCCGGTCAACTCGCAGGACGACCCGAAGTGGGCGAACAGCGACCTGACGGGCCTGCTGCCGCCGGATTCGCCCTGGGAGGACGATTTTGACGGCACCAGTGCGAATTCCCAGTACGGCCAGTACGACATCATCCCGGCCGTCGGCTCGATGGGCCTGACGGGCACAATCTGGGACAGCGCCGGCGAGTTCGAGACCTACCCGACCGGTGACTCGCGTTGCCAGTGGGACCTCGGTTTCGGCACCTGTGGCGCGGTGGACGGCCAGGGAACCTTTCGCTACAACCTCAATGAAAATCGCGACCTGTTATCGGACCTCGAACGCTACACCACGTTCGTGTTCGTGAATCACGAGTTTGAAAATGGCATTTCGAGTTTCACCGAGTTGTCGGCCTATGCATCCCGGACCACCACCTTCCGGCAAGCGTCGACAAAGCTGCGAGCGGTAGCCAGCCACATCGTCCCCGCAAACAATTACTACAATCCCTTCGGCCCCTGCGGTTCACCGAATCGCCTGCCGGAGAGCGTCATCGGCACGGGCGTGCCCTGCGCCGGCGTCGCAATGACTTTTGATTTCTACCGCTGGGCACAGGTGCCACGCGTGGTCGACAATCATGGCGACGATTTCCGTTTTCTTACGGGTTTGAGCGGAAGCCTGGGAGACTGGGAGTGGGAGAGTGCGCTCTCCTGGTCACGCGCCGAAAAGGCTGACGTTACCTACCAACGCGTCTCGAACACGCTGTTACAAGAAGGCTTGAATGACACGACGCCGGCAGCCATCAACCCCTTCGCCGGAGATCTCGAGGGCTCGAACCTCCAGCGCGCGCTGGTTACCGTTCGCCGGGATAACGAAACCGAGCTCAAGACCATCGATTTCAAAATGTCAAACAACGAGCTGTTCAACCTGCCGGCCGGACCGGTCGGCATACTCGGCGGCGTGGAGTTTCGCAGCGAGTCCTTTGTCGATGATCGCGATCCCAGGCTCGATGGGACGATTGTATTCACCGACTCCGCCGGAAGGACTTTTCCAGCAGTATCGGATGTCATGAACTCGAGCCCGAGCGCCGACAGCGAGGGCGACCGCGATGTCACGTCCGTTTTCGCCGAGTTGCAGGTGCCGGTATTCTCAAATTTTGATGTGCAACTGGCAATTCGCTACGAAGATTTTTCAGACATCGGCGAGTCGACAACGGTCGGCAAAGTGGCCTTCGGCTGGCGTATTAACGAACTGCTTCTGCTTCGTGGTTCGTGGTCGGAGGCTTTTCGCGTGCCAAACCTGGTTACGGTTAATGAGGGCGATTTCGCGCGATCAAACACCAACAACGATTTCGTCTGCCTCTACGTGGATCCGAATGAGGATACGTTTGACTGCAGTTACAACATGCAACGAACTGCGGGCGGCAGTGACGAGCTTGTACCGGAAAAATCCGACAACACGTCGATCGGCCTCGTTTTCGATGCCACTGAATACCTGACGTTCACGCTGGATTACTGGAGCATCGAAAAAGAAGATACGATCGGCCTGTTCGGTGAGGAAAACCATACGGCACTCGATCTGCTTGCATTGATCGAAGCAGGCGCCGGCAATTGCGCCAACCCGGCCGGCAACCCGAGGGTGGAACGCCTGCCGGGCTCGACGCTGGAAGCGGATGAACTGGCATTGTTCACCGCAGCCGGAATCTGCCCGGTCGGCGACGTGACGATCGTCAACGACTCGTACGCGAATCTTGATGTGCGCAAGATCAAGGGTCACGACATTGGCGTTTACTTCAACTACGAGACGTCAGCAGGTGAATTCGTCCTGAGTTACGTTGGGTCCCGCCTCGACGAGTACGAGCAGACGCCGGGTCCTGCGGCAACAGCGCTGTTCGAGGCACAGGCGGCTGGTATATTGCCTCCGGACGTTTCGATCGAGGGTTTCGGTAACCTGGTTCGTGTTGATGCCAACCCGCGCTGGAAGCAGACTGCGCGACTTAGCTGGCGCAGGAATGACTGGGCCGCTGCCGTTTCGGGCCTCTACGTCAGCGACTTCATCGATAGCGGCCTCACGCTGGCAGGCGGTATACAGGAAGGCGTTATACAGTATGTCATTCCATCGATGATGACCTTCAACGCCTCCGTAGACTATCGTTTCGAAACCTTCGGCAACACGGATGCACGAGTTCGACTCGGAATGAATAACGTATTGGATGAGCGCGCACCGCTGGCGGATGGATCTTTTGGCTACTGGGCCGACGTGCATCGCGACATCGGCCGGAGCTATTACATCGACGTCAAGCTCGACTTTTAGTCACCACAGGCGTTCAAACGAAAGGGGTCAGAGCCCTTCGGGCTCTGACCCCTTTTTATTAGTCCAGATCAAAGCGATCGAGAGTCATCACCTTGGTCCACGCGGCAACGAAGTCACTGACAAACTGCGCTTCGCCATCTTCAGAGGCATAGGCCTCCGTAACGGCGCGGAGCTCGGAGTTCGACCCGAAAACAAGATCAACGGGCGTTGCGGTCCATTTCAGCTCGTTGCTAACGCGATCCCTTCCCTCATAAACGCCCTCGGCACTGGCAGATTTCGTCCATTTTGTGGACATGTCGAGCAGGTTCACAAAGAAATCATTGCTTAAGGCTCCCGGAGCATCGGTGAAAACGCCGTGCGAAGATTGTCCGGAATTGGCGTTCAGCGCACGCATTCCGCCGATCAGCGCTGTCATCTGTGGCACGGTCAGGGTCAAGAGATCTGCTTTTTCAACCATCATTTTGGCCGGTGATGCGTAGCTTGCGTCGTAATAATAATTGCGGAAGGCATCTGCGGTCGGTTCCAGCACCGCAAAGGAGTTTTCGTCGGTCATCTCCTGCGATGCGTCCGTGCGCCCTGGCGTAAACGGCACGACAACATCATGCCCGGCCTTCTTTGCGGCTTCTTCCACGGCTGCGACACCAGCGAGAACGATGAGGTCCGCCAGCGAGACCTGCTTGCCGCCCGAGAGGGATTTGTTGAAGTCCTGTTGCACGCGGGTCAGAACATTCAACACCCTGGCCAGTTCTTCCGGGTTATTGGCTTCCCAGTCTTTTTGTGGGGCGAGTCGAATGCGCGCACCGTTGGCGCCGCCGCGCATATCGGAGCCGCGGTAGCTAGACGCCGATGCCCACGCTGTTCTCACCAGTTCGGGCACCGTCAGACCGGACTGAAGTATCTTCGCTTTCAGCCGGTCCGCGTCTTTTGCACTGATCAACTTGTGATCGACGGGCGGAATCGGGTCCTGCCAAACGAACACATCGTCGGGGACTTCACTGCCCAGGTAACGGGCGCGCGGACCCAGGTCGCGATGCGTCAGCTTGAACCAGGCCCTGGCAAATGCCAGGTCAAATTCTTTCGGGTTCTTCAGGAAGCGCTCGGAGATCTGTCGAAAATCCGGGTCCTCTTTCAGCGCCAGGTCGGTCGTGTACATGATCGGCGGGTTTCTCTTGCCCTCGACATGGGCATCCGGTACCGCGGAGTGAAAGTCTTTGTTCTTTGGAACCCAGAGTGTCGCACCGGCTGGAGTTTTGCTCTGCTCCCACTCAAGCGACAACAGGTTGTTCAGATACAGGATCGACCACGCGGTCGGCGCCTGGGTCCAGGCGCCTTCGAGGCCGCTGGTCATGGTATCCGCACCTTTGCCGCTGCCGCACTTACTAATCCAGCCGAGGCCCTGCTCTTCGACAGCCGCGGCGGCGGGCTCCGGGCCCACGCAGTCGGCCTTCGTTGCACCGTGGCCCTTGCCCAGCGTGTGCCCGCCCGCGATGAGCGCGACGATCTCTTCATCGTTCATCGCCATGCGGCCAAAGGACTCACGGATATCAGCGGCGGCAGAAATCGGGTCATTGTTGCCGTTGGGGCCTTCAGGATTCACGTAGATCAGACCCATCTGCACCGCAGCCAATGGCTTTTCGAGCTCGCCGCCCTCGTAACGCTTGTCATTCTTAAGCATCTCTGTTTCGGCGCCCCAGTAGACCATGTCGGCCTCCCAGTCGTCGGCGCGTCCGCCGGCGAACCCCAAGGTTTCGAAACCCATGGATTCCAGCGCCACGTTTCCGGCCAGGATCATCAGGTCGGCCCAGGACACATTGCGCCCGTATTTTTGCTTGACGGGCCACAAGATGCGACGTGCCTTGTCCAGGTTCGCGTTGTCCGGCCAGCTGTTGAGCGGCTCGAAGCGTAGCTGGCCACCATCGGCGCCACCACGACCATCGTGCACGCGGTAGGTGCCTGCGCTGTGCCAGGCCATCCGGATCATGAGCCCGCCGTAGTGGCCCCAGTCGGCCGGCCACCAGTCTTGCGATGTCGTCAGCGTCTTTTCGATATCTGCTTTGAGCATCTCGAGATCGACGCCGTTAAACGCCTCGGTATAGTCGAAGTCGTCGCCGTAGGGGTTCGACCTGTCATCGTGTGCACGAAGTTGCTCGAGGTTTAGCGTTCCGGGCCACCAAAACTGGTTTGTTCTTGCCGTGTCCTCGGCAATGGTTGGGCTTGAAATCAGCAGCGACGACAGGGACGCTGCGACGAACACCATGGTATGTCTGGTCTTGTTGAACATCGGATTCTCGCTCCCTTGTTGATCGATTCTCGATGCCCAAGCCTGGACTCGGTCTAACCATTAGGAAACCCGATTAAATAGATCGTCTCATTCAAAAAAAGCGAACATAGGTCGTTGTGGTCTGGAATACTGATCGTTACCAGGTTTTCCATTGGCAATAATGAACATATGATTTCACTCAAACAGGTCCACTACGCCCTTGCCGTCGAGCGTCACCTGCATTTCCGGCGCGCGGCGGAGGATTGCAATATTTCCCAGTCCGCGCTCAGCACCGCTTTGTCTGAGATGGAAAAACAGTTGGGCTTCCAGATATTTGAGCGTGACAACCGCAAGGTGCTGGTCACCGCCCTCGGAAGGCAGGTGCTGGACAGGGCCCGCTCCATTGAGTTGCAAATGGAAGACCTGCACAAACTCGCGGATTCCCGGCGCGCACCGCTCAGCACGCCGCTCTCGCTCGGAGTCATACCGACGATTGGCCCTTACCTTCTGCCTCGCGTATTGCCCGCACTGGAGGACCAGTATCCGCAGCTGCAACTGGACATTCTGGAAGACGAGTCGGCCGAAGTCCTCGATCGGCTTCGACGCGGCGCAATCGACATCGCCATCATTGCGCTGCCCTACGACTGCGACGGCCTGCTAACATTTCCTTTCTGGCAGGAGGACCTGCTCTGGATCATCCCTGCCGGCGACAAGCACGCCGACATTCGGAGTGCGACGGTTGACGATTTCGCCCGAACACACCTGATGCTGCTCAAGGATGGTCACTGCCTGACCGAGCACGCTATCGCTGCCTGCAAGCTGGAAAATCTTTCCACGCATAGTTTCAGTGCGACCAGCCTCTCGACCCTGATCCAGCTTGTCGCCGGGCGGATGGGATCCACTTTGGTCCCGGAAATCGCCCTGGAACAACTGGTGACAAACAACCCCCAGCTCGCAAGCGTTCCCCTCGAAGAACCCGGTCCCCACCGCCGACTGGCCGTTACCATTCGTCCGAACTACCCGGGCATGGCCAGTGTGGAGGCGTTGGTGCAGTTGTTCCGGGTGGAACTGGAGAAAACAGCGACAAGCGCATCGCCGTGATTGCCTCTTTTTAGTTACCACAGGCGTTCAAACGAAAGGGGTCAGAGCCCTTTTCCTTTTTCGGCCTTCAGGCTCGCCTAAATAAAACAGGAGGGCTGCCGATAACCGGTTCATCAATTCTGTTGGTCGTTGGAGAGTGACGGTATGTCTGCAGAGGCAATGCGCACGGCGGCTGGTTTTGTACAACAATTGGCCACCGATCTGAGTACCGGCAATCTCGAGCTGCCGATGTTCCCGGACTCCGTGATCCGCATTCAGCAGGCGTTTCGGGTCGAGGAAGTCGATGTCGATCAGATCGTTCGCATCATCAGTTCCGACCCGGCCATCGCGGCGCGCGTGTTGCAGCTCGCCAATTCCGCCGCGCTGCGTGCGGCGGCGGAGATCACCGACGTGCGCCAGGCGGTGATTCGAATGGGCAACAAGCTGGTGCAGAGTTCCGTGGTGGCGTTTGCCCTGCGCCAGGTAGAGCGTAACGAGGCGCTGTCGGCGGATGCGCGCACTGTGCTCAAAGCCATTTGGGAAGAAAGTGTCGAGCGCGCCGCGCGTTGTTATGTCATCGCGAAGAAATACACGAAGTTGAGTGCCGACGAGGCTTTGCTGGCCGGGCTGCTCAGCGTCATCGGCCGCCTTTACATTTTCATGAAGTCACAGGAATACGGCGCGATCGACTTCGCCGAGCTGGAAACGATCCTGGCCGAATGGCATCCCGCGATTGCCAAGGCGATTGCCGAAAGCTGGGATATGTCGGCAGAGCTCGCCGGTGCGCTGGAGATGCAGCTCGACACGGATCCACCCTTGCAGGAGAAGGCATCGCTTGCGGAAGTGCTCTCGGCCGCCACACTGATTTTGAAACATACAACATCGGGCGAACCGCTGGTCGCACGCGACTATCCCTTGTTACTGCGGCTCGGCATCGCGGCACATGACGATACCTCCGTGACCCTGGATAACCACTCGGATGCGATTGCACAGATTCGGCACGGACTGAGAGGCTAGCCAGGGGTCAGGTAAAAAGCATCAGACCCCTTTGGGTCTGCCCCCTTTTGCCTAATGATGTACACCCAGTACGATGAGTCTGTGGCAAACTTCACGCGCCCCGCACCGGCTACTCTGGTAAATTGACGCTTCGCAAAGGCTGAACGACTTTCGATAACAAGACTCTGCAAAAGGAGCAAGTCCATTGAGCACACCCAATTTCTCCGTCATTCAACTGCGTCGCGTCATGTGCCGCGTCTCCGTTTGCATCATTCTGCTGGGCCATGCGTCCACCGGTATGGCACAGGCACCGATCATCCAGCCGGGCCTGCCCGGCGATCCGTCACGCGAGCTCAGTGCCGACGAAGCGATCCGCATCGCGAACACGAGTTATTCGCCGGACGACGTCCGCTTCATGCAGGACATGATCCCGCACCACAACCAGGCCATGCAGATGGCAGAACTCGTCGCTGGTCGCACGAACCGACCCGAACTGATCGACGTTGCCGGGCGCATCAACGTCTCGCAGCAGGACGAGATCACGTTCATGCAGCAGTGGCTGAGCGAGCGCGGCGAGCCCGTGCCGAACCCGACTGCGCACGATGCAATGCATACCGACCACCGCATGGCGGGCATGGCGACGCCGCAACAGCTGGAAGAACTCGCCGCAGCCGAAGGCACGGACTTCGACCGCATGTTTCTTCAGCTGATGATCACGCACCACGAAGGCGCGGTGACGATGGTGGAGGAACTGCTGGAGCAACCGGGCGCGGCGTACGATCCGGTGCTGTTCGAATTTACGAACGACGTTACCAATGACCAGAGCGCCGAGATCGAGCGCATGAATGCTTTGCTGGTCACGCTTTCCGACGATCCGCGCGCCGGCCTCTCTGCAGGGCTGCTCGACGCGGGTCAGGCGATCATGAACCTGGAACTCGTCGGCTCGCTGCCAAAGCCGCCCGGATTCTATGATCCACGGAACCCTTCCGAGCTTCCGCCGAAACGCCTGCAGGCGAAAACGGAAAAAGATGCGAAGGATGAAGAGGAAGAAGACGAAGAGTACGATCGCGTGCCGCTTTTGAGCTTTGCCAATACCGACATGGCGTTCTTCGATGACATCATGGTGGCCGGCAGCTATCACGGTTTCAACATCTACCAGCTGAAGGAAAACGGTATGCCGGAGCAGATCAGCTCCGTGGTTTGCCCGGGCGGGCAGGGCGACGTTTCGGTCGTTGGAGATCTACTCATCATGTCGGTGGAGGAAACGCGCGGCCGTCGCGACTGCGGCCTCGAAGGCGTCAACGAGGATGTAAGTGACGATCGTTTTCGCGGCCTGCGCATTTTCGATATCAGCGATCTTAGTCGGCCGGTACAGGTAAGCGCGGTACAAACCTGCCGCGGCTCGCACACGCACTCGGTGATCACCAGCGACGAAGAACGAATCATCGTGTACAACTCCGCCACCTCCCACGTCCGCGAAGAGGATGAATTGCCGGGCTGTATCGGCGAAGTGCCGGGCGACATTCGAACCGCGTTGTTCCGCATCGACGTTATCGAGATTCCGGTCAGGAATCCGTCCAAAGCGCGCGTCGTTCACAGTCCCGCGGTATTCGCGGACCCGGAGGACGGTAACCTTGCCGGTCTGTGGCGCGGCGGCGATCACGGGGAAGAGACACAGGAAACCAACCGTACCGACCAGTGCCACGACATCACCGTGTACCCGGAAAAGAACCTGGCTGCCGGCGCGTGCTCGGGGAATGGAATTCTCTTTGACATTTCCGACCCGCTGAACCCGAAGCGGCTGGACGCGGTCGTCGACAAGACCTTTGCTTACTGGCACTCGGCGACGTTCAATAATGATGGTACCAAGGTGCTGTTCACCGACGAGTGGGGTGGCGGCGGCCGGCCGCGTTGCCGCGCCTTCGATCCGCTGACCTGGGGCGCCGATGCGTTCTACGACATCGTCGATGGCAAGCTCGAATTTCGTAGTTACTTCAAGATGCCCGCACCGCAAGTCGAGCAGGAAAACTGCGTGGCGCACAACGGCTCCATCGTGCCTGTTCCTGGCCGGGATATATTCGTCCAAGCCTGGTACCAGGGCGGCGTGTCCATCGTCGATTTCACCGACTCGGCGAACCCGGTAGAGATCGCCTATTTCGACCGCGGCCCGATAGATGCCAAGGACATGATCGTGGGCGGCTACTGGTCGACCTACTGGTACAACGGCAAGATCTACGGCACCGAGATCGTGCGCGGCATCGACGTATTCAAATTGGTACCGAGCGAGTACCTGTCTGCCAACGAAGTCGCAGCGGCGAGTGCCGCCGACTATGGCGCTGTGTTTAATCCGCAGACACAATACCGCGTTACCTGGAAAGCCGAACCGGTCGTGGCTCGTGCGTACGTCGACCAGCTCACGCGCGGCAACGCGCTGTCGCCGTCGGCCGCCGCCGAGCTCGGCACGGCGCTGGACAAAACGGCCGCGCGGCTTGCGGACAGTGCGCGCGATGAAGCGCTCGCGGTGCAACTGGAGTCCTTCGCGGCGAGTCTGCCGAAGGGCGGTGGTGACGGCATCACGCAGAAACGACGAGCTGCGTTGAGCGGAACACTTGAAGGGATTGCGGCCCGGCTGCGCGCACTCTAGCGACAATCAGTAGTCTATGCTGGTCCCGTCGTAGGCAAAGAACCCGCCGGTCTGGGCGGGTGACAATGTGTCGAGGACTCGGAGGAGCCGGGCCGCAGACATGCGCGGCGTGAACAGCTGCGCGGCCGGAACCCGTCCAGAGAACGGTCGGGATAACTCAGTGCTCACGGTTCCTGGATGCAACGCGACGACAACCGACTCGGGTGCGACTCGCGCCTGTTCGATCGCCATCGTGCGTACCAGCATGTTCAATGCAGCCTTTGACATTCGATAAGCGGTCCATCCGCCAAGCTGGTTGTCAGCAATACTACCGACGCGCGCCGACAGCGCCGCAAATACCGCCTTGTGCTTTCGCCGCAACCTGGGAAGAAAGTGTTTCGCTACCAGGGAGGGTCCGATCGAATTGACCGCAAGAACTTCAGCCAGTGAGCGGGGGTCAATCTCGCGCATCGACTTCTCAGGTCTGACGCCCTCACCGCGATGCAGGATGCCGGTTGCGACGATCAGTAGATCGAGCGGCTCCTCACGGCTCGCTGCTTCCGCCGCGGCCTCTATTGAGGCTTCATTTACCAGGTCGAGGTAATGCGAGACGACCTTGTCGTCCGCCCATTCGGGCGGCGTGATGCGAGTCACTTGGAGGCTGGAAGGCCGCT
>CAZHLE010000028.1:2656-25708 GCA_964533065.1 uncultured Woeseiaceae bacterium | reverse complement strand
GGCGGATCGCGATATCGCAATCGTCGCGGGAAAAGACTTCAAGAAGCAGGGGCTCGATATCCGGCTTGGCGCGAAGTTAACCGCTGCCAGGGTCAAGGGTGGTGTGGTCGAGGTCAGTTATACGGACAGGAATGGGGCGCAGTCGCTACAAGTCGAGAAGCTCGTCGTCGCCGTAGGGCGACGGCCGTTTACCGATGGATTGCTGGCTGAGGACGCCGGTGTGGCGCTGGACGCCAAGGGCTTCATCGAAGTCGATCGCGAATGTCGCACGCGAGTGAAAGGTGTATTCGCGATTGGTGACTGCGTGCGCGGCCCAATGCTGGCGCACAAAGGTTCGGAAGAGGGCGTCATGGCTGCTGATCTCATCGCTGGTGAGATTGCGGAAGTGAATTACGATGTCATACCGTCTGTCATTTATACGGCGCCGGAAATAGCCTGGGTTGGCAAGACCGAGGAGCAGGTTCGCGCCAGCGGCCGCGCCTACAAGAAGGGCTCGTTCCCGTTTGCGGCAAGCGGTCGCGCCAAAGCGATGGAGCAGACCACTGGTCTCGTAAAAATCATCGCCGCGGAAGACAACGACGAGATTCTGGGCGTGCACATCATCGGGCCGATGGCCGGCGAACTGATCGCGGAAGCAGTCCTGGCCATGGAATTCTCGGCCAGTACCGAGGACCTGCAACGCACCATTCACGCTCACCCGAGCCTGGCTGAGGCCTTACATGAAGCCGCACTCGCCGTCGACAAGCGGGCGCTCAACTACCCCAACTGATTTTCTGATGTGCTACTTCTTCCAGAAGTCGGCGTTCTTGATGCCGAGTTTTTCGGGGTCAAATGTATAGTGGCTGACACCGGCCTTGCGTTGCGCTTCGTAGTCTTGCAAGGCCTTGATTGCCGGATTGCTGAGAAAAAACAGGATCAGGATGGCGACAATGTTCAGCCAGGCCATCAGGCCAACACCGATATCGCCAAGGCCCCAGGCTAGATCCGCGGTCCTGACTGTGCCATAAAACACCGACGCCATCAGGCCAAACTTGAGAATGGTGAGCGCGCCCGGAAAGCGTAATGAGCGCCGGATATACGCGACGTTGGTTTCAGCGATGTAGTAGTAAGCCAGCAAGGTTGTGAAAGCGAAAAAGAACAGGGCAATCGCAACAAAGACTTTGCCAGTTCCGCCCATGACGCTTTGCAGTGCATATTGTGTAAACGCGGGACTGTTGGCCTGCACGTCCAGGGACAGCATTCCGCCGCTGACCGCAGCATCGATGCCACTGACATAGTATTGGTTGGTTATCAGGATCATGAAGGCGGTCGCGGAGCAGACGAGCAGCGTATCGACATAGACCGAGAATGCCTGCACGAGACCTTGCTGCGCCGGATGTTCAACCTCGGAAGCTGCGGCCGCGTGCGGGCCTGTACCTTGTCCTGCTTCATTGGAATACACGCCGCGTTTTACACCCCAGCCGATCGCGGCGCCAATACCAGCCATGGACGTGAACGCGTCGTTGAATATGAGCGCGATGATGCCTGGCAGGTCGGCGATGTGTATGCCAATGATCACAATGGCCAGGAGTATGTAACCGAGCGCCATGAATGGCACCACGACCTGGGTGACATGCGCGATGCGCTTCACGCCGCCGAATATAATGAAGCCGAGTACCAACACGACGAAGACTGCTGTCGCCAGCTTGGTATAGCTGATTACGCCGAATGAGGATTCAAATACACGTTGTCCGCCGAAGGCGAGTTCGGCCGCGTTGCCGATACTGTTTGACTGCACGCCGGGCAATAGTAAACCCACGGCAATGATGGTCGAGATCGCGAAGATCCACGCATACCATTTCCAGCCCAGCGCTTTTTCGATGTAGTAGGCCGGCCCGCCGCGATACTGGCCATCGACTTCTTCTTTATAGATTTGCCCCAGGGCCGACTCGACATAGGCCGTCGATGCACCGAGAAACGCCACCACCCACATCCAGAAAACAGCACCGGGTCCGCCGAAGGCGATGGCTGCGGCGACCCCTGCAATGTTGCCCGTGCCAACGCGCCCCGACAAAGATACGGACAATGCCTGGAACGACGAAATGCCGCGGTCAGACTCCTTGCTGCTGAACAGCAAACGCAGCATCTCGCGAAACAGGCGTACCTGGACGAAGCGCGTGATCACCGAAAAAAACAGCCCCGCACCAAGGCACAGATAGATCAGTGCCGGGCTCCAGACGACGTCATTGATGGAATTAACCACTTGCTGCATGCCGCTCCCCTTGTTTTTCTTGATCTCGGCCAAAGAATAGTACCCGAAAATCGCGGATGCGGTGTGCGTCGGCAAGGGCGTTTTGTCTCCCCGCCAACGCTCACTCAGGTTATAGTGACGGCACATGAATGCAGGAGTCGGGCGATGACCTGGTGGAGTTGGATGATTCTCGGCGCGGTTCTTCTTGGCGTTGAAATGTTTGCTGTCGATGCGCAGTTCTATCTCATGTTTCTCGGCGTGTCGGCAGCGCTGGTCGGCTTGTCGGTACTGTTTGGCATCCCGATTCCCGAATGGGGCCAGTGGCTCGTTTTTGCGGTGCTGGCGCTATTTTTCTTTTTCACCTTTCGTCGCACTCTGTACCTCAAGATTCGCGGCGGCGGCGAAAACTATCCCGAGTCGATGTCGGGCGAGTCGATTACGATGTCTGAGGATCTCGAACCGGGCAAGGAAACACGCAGCCAGTATCGCGGCAGCGACTGGACGGTCCGAAACGTGGGTGCGAGCAAGATCAGCGGTGGCGCAAGAGCCAGAATTGTGAAAGTGATCGGTTTGACTCTGAACGTCACGGCCGAATAGAGAGGGACAGGAGAAAAAAATGGATATGTCATTGATTGTTTCGCTGGCGCTGGTATTTGTCGCGGTCATCATCCTGCTGAAAACGGCTGTCGTTGTGCCGCAGCAGAGTTCGGTTGTCGTGGAGCGTCTGGGTAAGTTCAATCGCAAGCTCGATGCTGGTTTTCATATCCTGTTTCCGTTTATCGACAAGGTTGCGTACCGGCATACTCTGAAAGAGCAGGCGATCGATATCGCCGAACAGGTCTGCATCACGCGCGATAACGTGCAGGTCGGCGTGGACGGAGTACTGTACATGCAGGTGCTGGATCCGGCGCGGGCATCCTATGGCATTGGCAACTACATGTTTGCGATTGCGCAGCTTGCGCAGACCACGCTGCGTTCGGAAATCGGCAAAATCGACCTGGACCGTACTTTCGAAGAGCGCGGTGCTATCAATGCCAACGTAGTGGCCGAACTCGACAAGGCGTCCGAGCCTTGGGGCGTCAAGGTGCTGCGTTACGAGATCAAGAACATCAACCCGCCGCAGGACGTGTTGAGCGCGATGGAAAAGCAGATGCGCGCCGAGCGGGAAAAGCGCGCCGTCATCCTGACCTCGGAAGGCGAACGCGACGCCAAGATCAACCAGGCGGAAGGCGAGAAGCAGCGCGTCATCAAGGAATCCGAGGCCAACAAGACACAACAGATCAACGAGGCCCAGGGTGAGGCCCAGGCGATCCTCGCCGTGGCGACGGCGACCGCGGAGGGATTGCGCCAGGTGGCTGCGAGCATGACCGTGGCGGGCGGTGCCGCCGCCATGCAATTGCGCGTCGCTGAGCAATACATCGGCGAATTCGGCAAGCTCGCCAAGGCGGGCAATACCTACGTCGTGCCGGCCAATCTCGCTGATCTCACCTCGATGATGGCACTGGCCACGGACATCGCGCGCGGCAAGGCCGCCAGGGAGTAGCCTGGCAGGTCAGCTGCGACGGCATACCGAGACCACGTTCGGAATCTGCTCGAGCCGGCCGATGGCCGTGCTCAGTGTAGGCAGGTCACGAATGTCGATGCTGATATTCATTATGGTCTGCATGGTCTTGCGGTCGACGTGGGTGGTCATGTCCGTGACATTGGCTTTTTCGTCCGCCAGCACGGCGCTGATATCCCTTATCAGGCCGCTGCGATCCATGGCACGCAACTGCAGATCGACGGCATAGCTGGCAGTATCTGAGTTGCCCCAGCTGACTTCGACTATGCGCTCCGGGTTGCGCTGTTTCAGGTTGAGACAATTACGACAGTCTGCGCGATGGATGCTGACGCCGCGGCCCTGGGTGATATAGCCGACTACCGGTTCCGGTGGTACCGGGCGGCAGCAGCGCGCAAAATTTGACATCAGGTCACCAATGCCGCTGATTGCGATCGCATCGGACTTGCGGTTCTTGTCGTGTGCACCGCGCCTGGCTCGAAACTGCTCATTCGGTTCGTTGCCGCGCAGCTGTTGCAGTGCAGTCGCGATCGACGCAGAGGTCAGGTCGCCTGCGCCGAGGGCGACGCACATGATTTCGGTATTCTTGTGCTTTAGTTGTCGTGCAATGTCGTCGGTCGCGAGATCGCGCACATTGAGGCGATTCAGTTCACGTTCGAGAATGTCGCGGCCCTGCCGCAAGTGCTGGTCGCGGTCCTGCAGGCGAAACCAGTTACGTACCTTGGCACGCGCCCGGGCGCTGGCCAGATAGCCGAGCTTCGGTATCAGCCAGTCGCGGCTCGGTTGCGGCTGGCTGCCGGTGATAATTTCGATCTGGTCGCCGTTCTGCACAATGTAAGTGAGGGGCACGATGCGGCCATTCGCCTTGGCACCGCGACAACGGTGACCGACCTGGGTATGTACGTGATAGGCAAAATCGAGTGGTGTTGCATTGGCGGTGAGTTCGACCACATCGCCCTTCGGGCTGACAGCGTATACGCGATCTTCCAAGACATCGTCGCGAATCTGTGCCAGCAGGTCCTCACCGTCATTATCAGGCTCAAGGATCTGTCTCAGGAATCGAATCTTCTGATCGAAAGCGGCGGGTGAACCGCCACCTTCCTTGTATCGCCAGTGCGCGGCAACGCCGAGTTCTGCCTGCCGGTGCATTTCGTGGGTGCGTATCTGGATCTCGACGCTCTTGCCCTCCGGCCCTACGACTGCCGTGTGCAGCGACCGATAGTCATTGTCTTTCGGGTTGGCGATGTAATCGTCGAACTCACCGGGCAGGTAAGACCAGAGGTTGTGCACGGCGCCGAGGGCCGCGTAACAGTCCTTGATGTCATCCACCAGCACGCGCACTGCTCGAATGTCGTATAACGACTCAAGACCGCGATCCTTGCGCTGCATCTTGCGCCAGATACTGTAGATGTGTTTTGGGCGGCCGCTGACGCTGGCCTTGATCGATTGCCGGTCAAGTTCCTGCCGCAGCTCGGTAATGACTCTGGCGATGAATCGCTCCCGTTCGCCACGCTTTTCTTTCAACGTGGCGGCGATTTTCTTGTAAGTGTCCGGATCCTGGTAGCGGAAGGCGAGGTCTTCGAGCTCCCACTTGAATTGCCAGACGCCAAGGCGGCTGGCGAGCGGGGCGTAGATTTCGCGCGTTTCGATTGCGAGCTTCTTTTGTGCATCGCGACTCGCGCGCTTCGCACTGCGCAGTCGATAGAGCTGCTCGGCGATTCGTACCAGCACCAGGCGGACATCCGACACCACGGCCAGCAGCATCTTGCGCAATGCGTCGCTTTGCTGCACGGCGAGTGCTTCGCCCGGCTGCCAGTCCGCGGGGAGCGCGAACTGACCCAGCTGCACCAAACCTATAACAATTCGAGAAAGATCCTGTAAAACATTGGTTTCTAATGCATTAATGTTAAGGATATTATCCCGTACCAGGGGATACACTCGGCTTGCGGCGAGCAGTTTTTCGGGCAGTTCGAGGTTCGCCACGGTATCCGCGATGGCGTTGCCCTCGGCGAGTGCGGCCGCGACCCGGGGCGTAGCCGGCAAGGCGCCGAGCACGGCCTCAATCGCCCTGGCAAAGCTCTCCTGATCGCCGTCGTTCGCCGTTTTTTGTTTATCCGTTGATGACATTTCGGCGCGCTTCAATGATGTACCAGCACCTGCAATAACCGTTATCATACGCGCTGTTTTCGGCCCTTGAATGGCCGGATGTTGTTTGGGCGAAGCGATAGACATGGCAGGACATAGCAAGTGGGCGAATATCCAGCACCGCAAGGGTGCGCAGGATAAGAAACGCGGCAAGCTGTTTACCAAGCTGATACGCGAAATTACGAGTTCGGCAAGAATGGGGGGCGGCGACCTTACGTCCAACCCGCGCCTGCGCCTCGCGGTTGACAAGGCCAAGGCGCAAAGCATGCCAAAGGACAATATCGAGCGTGCGATCAAGCGCGGATCGGGCGATCTGGAGGGCGACGATTTCCAGGAGGTTCGCTACGAAGGCTACGGCCCCGGCGGGTCGGCGGTCATGGTGGACTGCCTGACGGACAACCTGAATCGCACGGTCGCAGAAGTCCGGCATGCCTTCGCCAAGTTCGGCGGCAACCTCGGCACCAATGGCTCGGTGGCTTACCTGTTCAACGAAGTCGGCCAGCTGTTTTTCCCGGCCGGATACAGCGAGGATGTGATCACCGAAGCGGCGATCGACGCCGGCGCCGAAGATGTGATTGTCGACACCGATCATTCGATCGAAGTGTTAACTGATCCGCAGGAATTCGAGGCAGTGCGCGACCGGATAACTGCGGCTGGTTTTGTACCGGAAAACGCAGAAATCACGATGCGCGCATCGCTGCAGGCCGAACTCGACGCCGACACGGCAGAATCCATGATCAAGATGCTGGATTTGCTCGAAGATCTGGACGATGTTCAACGTGTCTATAGCAACGCCGATATTTCTGAAGAAATCCTCGCGCAAATCTGAGCCGTGACCAGCAGACAACGCATACTCGGAATTGACCCAGGCTCCCGAACTACGGGCTTTGGCATAGTCGATTTTGGCGGTGACCGGCCAATTTACGTGAGTAGCGGCACGGTGAAGAGCCAGGACGGGACCTTCGCCGAGCGCCTGAAACGTATTTACATTTCAATCGGCGATATTGTCGTCGAGTACCGGCCGGATATGGTTGCCGTGGAGACCGTGTTTATGGCGCGCAATGCCGGCAGTGCGCTAAAGCTTGGCCAGGCGCGCTCGGCGGCGCTTTGCGCGACATTCGCTCACGATATCGAAGTCTTCGAATATGCGCCGCGCGAAATCAAGCAGGCCGTGGTGGGCAACGGCGGCGCCACCAAGGAGCAGGTGCAGCACATGATCGTTGCCTTGTTGCAGCTTAATGCTTCGCCGTCTGCTGACGCAGCGGATGCGCTGGCAACGGCAATCTGTCACGGCCATCAGCGGGTGCTGCGCAAACGCCTCGGCGAGCAGGCGAACGTGGCCAGGCTGCGATGATTGGATCCTTGCGCGGGTGCCTTGCCGCAAAACGTGCACCTCACATCGTGCTCGACTGCAATGGTGTGGGTTACGAAGTCGAAACACCGATGTCGACTTTCCTTGAGTTGCCGGCCGTAGGCGAAGAGCTTTTCATTCATACTCACATGCATGTGAGAGAAGATGCACAAATGTTGTTTGGCTTCGCGAGCATTGAAGAACGTGCGCTGTTTCGCAGCCTGTTGAAAATATCGGGTATCGGCGCGCGCATGGCACTGGCAGTTCTGTCCGCCATGAGCGAGGCGGATTTTCGCCGCTGTATCGAATTTGAGGATACGGCTTCGCTGGTGCGGATACCGGGGGTTGGTAAAAAGACAGCGGAACGTCTGATCATAGAAATGCGCGACAAGTTCAGTCACTCAGCCGGCAAGTCGCCCGCAGCCAGCGCGGCAACCGCGAACCCGAGGGCTGAAGCAGTCGACGCGTTGGTATCTCTGGGGTACAAGCCTAATGAGGTCAACAAGCTGATTGGTAATATGGAAGTTGATGGCAGGTCCGCCGAAGACATTATTCGCCAGGCATTGCGACAGGCGGTGCGATAGACCATGGCCAGCATCGAACATGAACGCTTGACCAGCGGCGAGGCTGTGACGGATGACCGCGTTTTTGATCGCGCGATCCGGCCGAAGACTTTGCACGAATACGTAGGGCAGCCAAGCGTCAAACAACAGATGGGAATCTTTATCGAGGCCGCGCGTCGTCGCAAGGAATCGCTCGACCATGTGTTGATTTTTGGCCCGCCGGGGCTCGGCAAGACGACACTCGCACATATCATCGCTAATGAGCTGGGTGTTAAATTGCGCCAGACCTCGGGTCCGGTGCTGGAGAGGCCGGGAGATCTTGCAGCGATCCTGACCAATCTCGAACCCAACGACGTGTTATTCGTCGACGAAATACACCGGCTGAGCCCCGTCGTCGAGGAAATTCTGTATCCGGCGATGGAAGACTTTCAGCTCGACATCATGATAGGTGAGGGCCCGGCCGCACGCTCGATCAAACTCGACCTGCCACCTTTTACGCTGGTCGGTGCGACGACGCGTGCCGGTTTGCTGACTTCGCCGCTGCGCGATCGTTTCGGCATTGTGCAGCGGCTGGAGTTTTATGGCAGTAGCGATCTCGAAGCCATCGCCCTTCGTTCGGCCGGTATTCTAAATCTGCCTATCGAGACATTGGGCGCCGCGGAAATCGCGAAGCGTGCGCGCGGCACACCGCGAATCGCGAATCGACTACTACGTCGGGTGCGCGATTTTGCCGAGGTCGAGGGCGATGGTGTCGTCAGCGGCGACATCGCAATGCGTGCGATGGACATGCTGCAGGTTGATCCAAACGGCTTCGATGCCATGGATCGGCGCGTGTTACAAACCATTGTCGAGAAATTCGACGGCGGCCCGGTCGGTATCGAGAGTCTTGCCGCTGCAATTGGCGAGGAGCGTGGCACCATTGAGGATGTCATCGAGCCCTACCTGATTCAACAGGGTTTTATGATGCGCACCGCGCGCGGCCGCGTCGCGACACGCAACACCTACCTGCATCTCGGACTGACGCCACCGGCACGCGAACAGCCGATTGAACTTTCGCTGTTCGACGCGGACTGACAGTCACATGGTTACGGATACTAACGATGCGCCATTCAGCTGGCCGATTCGTGTTTATTACGAGGATACCGATGCCCAGGGCGTTGTCTATTACGCCAATTATTTTCGCTACATGGAACGCGCACGGACCGAGTGGCTGCGCGCGCTCGGTGTGGACCAGTCGCATTTGCTGAACAAGGAACGGCGCATGTTTGTCGTAACGGAAACCAAAGCAAAGTTTGTCGCGCCGGCGAAATTTAACGACCTGGTTGTGGTCACGGCGCGCCTTGCCGGCCTGACGCGTGTGACATTCGATATTGAACAGAACATTTACCTGGACGGCCTTGCCGGCACGCTGCTGTTGCGTGGCGGGGTCAAGGCCGCATTCCTGAATGCAGATACCCTGCGCCCGTTACGGGTACCCGCCGAATTTTTTCAAGGATCCCCACTATGACCCCTGATATGTCCATTGTTGGCATGCTGTTTACCGCGAGCATACCGGTAAAGGCCGTCATGTTATTACTGGTAGTAGCGTCGGTAATGTCATGGACCATTATTTTTACCAAGCGGCGCCTGATCCACCGTACCAAGGAAGCGTCTGACGATTTCGAGGCGAGTTTCTGGTCGGGCGGTGATCTCAATACGCTTTATGAAGGGGCATCCCACAATCGCGGTGGCAACCTCGGTATGGCGAGCATCTTTGAGGCGGGCTTCCGGGAATTCAACCGCGCCATGCAGCAAAGCGGTATCAGTGCGGACAAGGTGGTCGAGGAATGCGCCCGGGCAATGCGTGTGGCGCAGATGCGTGAGGTGGACAGGCTCGAGCAGGGCCTCGCGACGCTCGCAACCATCGGGTCCACGAGCCCATACGTCGGCCTGTTCGGTACCGTCTGGGGAATCATGAATGCCTTCATCGGGCTGGCGAATGTGCAGACCGCGACGCTCGCGATGGTTGCGCCGCCGATTGCTGAGGCACTGATCGCGACCGCAATGGGCCTGTTTGCGGCGATTCCGGCGGTCATTGCCTACAACCGGTATGCCGATAAGGTTGTGCGCCTGGAATATCGCTACGACGGCTTCAGCGAGGAATTCTCGAGCATCCTGCAGCGCCACGCGCGCAACAAACAGGGGAAGTAACATGCCCACGCCACTGCAGAAGCGCAAGCTGATGGGCGAGATCAATGTTGTTCCCTACATCGACGTGATGCTCGTGCTGCTCGTGATTTTTATGGTGACGGCGCCGCTATTGACTCAGGGCGTCAAGGTTGAATTGCCCAAGGCCGGCGCAGAACCGATTGCCGACGTTCCGGACCATCCGCCGCTGATTGTCAGCGTGGACGTTTCCGGTAATCTCTACCTGAACGTAGGTGATGATGAGGACTCGCCGAAACCCGGCAAGGAAATCACTGCGCACGTAGCGGCAGTATTGCGCAATCGACCGGAAACGCCGGTGCTGGTCAAGGCCGACCGTGCGGTGGCCTACGGAAACGTCGTTGGCGCCATGGTGGTGCTGCAGCAAGCCGGCGCCGTTACGGTCGGATTCGTTACCGAGCCACTGGATACCTACCCGGTACCCGAGTAACCGTGATCCAGAAGAAAGAAAATTTGTTACCTGCCACACTGGCCGTGTTCCTGCACGTCGTGCTGTTCGGCTCGCTGGTCGTGGTGCTGGATTTCGATCGCAGGCCGGATATCGCGATGCCGCTGGCGATCAACGCGACGCTGGTCACCGAAAATGCGGTCGTCATTCCGCCACAAGTGGAACAACCGCGAAAGGTTGAGCCAGCGCCGCCCGAACCGGATACCAGCGAACCGGAACGCCTCGCGGCGGAGCAACAGAAGCGTGAGGCCGATGCGCGCGTGGAACGGGAACGCCTGCAAAAGATCGAGCGTGCCAAGGCGGAAGCAGAGGCTGAGAAGCGCCGCCAACAGGAAGCGGAAGAGAAACGTAAGAAGCAGCTGGCCGAGGAGGAACGTCAGCGCGCTGAAGCGGAAAAAAAACGGCTTGCCGATATCGAGCGCCAGCGGCAGGAGAACGAACGGCTGCGAAAAGAGGCCGACGCGGCGGCGCGGCAACAGGAGCTGGACAAGGAGGCGCAACGCATGGCGGCAATGACGGCAAGCGCCAAGGCTGCCTATATTTTCGCCATCCAGCAGAAGATTTCCCGTAACTGGGTAGCACCGGCCAATGTCGCAGTGGGTCTCGAGTGCACGATCAGGGTGCAGCAGAAGCCCGGCGGCGAGGTCAGCAACGTCAGCTTTGGCCCTTGTAATGGCGACGCGACGATCAAGCGTTCCATCGAAGCAGCGGTTTACAAAGCATCGCCGCTGCCGGCGCCGCGAGATCCGAGTGTCTTTGATCCAAATTTGACTCTATTATTCAAACCGGAAGAGTAAACTCCTGGAAATTTCTTACTGAGGGCGGCGTGCGAAAACACATTTGTAAATTATTCCTGCTGACTGCTTTGCTCGGCAATGCGGCCTACGCGGATCTGGTTATCCAGATTACCGAGGGTATCAAGCGACGACCGATTGCCGTAGTGCCGTTCGGCTGGGAAGGCCAGTCACCGGTAGCTCCACTCGATATCGCCAAGGTCATCAGCGACGATCTCAACCGCAGCGGCCGTTTCGCGCCGCTGCCGGTTCAGGACATGCTGCAGAAACCGACCAGCGGTACCGACGTGGATTTTGGCGACTGGTCTGTGCTTGGCATGGAAGCGGTAGTCATCGGCAGGGTCACGCAGGATGGCGAGAACGCCTATACCGTACAATTTCAACTATTCGACGTGTATGGCCGCAGTCAGCTGGTTGGCTACCGCATGCCTGCCAGTCGCGGCACCATGCGCCGCGTCGCACATCGTGCCGCGGACATGATTTACGAAAAGCTGACCGGCATCAAGGGTGTGTTCGATACCAAGGTCGCCTACGTCACGACGCAGCAGCGGGGTAGCGGCAAGCTGTTTTCGCTCTACGTGGCAGACCAGGATGGCGCGAATGAAACCGTCATCATGGAAAGCAAGGACCCGATCATGTCGCCAGCCTGGTCGCCCGATAGCCGTCGGCTGGCCTACGTGTCCTTCGAAGGTAACAAGTCGTCGATTTTCATCCAGACGCTACGCACCGGAAACCGTATTCAGGTGTCAAGCAGGGAGGGCATCAATGGCGCGCCGGCATTTTCGCCCGATGGCGGCCAGCTCGTCGTGACCCTGGGCGGTGCCGATGGAAATCCCGATATTTATGTGCTTGATATCAACACTCGGCAAACACGCCGGCTGACGACACATCGGGCGATCGATACCGAGGGCAGCTGGTCACCCGATGGCCGTTATATCTATTTCACCTCGGATCGCAGCGGCGGGCCGCAGATTTACCGGGTTGCCGCGGCTGGCGGAACGCCGGAGCGCATCACCTTCGAAGGCAGTTATAATGCGCGGCCGCGGCTTTCGCCAGACGGCACGCGGCTCGCGATGGTGCACCTGAACCGCGGCAACTACCAGATTGCCGTACTGGACATGGTGGACCCGAAACGCCGCGACCTGCTGATTGTGTCCGCGGGTAACCAGGACGAAAGTCCGAGCTTTGCACCGAACAGCGATACATTGATATATGCTACGCGCGCGATGAAAAACGGCGTACTGGAGACCGTTACCGCGGATGGCCTGATTCGCCAACAGCTCGCCTCGGGCCAGGGCGATGTACGTGAACCGGTCTGGTCGCCGTTTCAGAAATTTTAGAGTTTGATTTAAAAAGTTATCGTAACTTATTGTTTTAAAAACCTATCCCCTTAGGTATCACACAAGGAATCTAGCTATGCCTCAATACAAGTTCATCCTGGTTGGCCTCATGGCCCTGCTGCTTGGGGCCTGTTCGTCGAATGATCCGATTCCCGATCCGGACGCCGCGGGAACGGCCGGCGGCAGCGGCGCCTGGGAGGAAGGAAGCGGCAGCGGCCTTCAGCCCGGCGAATATTTTGACGAAGAGAACTCACCCGATGGCGGCGAACTGGCCGGCATCCTGTATTTCGACTTCGATTCATCGGAGCTGCGGGCAGACGATACCGAGATCGTGTCCCGCCATGCCGTGCAGCTCGGCCAGAATCCGGGCCTGCGGGTGCGGCTTGAAGGTCATGCCGACGAGCGCGGCTCGCGCGAGTACAACATCGGACTGGGTGAACGGCGGGCACAAACGGTGCGTCGCCTGTTGCTGATCCAGGGTGCCAGCGCCTCGCAGGTATCGACGGTCAGTTTCGGCGAGGAACGTCCGGCGGCAGAAGGCAGCGATGAAAGTGCCTACGCACTAAACCGTCGCGTTGAGATCACCTACACAAACTGATTGGTGACGTTGATCAATCATAAAGTTGCAATGAGGTTTCTTGGTGTATTGCCGGCGATCATGGTCGCCGGTTGCTCTCTGATGACGCCCGCCGCTGAAGACCCGGTTTTGCTCAAGCTGGATGAACTTGACCGGCGTTTGCAGGCGATCGAGCGTGTGATGGAAAACCAGAGCCTGGTGCAGCTTACGCAACAGGTCGATACGCTTGAGCGGCGCACGCATGAGCTGCAGGGTATGGCGGAGACGCTGGATCATGGGGCCACCGGCACGGCGGAACGGCAACGGCAGCTGTATTCCGATCTGGATACCCGCATCCAGGAACTCGAGGCGAACGTGCAGGCGATACGCACGGCAACGAGTGTTCAGGACGGCGACACTTTGCAACAGGGCGAATTGCCCGTGCCCGGCGGTTCCGATCGCGATAATTATCGGGTCGCCCTGGAGCTGCTGCGAGAAGAGCGCTATGACCAGTCGGCCGCTTCATTTCAGCAGTTTCTGATCGCATTTCCGACCAGCCAGTTGGCGGCCAATGCGCAGTACTGGCTGGCAGAGTCCTACTACGCATCCAACCAGTTCGCCGAGGCCCTGGACGGCTTTGCTGATGTCATCGAAAAGTACCCGAGTTCCAGCAAGGTGCCGGACGCGTTGCTGAAGATGGGTTATTGCAACTACAGTCTGAAGCGCTGGAACGATGCGCGTACTGCGTTGACCCGCGTGCAGGCTGAATATCCGACGACCACAGCAGCGCGTCTCGCGGATCAGTACCTGAAGCGCATGCAGTCGGAAGGAGTTTGAAGTACTGAGACCGGTCCGGTATTATCCCGCCCGCTGATCCCGCGGGGGCGTTAGCTCAGTGGTAGAGCATTCGGCTTTTAACCGACTGGTCGAAGGTTCAAATCCTTCACGCCCCACCACCTCTTTGGTTTCAAATAAAACAGGCGACGGCTAGTAAAACTGCCGTTATCATCCAGCGTTTTGTTTACCGCATCGCTCCGGGGCATTCTTTCTTGAACGGCCAATGGTACGTCCACAAATTCGGTGGCAGCAGTCTGGCCAACGCCGATCGTTTTACCCGCGTCGCAAACCTGGTTCTTGCGCAGTCGGCCGAACACGGCGACCAGCATGTCGGTGTCGTCGTGTCCGCGATGGGCGGCATGACGGATGCACTGCTGCGCCTTGCGATTCTTGCCGAGCAGGATGACAACTCGTATGGCGCGGAACTGAATGCCATTGGCGAGCGCTATAGCGAAACGGCACGGACATTGCTCAGTGGCGAGCAGCTGATCTCGATTCTGGATGGCTGGAGCAAGGACGCGCAGGACATCCAGGATGTTCTCAAGGCGATCGCGCTGGTCAAATCAGCACCACAACGAAGTCGCGATGTGGTGGCCGGGTACGGCGAGATCTGGTCAGCGCGTCTGCTCGCGGCGTTGCTCGCGAAGCTGGCCGGCCAACAGGGTGGGCGCTGGATCGATGCGCGCGACGTATTGATTGTGCGCCATACCGAGCTCGGCCCGACTGTGCTCTGGGATGCCTCGCGCACAAAATTCGCGACCGCATTGGCGAAAGATTTCAAGGGTATTGCGGTCATCACGGGTTTTATCGCCACCGACGAAGACGGGCTGCAAACGACCTTGGGGCGCAATGGCAGCGATTATTCGGCAGCCATTTTCGCGGCGCTCTGCAAGGCGCGTGAGTTGACGATCTGGACGGATGTCGATGGCGTCATGAGCGCCGATCCGAATCGCGTGCCGGAAGCGCGCGTCATCGACTGCATGACTTACAGCGAAGCGATGGAACTGGCGTACTTCGGCGCCAAGGTCATACATCCGCAAACGCTGGGCCCCGTCCTCGACAACGACGTTCCGCTGAAAATTCGCAATACCTTCAACCCGGAGCATCCGGGAACGCTCATCACCAGGAACCCGATATCGACCGACAATATCAAGGGCATTACGGCGATCGGCAATATGGCGCTGGTCAACCTGGAGGGCGCGGGCATGATTGGCGTGCCGGGAACAGCGGACCGTATGTTTTCTGCGCTCAAGAAAGCCGGTGTCTCGGTCACTCTGATTTCACAGGCCAGTTCCGAGCACTCGATCTGTATCGCGGTGCCACAGGACCTGGCCGCACGTGCCACCATGGTGATCAAGGACGCATTTGCCGTGGAACTCGCAAGCGGCCAGATCCAGAGCGTCGACCGCAGCGATGCACAGAGCATTGTGGCTGTGGTCGGTGATGGCATGAAGGGCACGCCGGGTATCGCGGCGCGATTTTTCGGCACGCTTGCGCGTGCCGGCATCAATGTACGGGCGATCGCACAGGGCTCGTCGGAAATCAACATCTCGGCAGTGGTTGATGCCGCAGACGCGACCCGTGCCTTGCGTGCTGCGCATTCCGGCTTTTACCTTTCATCGAAGACGATTTCGGTGGGTCTGATCGGACCTGGTACGGTTGGCTCGGCCTTGCTGCGGCAGATCGACGCCAGGTCCGAGCAGTTGAAAAAGCAGTTCAACCTGGATATCCGTGTTCGCGCTATTGCGCGTTCCAGCACGATGTTGCTCAGCGATCGACGCATTGAGCTTGAGAACTGGCAACAGGAGTTTACCGATAAATCTGTTGCGCTCGATTTTGCAAGCTTCGAGCAATGTGTGGACCCGGATCACCTGCCTCACGCCGTCATTATCGATTGCACTGCCAGTGACGAAATTGCATCACGTTATGCGGGTTGGCTGAAACGTGGCATCCATGTCATCACGCCGAACAAGCGGGCCTGCAGCGGGCCGCTCGAGGCCTACCGCGAGTTACAGCTCCAGGCGCATTCCGGTAGCTCGCATTTCTTTTACGAAACGACCGTCGGAGCTGCCTTGCCCATTATTTCGACGCTACGTGATCTCATCGATACGGGTGACGAGATACGCTCGGTGCAGGGAATTTTTTCCGGCACATTGGCCTACTTGTTCAATGTCTATGACGGCAGCGTACCGTTCTCAGAAATCGTTCGACAGGCGAAGGAAAGCGGTTACACGGAGCCAGATCCTCGCGACGATCTGTCCGGCATGGACGTCGCGCGCAAGCTTACGATTCTCGCGCGCGAACTCGGCATGACAACGGAATTGGGAGAGTTTCCGGTGCAGAACCTGGTGCCTGAGGCACTGCGCAAAGGCAGTATCGATGATTTCCTGGCCAGGCTTGGCGAATACGATGACGAAATGAAACAGCTCTACGACGATACACAGAAAGCGGGCAAGGAATTGCGTTACATCGGCCGGCTGGATGCGGGCGGTACGGTCGTCGTTGGGCTGGAAGCGATCGATGTGAATCACCCGTTTGGCAATATCAATCTGACCGACAACATCGTGCAATTTGAAACTGCGCGCTATTCCACGAACCCGCTCTACGTTCGCGGCCCAGGAGCCGGTCCGGATGTTACGGCCGGTGGCGTATTCAGCGAGCTGTTACGACTCGCGAAATTCCTTAATGCGGGTGCCTGAGATGACGGAGCAGGTGATGGCATTTGCGCCGGCCTCGATCGGCAACGTCGCGGTGGGATTCGACATGCTTGGCCTCGCGCTCGAAGGTGTCGGTGACCGCGTCAGTGCCCGGCGCAGCGATACGCCTGGCGTAACGATCGAGAGCGTTTTTGGTCTCGACGGCAAACCGCACCCGTACCTGTCGACCGATCCAAACCACAATACGGCATCCATAGCCGCAAGAGCGCTATGGCATGACTATGGCGATGGCGGCGGCGTCGCGATCAGCGTTTATAAAGGTGTGCCACTGCAGTCCGGCATGGGCAGCTCGGCCGCATCGGCTGTTGCGGCGACGGTCGCAGTCAATGCCTTGCTCGGGACACCCTTGCCGGCCGAGGCCCTGTTGTCGTATGCGCTCACGGGCGAGCAATATGCGAGTGGCAGCCTGCATGCGGACAACGTCGCGCCGAGCCTGCTCGGCGGCATGATTTTCTGCCCGCACGTGTTATTGCCCGAAGTCATCCGCCTGCCGGTACCGCAGGGCGTCAGTGCGGTATTGATTCACCCGGAGCTGCAGGTCAACACGGCACAGTCAAGGCGCGGGTTGGCGAAGGCCTACTCGATGGAGCAATGGCTCAGCCAGCAGGCCTATTTCGGCGGTTTCATTGCGGCGTGCGCATCCGGCGATATCGAATTGATCGGCAAAACGCTGAAAGACGTGATCATCGAGCCGCAACGTTCGTCGGCGGTGGTGTGTTTCGATGCGGTCAAGGAAGCGGCCGAAAAGGGCGGGGCCTTGGGCTTTAGCCTGTCGGGCAGCGGACCCAGCCTGTTCGCTTTGTGCGAGACCAGGATCGCTGCAAATATTGCCATGGCCATGGAGCAGGCCTGCCGCAGCTTTGGCATAGATTGCCAGTCCTATGTGAGCTCGATGGCCGCACCTGGCGCGCGCATCATGGAATGAGTATGCCGTTTCAAAGTACCCGCGGCGCTGAACGGGCGAGCCTGGATCAGGCCCTGGTCAACGGACTTGCGGCCGATGGCGGCTTGTATGTGCCGCTCGAGTTACCGCATTTCGACACCGCGGACTTTGCCGGCGCCGAATCACTGCTCGATGTTGCGCGCGTGCTGCTGGCGCCGTTTTTTGACGGATCATCGTTGCAGGAAGAATTGCCCGCGATACTGGCAGAGACTTTCCATTTCCCGGTGCCACTGACGCCCTTGTTGAGCAAGCGCGGCAACGCCGGGATTCTCGAGCTCTACCATGGCCCGACCGCGGCCTTCAAAGACGTCGGTGCTGGATTCCTCGCCGCCTGCCTGAGCCGGCTCGAGAGGGATGCCGCAGCGCCGCTGACGATCCTCGTGGCGACCTCGGGCGACACGGGTGGTGCGGTTGCGGCGGCGTTTGATCAGCGCCAAGGCATGCGCGTGGTCGTGTTATTCCCCCATGGCCGGGTGTCGGATCGACAGGCTAAACAACTGACCTGCTGGAGTGACAACGTCCTGTCGGTCGCCGTCAGGGGTTCGTTTGACGACTGCCAGAAGCTGGTCAAGGCGGCGATGGCGAATGCCGCTCTGTCGGCGCAGTTCCGCTTCAGCTCCGCGAACAGCATCAACATTGGCCGCCTGTTGCCACAAGCCACCTATTACGCGTACGCCAGCCTGCAACATTTCCGCAGCACCGGCCGGAAGCCCGGTTTCATTATTCCGACCGGCAACCTGGGCAATGCGCATGCCTGCGTCATGGCGCGCGCCATGGGACTGCCGATCGGTGCGATTGTTTTGGCGACGAACGCAAACCGGACCATTTCGGATTACCTGGCATCGCTCGAGTGGCGACCGCGACCCAGTGTACAGACGCTGGCAACGGCGATGGATGTGGGAGATCCGAGCAATATGGAGCGATTGCGCGGCTTGCTCGGTGATGCGGAGCAATTGCGCGAGCAAATCGAAGTATTCGCAGTCGATGATGCCGATATTCGCAATGCCATTCGTCAGGATTTTTCTGAATTCGGATTTGCTACCTGCCCGCATACGGCGACGGCAACGCATACCTGGCGTCACATGAGTACCAGCAAGCGCAGCGCGACCGACTGGATAATCGTTGCGACCGCGCACCCGGCAAAGTTTGAAACAATCGTGGAGCCGTTGATCGGAACGCGAATAGGGCTGCCGCCAGAACTCGCGGCGATCCTGTCCAAGCCGAGCCGTTCGGTTATGATCCAACCCTCACTTGAGGCACTAACGGAAGCAATGTGTGAGCGATTTACTCCCCGCTGAGCCGGGCAACTGGATCATCGCCGGCGCTGCGTTGTTGCTGCTGGTGTTGGTCTGGTGGTTCTATCGTCGTCGCCAGGGCGGCAACCACCTGCAGCGCGTGCTGGACGATATTGGCTACGATCGCATCGACGGTGTGCTGATTCCGAACGGTGACGATGGCGAGATCCAGATTGACCATTTGCTGCTGACCTCGCGCGGCCTGCTGATTATTGACATCAAGGATGTGTCCGGCACGGTTTTCGGCAGTGACAAGATGGAAAACTGGACCGTGATCAGCGACAGGCACCGTTTCACTTTCGCCAATCCAAAACCGGGCTTGTACGACCGCATTGCCGCCGTACGCCACATCGTCCGACAGGTGCCGGTCGAGGGACGGCTGGTTTTCCTCGATGGCGCCGAGTTCACCAAGGGTGTGCCGGACCTGGTCGCGAGCATTGACGATCTGCACGCCGAATTCCACGAGGCGGACAAGGCTTCCGTCAAATTCAAGATCGAGGCGTTCAAGCCGCACTGGGACCTGATTCGCAAGGCGGCGCTGCGCGCCGAAGTGAGCGAGCTGGCCGGGCGACAAAACACCTGACGGGCGGAGTGATGCAGCACACGGCTGTCGATATTTGCAATGCAGGCCTGGACGCGGTCGAGATTTTGGCGAGTATTGGTGCGAACTCGTTTCGTGACGCCTACGCCGCGCATTCGGAGCCGGCCGATCTCGAGGCACACGTGCAGGAGTTCTTTTCCGTGGATGCCATACGTGGCTGCATCGAGCGGCAGGAGAGCCGTTATCTGCTAGCCAGCGTCAATCGTCAACCGGGTGGTATCGCCAGGTACCGCATCGCACCGTGCCCGGTGCCTGGCGGGGCCCTGCAGGCGCTGGAACTGCAGCAACTCTATGTGATGGCCGGCCAGCAGCGGCAGGGTCTGGGGCGGCGATTGATCCGATCCTTGCTGGAAGAAGCCCGGCAACAGAAGTTGGCAGGAATCTGGCTGTCCTGCTGGGAGGACGCCGACTGGGCCCTGAAGTTTTATCGCAAGAACGGTTTTGTTCGCGTTGGGACGGCCGACTTTGCTGTCGGCGCCACTATCTACTGTGACTACCTGATGTGGCTGGATTTGCCGGCGGAAGGCCGAAGAACCGCACCGCATTCGAGCACGTAATCTCCGCCACATGCTGTTCGGATTGCCCGCGCGCGCTGGCGACCACGCGCAACACCTCGGCCAGGAATGCGGGTTCATTGCGGCGTGTGTCCGGTTTCGGCAGCAGCGTGCGCGGCAGCAGGTAGGGCGCATCGGTCTCAATCAGCAATCGGTCGTCCGGGATTTCTGCCACGATCTCCTTAAGGTGTGCGCCACGGCGTTCATCACAGATCCAGCCCGTGATGCCGATCCAGAGGCCCATGTCGAGGTATTCACGCAGCGATTCGCCCTCGCCGGTAAAACAATGCGCAACCGCACGCGAAATCTTGCTCAATTCAGGCCCGAGTACGGCAACAAAATCGTCGTGCGCGTCTCGCTGGTGCAGGAACACGGGCAGGCCGGTATCCGCCGCGATCTCGAGTTGCGAGCGAAACGCCTCGAGCTGGGCCGCGCGCGGCGAATAATTCCTAAAGTAGTCGAGGCCGCACTCGCCGATGGCCACCACGGCATCGCGCAGCGCGAGCGAGCGAATCAGCTCGTCACTGGCGTCGGTGTAATCGCTGGCGTGGTGCGGATGCACACCCGCTGTCGCGAACAGTCGGCCCGGCCAGTCGGCAGCGAGTTCCGCGGCATCGATATTGCCCTGGTCGCTGCTGCCGGTGATCACTATTCGACTGACCCCGGCGGCTGCCGCGCGGCCCAGCACCTCGGCGAGATCATCGGCAAAGCTTTTGTGGGTCAGGTTGGCGCCGATATCAAACAGGGGATGGGGCATAGGATTTGCAACCGTTTCATGGCGGGCGGTATCTAAAGATTACAACGATCCCAGGGGATGACCTAACCATGAACAAACTAATCGCAAAAAGTACGCTGGCCCTGACGCTGCTGGCGGTGCTGCTGCTGTCGGTCGCCGTGCCAGTCGAGGCGGGCAACGTCAATAAGGGTGTCAGGATTGAGGACGGCGAGGTCTCGGGTGGGGAATCGTCTGTGAACGGCAGCATATCGGTCGGCCGCGGCGCCGAGGTTAACGGTGAACTGAGTACGGTAAACGGCCGGATCCGCGTCGAGGCGGACGCGCGGGTCGAGGATGTGTCCACTGTGAACGGCTCTTTGCATATCGATTCCGGCGTGACGGCCGATGACCTGAGCACGGTAAACGGTGCGATTGCCCTTGCCGAAAACGTGACGGTCAACGGTCAACTCGAAGCCGTTAATGGTGAAATCGAAATTGAGAGAGGCAGCAAGGTGGCGCGTGACGTCAGCAACGTCAGCGGCCGGATATTGTTACGGGCCGGCAAGGTCGGCGGTGACCTGTCCACGGTATCCGGCGACATTGAGCTGGCTGGCGGCAGCGAAGTGATGGGCGACCTGGTCGTCAATAAATCGCAGGGCTGGGGCTCAAGCGAGAAAAAATCGCGTGTGCCGGAGATCATCATCGGTCCCGGCTCGCGTGTGCATGGCACGATCAGGCTGGATCGGGTCGTGAAGCTTTACATCAGCGATACCGCGGAGGTTGGCGGCGTCAGCGGCGAGATGTCGATGAGCGAGGCGATTCGTTTTAGCGGCGAGCGCCCCTGAAGCACCGTAGAATAGGGCCGTGAAACTCGCGGCCCGACAATTGGCATTGTTCTCGGATACCGAGGAGCCTGACCACAGCTCGGGTTTTTCGGTGCGGGAGAACAGCCGCGCGCGGCGGCTCTCGATCAAGGTGTTTCCGCGTGGCCGCGTCGAGGTGGTGGTGCCCCGGCGGACCCGGCCCGAAGTCGTACAGGCATTTGTACGTGAACATCGTGACTGGATAAGTCAGGCACGTGCCTCGTTTGCGACCCTGCACCCGCCGGAGCCGTTCCGCTTACCCGACGAGGTTCTGCTGACGGCCATCGGCCAGCGATTCAGCGTCCGGTATGAGCGCGCTTCAACCGGCAAATCGGTGCGCTACCGGACCCAGGCAAACGTCGTGGTCCTGAGCGGCCGTACCGACGACGACCGGCAGTGTGTTGCTGCCCTGCGGCGCTGGCTCGCGCGCATTGCCCGGCAAGAGTTCGCGCCGCACCTTGCGGCACTCTCGATGGCCACCGCAAATCCTTACCGGCGCATGCATGTGCGCGGCCAAAGGACCTGCTGGGGCAGCCATTCTTCAAGCGGTACGATCAGCATCAATTACTGCCTGCTGTTTCTTGATCCGGAGATCGTGCGCTACCTGATGATTCACGAGCTCTGTCACGGGCGCCACATGAACCATTCGGGCCGCTTCTGGAAGCTGGTTGCGCAGTACGAACCCGACTATCGGCGGCTTGACCGGGCGCTGGCTAACGCTTGGGACAATGTGCCCGTTTGGGTAGGAATTAACTAGTTAAAACAGTTATTTATAATTGATTTCTAAACTAACTTATTACCCCTGGTCGAGCAGTTCACGCAGGTTGATAACGGCTGCATTGGCGCGCGCAAGGTAATTCGCCATGACCAGCGAATGATTGGCGAAAAATCCGTAACCGCTGCCGTTCAGGATCATGGGTGAGCCCAGTGGCTGCAGACCGGCCTCAAGCTCGCGAATAATCTGCCGTACGCTGGCGCCGGCATTCTTGTCCGCCAGCACGCCGGCGAAATCCAGCTCGACCGCGCGAAAGAAGTGCACCAGCGCCCAGGCAGTGCCGCGGGCTTCAAAAAACACGTCGTCGACCTCGAACCAGGAGGTGGCGATATCGATACTGTCGGGCTGCGGACTGGATGATTCAGCCGCAGCATCACCCGCCAGGTTCTCGTTGATACGATTGGTTGCAACGCTGTCGCCGAGACGTCGCGTCATGCTGCCGAGGCGTTTCTCTACCTGTGCCAGCCACTCGCGCAAATTATCCGCACGGGCGTGAAACTGCGCCCGCGTATCGGCATCGTCACCGAGCCGGTCGCGATAGCGGACAAAGCCCTCAATGGCG
>CAZHLE010000028.1:0-2646 GCA_964533065.1 uncultured Woeseiaceae bacterium | reverse complement strand
AATGGCGTCACGGTAGGCGGACTCGCTGGCCGGCAGGATCCAGGAATTGCTGTCAATGAAAAACGCCTGTTCTGCCTCGCGCACGTCATCATCTTCGCGCGACTGCGACTGGCTGCGGCTGAAATCGTTGCGAATGACTCGCGCCAGGTCGCGCACCTGTTGCAGCACGCCGAGTTCCCAGTTCGGCATGTTGTCCAGCCAGACGCCGGGTGGCAGCCGGTCGTTGTTGAGATAACCGCCGGGCTTGTCGAGCAGCGTCGAAGCGACACGAGTCAGCGTATCGACGGTGGCGTAACCGACCAGCACACGATCATTGTCGGGACCCTGGTTAACCCAGAACACCGGAGGCATGCGTGACCAGTAAATTCCCAGTACCGCGAAAAAAACCAGCAACGTGGCGACGCTGATGCCTGCAATGCGCAGCCAGCGAGGCCAGCGTGCCCAGCGCAGCATACTTGCAGCGGTACGCTGGCTCACTTCGGCCTCAATCGGCAAGTTGTCGCAGCACGTAGTGCAGGATTCCGCCGTGCTCGTAGTAATCGCGTTCTTTTGGCGTATCGATACGAACAATAGCATCGAAACTTGTCGCCTTGCCGTTACCACTCTGCGCCTTGACGCGCACCTTGCGAGCATCGGGATCCGTCTGGCCTGTGATATCGAAACTCTCGGTACCATTAAGTCCGAGCGACGCTGCATCCTCACCATCAGCAAACTGCAACGGCAGTACGCCCATGCCGATCAGGTTGGAACGATGGATGCGTTCGTAGCTCTTGGCAATCACAGCCTTGACGCCCAGCAACAGCGTCCCCTTGGCGGCCCAGTCACGCGATGAACCGGTGCCGTATTCGGCGCCGGCAATAACGATCAACGGTGTGCCCTGTTCGCGGTAGCGCAGCGAGGCATCGAAGATCGACATCTGTTCGCCGCTGGGTTGATGCCGCGTCAAACCGCCTTCGGTGCCCGGTGCGAGCTGGTTGCGCAGGCGAATATTCGCGAACGTGCCGCGCATCATGACTTCATGATTGCCGCGTCGCGCGCCGAAGGAATTGAAATCCTGCCGCTCGACGCCCTTGGAACGCAGGTAATCGGCAGCGGGGCCGTCGGCCGCAATGTCGCCGGCCGGAGAAATGTGGTCCGTCGTCACCGAGTCGCCCAGCAGCGCCAGCACGCGGGCACCACGGATATCCGACACGGCCGCCGGTTGCAGCGTCATGCCATCGAAGTACGGCGGATTCTTGACGTAAGTCGAATCCTCATCCCAGGTATAGATTTCACCTTCCGGTGAACCGATCGAATTCCAGTTCTTGTCACCCGCGAACACGCTGTCGTAACTCGACTTGAACATGGCCGAGTCGATGTTCGCCAGCATCACCTGCTGTATCTCGGCCTGGCCTGGCCAGATATCCTTCATGTAGACCGGCTTGCCGGCAGGGTCATTGCCGAGCGGATCGCTGAACAGGTTGACGGCCATATTGCCGGCCAGCGCATAGGCAACTACCAACGGTGGCGAGGCAAGGTAGTTCATCTGTACCAGCGGGTGAATGCGACCCTCGAAATTGCGATTGCCGGAGAGCACGCTGGTGCCGACGATGTTATCTTTCTGAACGGCCGCGGCGATTTCAGGTTTCAGTGGCCCGGAATTGCCGATGCAGGTCGTGCAGCCGTAGCCCACAGTATAAAAACCCAGCGCGTCGAGATCGTCGAGCAGCTCGGCCTTTCTCAGGTAGTCGGTGACGTCCCTGGATCCCGGCGCGAGGCTGGTCTTGACCCAGGGCTTGGCCTTGAGGCCTTTCGCCCGGGCATTACGCGCCAACAACCCTGCGGCGACCATCACGGCCGGGTTGGAAGTATTGGTACAGCTCGTGATTGCCGCAATCAGCACGGCTCCGTCCTGCAGCGTCACATTGACACCGTCGATTTTTGCCACTGTTGTGCCGTTGCTGTCACGATTGGCAATCGCGGTCGCGAGGTGTTTCCGGAAGGCGCTATCGGCGACATTGAGGCTGATGCGATCCTGCGGCCGTTTCGGCCCGGCAATGCTCGGTTCTACCGTCGCCATGTCCAGATGCAGGGTGTCGCTGTACAGCGCATCGGCCTGCCCGTCATGGCGCCACAGGCCCTGTTCCTTCGCGTAGGCTTCGATCAGCTCGATGTGGCCTGGATCGCGGCCCGACAGTTCGAGATAGCGCAGCGTTTCACCGTCTATCGGGAAAATCGCGCAGGTTGAGCCGAATTCGGGTGACATGTTGCCGAGCGTTGCTCGGTCGGCCAGCGGCAGGTGTGCCAGGCCGTCGCCGAAGAACTCGACAAATTTTCCGACCACGCCTTTCTTGCGCAGCATTTCGGTCACGGTCAGCACGAGGTCGGTCGCGGTGGCGCCCTCGCGGAGCGCACCGCTGAGCTTGAAGCCGATTACGTTCGGAATCAGCATCGTAATCGGTTGGCCCAGCATGGCCGCTTCGGCTTCGATACCGCCCACGCCCCAGCCGAGGACACCGAGTCCATTGATCATGGTGGTGTGTGAGTCAGTGCCAACGACTGTATCCGGGTAGGCAGTTCGCACACCGTTCTTGACGGTATCGAAAACAACCCGGCTAAGGTATTCGAGGTTGACCTGGTGCACGATGCCGGTGTTCGGTGGCAAGA
>CAZHLE010000027.1:13714-26134 GCA_964533065.1 uncultured Woeseiaceae bacterium | reverse complement strand
CGCCGGCGACGCGGTCGCAATGCAGCAGCACAAGAATTTTACGCTGCGCGCAAACGAAGACGCGGAGATGCTGTTTTTCGATCTCGCCTAGGCGCGCGGCAGTGGCGGTCGGAACATCACGAGCCCGAACCATATCGCAAACACCGAGAACACCGCGGCGCTGATCATCAATGGCACGGCACGAAACACCAACGCCGCCTTGATCAGGGTGATCGCGACCATGACAAAGTGCAGGAAATTGCCGGCCGCGACCGGTCGCGCATAGATGCCACCGATCAGGATGCCGCGCGCCATCCAGTTGAGCATCGCGAAGCCCAGATACGCAGCACCCGCCATTTGTACGAACAGCACCGTGGCATTGTCCGGCACGGTGCCGTGCAGGCCCAGCACCTCCTGCGGCATGAAGGAGGCGGCAAGACCAATAACCGCCATTAACGCGGCGCTCGATATCATTAGAATCGTCGTGTGCATCACTTAAGCTCCCGCAATAAATTTAGCGTTTCGCTGCGGCACTGCTCAATCGCGTCAATGATCGCGTCTTTCGCGGCATCATCCTTGCCCAGCTTTTCATTATTCTTGCTCCAGGTGTCGTAGAGCATTGCCATGGACTCCGGTAGCGGCGGATTCAGTATCGTTGCAATATCCCTGGTAGTGATCACGATTGCCCAACCACTCCGAAGATTACCCTTACCCTGCGTGTCGCGATCGTAGTGGTTGTGCCAGACAAGTTCCTGCAGGTCGGAGAGATAGCCCAACACTTCGACCGAAACGGCTCGCTGGGTGCGATTGTCTTCGCTCAGCTCGTTGCGCCAGCTGTTGTAGCTCAGGCTCGCGATCGCGATCGCAAGACTGATAAGTGCAACGCTGTTGCGCCGGAATTGGTCAATAAATCCTGAACTTTGCATATTAGATCCCGGATAAATCTCTTCGCCGCAAATACAAGAGCCAGAAAACAATCATGATGCCAACCGCTGCAATGGCGGCAAGCAGCATGAACAGGTTGAGGAACCCGACGACACCGGGGTCCGCGTCCAGAATACGCCCGGAGACCGGGCCAAAGAAAATATCCGGCGTAAAGCCGATGAAGGAAACCACGCCAACCGCGGTGCCGGTGATGTGCCGCGGTGTCTGCGTCTCCTCGAGCAGCGCGAAATAGATACCGCGTAGCGCGAACACGGCAAACAGGCTAACGAACAGGTTCGCGATGATGAATGCCACGCCAACCATGTCCGGCGTCGCGATCGCGAGCACAGAGAACACGACCAGCAGCACCGCGAAGCTGCCACCGATAGAACCCGCAGCGGTAAATCGATCCGCAATGAGGCCCGCGGCCAGCGCGGCAACCGGTCGAATGTAGGCGCCATAAGCTGTAAAACGCGCAGCGGCAACTTCATCGACGCCCAGCACCTGTTGCGCATACAGGCCATAATTGTCGGTACCTTTGTAAAGACAATAAGCGCTCACAATGATCGCCGCCTGCGCCCAGATGAGCGGGCGCTTTACGACTTCGGCCATGCCGAGAAACGGATGGTGACGGCTCAATGTCGCTGCGTCGCTGTCTGGAATGAAAAGCCAGGCAAGCACCCCCGCCGCGAACGTAACCGACGTATAGACGATGATCACAGCCCGCAGCCCCGCAAGCCGCTCCACGGCGTTGGTCGTGGTCACATCCACCGGTAACAGGAAAGCAAGCAGGACCACGGCGCCGGCGGCGACCAGCGCGGCTGCCAGACCGCGGCCCGCCTCGAGCGTGCCAAAGGCGACGCCCTGCGCCGACTCGCCACCCCACTCGCGCGTCGCACGAATCAATGCGCCCCAGGATAGGAAAATCGTCGTCACGCCAAAATAGCCATACAAAACGGCCATCTGCGGTGCACCAGGGATGGTCGTCATGTACAGGCCGCCCGCAGCCGTCGCCATCAATGCGAGCGTGATGAGCTTTCTTGCGGAGAAATAATCGGCCAGCACGCCGCCCGGAAAAAACGACAGGGTCGCCGTGATTCCGTACACGGCAATGACATCGCCGAGTTGAGTGTTGCTGAAGCCGAAAACCTCGAGAAACGTCGGGCGGAAATATCGCGGGATATGAAACGGCAGGCCAAATATCATTTCGGCGCAGATAACCAGTGCTGCGATGAACAGTATGCGCCGCGCAGGGGTCATCGATCAGTTGTCGTTAGCAAACAGTAACGGCGTCGGTGGATAAGACAGCAGCGTTGCCAGCGCCGCCCAGTCGCCCTCTGCATCGGCGTCCGGGTTGGCGCGCCGGATAAAGGCCTCGACCAGGTCCTCGCCCAGCACGTAATTGATCATGTAGGCGCGATAACGCTCGGCGAATCCGAACCACGACTCGATCCTGTCCGGCCCGACCAGCGCATAGCGCGTGATCCAGTCTTCGGTTTGCGTGCGATCCCAGTGGCCGTCGAGATAGTTCCGCGCGGCCTCTATGCCGGCGTAACGAATCTTGTCGGTCGCGGCATTGAGCCGATCAAAGGTCGCGAAATCGACGGCATCGATTCCGGCCAGCGGCAATATCGTGGCGCGCAAAAAGACATTTTTGCTGTCACCGGGAAACGCGACACGCTCGGCGAAATCGCCGCTGCCCTCGAATATCAGGCCTTGCGGCGAGAACAGTGGCAACACCGAAAACTCGATCCAGCCACGTTGCTGCAGGAATTTCTGGTCCAGCAGGCTGCTGAACGCATGATGCCCCGGGTAGCCTTCGTGACAGCCCAGTCGCGTGGCACTGGCGACGTAGGTCGGCCGGCTTGTCTCAACCTGGATCAGGCTCTGTGCATTACCCTGATACCAGTTGTAGGCGCTCCAGGGATTGCCGCTGACGAGTTCGAACACGAACGATTCACCGGCTGGCAGTTGCATGTGCTGGAGGGTTCGACTGCGGCATTCCTGGATGCCGGCGCGGATCACGGCCTCGACATTTTCCGGCGGCACGCGAAATTGCTGGCGGAACGACTCGACGCGCTCGTGCAAGGGCCCGTCGCCGGGCAGGATAGCCTCGATTTCCAGTAGCACCTCATCGTAGTGCTCGCGCGGGAACGCCGGCGCGACGAAACCGTAAATCAGCCGCGATTCCTCGTCGAAACTGAATGTTGCACCGTCGCGCATGCGCGCGACAGCAGCCAGCGACTCAAGATGCGACGCAAGGTAGTCGCGGCGCAAAATCAGCAGATGATCTTCGGCAACAATGTCCAGCGCGCGCACTTTGGCCGCGGCATCGGCCGCCGCACTGGCAATCGCCGCAAGACTTTGCGGACTTGCACGCGCGGTGTCGCGCCACTCGGGCGGCCCGACGTAGGCATCGACATAGTCCGGATCGTATTCGCCAAGCGCCAGCGCGAGCTTCACGTATTGCTCGGCCAGCGGATCGATAGTCGCAGCAACATCCGGTGCATCGCGTTCCGCGCAGGCTGTGGCCAGCAACATCACCAACAAAAGGATGATCCGCATGTGATTTTCCCTGCCCTGGTGCAGAATTGATCCTATCGCCAGTATACGTGAGCGCACACAATGAAGATGAAGGCAATAATGGCCCTGACAGCATTGCTGTGGATCTCCGCTAACGCCGTGGCCGAGGCACCGCCGACGATGCGGCTCGATTACTTCCATAGCGGCAACCATTCGACCGAGATGTTCAGTCTCGACGAAGTGGTGATCGAGGCACTGCCCTGGACCGGCAATATGCAGCAGCCGATTGACCGAACCCTGCGCGGCAAGTACCTGTTTGAGATCGTGGATGAGGCGTCCGGTGCGGTGAGCTGGTCGCGCAGTTTCAGCAGCATTTACGGCGAATGGGAAACCACCGCGGAAGCGGGCGAGATCAATCGCACGTTTCACGAATCGCTGCGGTTTCCGCGTCCCGCCGCTACGTTTCAGGTGATCATAAAGAAGCGTGACGCGGCGAATCAGTTTACAGAAGCCTGGCGCATATCCATTGACCCGAACGACTACATGCACCACCACGAGAAGGCCATGTACGCCGACCAGGTCGTCGCCATAGTCAACAACGGCGATCCGGCGCAAAAGGTTGATCTGTTGCTGCTCGGTGACGGTTATACCGGCGCCGAACACGACGCGTTTATCGCGAAAGCGCGCGAGATGGCCGATATCCTGTTCGCCACTTCGCCGTTCAAGGAACGAAAGTCTGACTTCAATGTCTGGGCGCTGGCACCACACGCGATGGAATCCGGCGTATCCCGGCCATCGACGAATACCTACCGGGATTCACCGGTCGGCGCCCGGTATGACACATTCCGCTCGGAACGCTATGTGATCACCGTCGACAACAAGGCCTGGCGGCGCATCGCATCGTCAACGCCCTACGACTTCGTCGAAATCCTGACCAATTCCGAGACCTACGGCGGAGGCGGCATTTACGGCCTGTTCAGCACCGTGGCCGCGAACAGCGAATGGGCCCCGTACCTGTTTGTGCATGAGTTCGGTCATCATTTCGCCGGTCTCGCCGACGAGTACTACACGAGCTCAGTTGCCTACAAGGGTCCCGCGGAAATTATCGAGCCTTACGAACCCAACGTGACTGCACTGCTCGACCCTGAGAAGCTCAAGTGGCGACACCTGGTGGGGGCAAACACACCGCTGCCGACGCCGTGGCCGAAACAGGAGTTTGAGGAGCATTCGCTGGCGGTGCAGGAAAGGCGCGCAGAGATGCGGGCCAGGAACGTAGCCGAGTCCGAGATGAACGAGTTGTTTCGCTTCACCCAGGAGTACTCGGAAAAGCTGTTTGCCAACAGCGAATACAAGGGGGTCGTTGGTGCGTTTGAAGGCGCCAACTATGAGGCGCAGGGCTATTACCGCTCCGAACAAAACTGCCTGATGTTCACGCGTACCGACTACTTCTGTGCCGTTTGCAGCGGCGCAATCGAAAAAGTCATCGATGAGTATACGCGGCCGTAGTCAGCTCCTGATCTTGTAGCCGGTCTTGAAAATCCAGTACACGACGAACAGGCATATGAGCAGGAAGGCCATGACCATAACGAAGCTCACAGCAACCGCAACATCCGCGTTCTCAAAAAAGGCCCAGCGAAAGCCGCTTACCAGGTAGACGACCGGGTTGAACAGGCTGATCGTCTGCCAGGCCGGCGGCAGCATACTGATGGAATAGAACGTACCGCCAAGAAACGTCAACGGCATGATCACGAGCACCGGCACTATGGTGAGTTTTTCCCAGCCGTCGGCCCAGACGCCGAGAATGAAGCCGAACAGGCTGAACGACACCGAGATCAGTACCAGGAACAGCAGCATGACCAGTGGATGCGCGATATGCAGATCCACAAAAAGCCCGGCCGTGGCAAGAATGATCAGGCCGATCACTACCGATTTGCTGGCGGCTGCACCGACATAGCCGATCACGACTTCGACGAACGATACCGGTGCCGACAACAATTCGAATATCGTGCCGGTGAACTTTGGAAAATAGATTGCGAACGACGAGTTCGAAATACTCTCGGTCATGATTGCCAGCATGATCAGGCCTGGCACGATGAACGCACCGTATCCCACGCCATCAATTTCGGTAATCCTGGAGCCGATCGCAGAACCAAACACCACGAAGTACAACGAGGTCGAAAGCACCGGCGCCACGATGGTTTGCACCACGGTGCGCATCATGCGTGCCATCTCGGTACGGTAGATCGCTCTTATTGCGTAAAAATTCATACGTTCTTGTTCACCAGGCCGACAAAGATTTCCTCCAGTGAGCTTTGCGAGGTGTGCAGGTCGTTGAACCTGATGTCCGCCGCTTGCAATGCGCCGAGCAAGGCGGTGATGCCAGTCCGATCCTGCCGGGTGTCGTAATGATAGGTGAGTTCCAGGCCATCGTTGCTGATTTCCAGCTGGTACTCATCGAGACTGTCCGGCAGAGCCGTTACTGAATCTGACAGATGCAGCACAAGTTGCTTCTTGCCCAACTCCTTCATCAACCGGGTTTTCTCCTGCACCAGGATCACCTCGCCGTGATTGATCACACCCACACGATCGGCGAGTTGCTCGGCCTCCTCGATGTAGTGCGTCGTCAGAATAACGGTGACACCGGATTCGCGCAGTGCCTGCACCACGTTCCACATGTCCTGGCGCAACTCGACGTCCACACCGGCGGTAGGTTCGTCGAGGAATAACACCTCGGGTTCGTGAGCAAGCGCCTTGCAAATGAGAACGCGCCGCTTCATTCCGCCCGATAACGTTATGATTTTATTATCTTTTTTGTCCCACAAGGACAGAGATCTAAGCACTTTTTCGATGTGCGCCGGGTTATCCGGCTTGCCGAACAGGCCGCGGCTGAATCGGCACACGTTGTACGGCGTTTCGAAGGTTTCGGTCGGCAGCTCCTGCGGTACCAGCCCGATTCGCGCGCGCGTCTCGCGAAAATTCTCGACGTTGTCGAAGCCGTCGACGGTCACCGTTCCCGAGGATTTTTTGACGATGCCGCAGATGATATTGATCAGCGTCGTCTTGCCGGCGCCGTTCGGCCCCAGCAGGCCGAAAATCTCACCGCGATGGATTTCGAGATCGATATTTTTGAGTGCCTGAAAGTCGCCGTAAGTTTTATTCAGGCCCGATACGCTGATGATGGGCTGCATGCCGCGAAATCATACCTAGACCCGTAGCAAGCACAAGCAGGACGTCTGCCGTCACGTCCTGAGCTGGTCGACGTAGGCGAACAGTGCGGCCGAACCACCCGTATGCAGAAACACAATGTTCGACGCCGCGCCGAAGTCACCTTTTCGTATCAAATCGATCATGCCCGCCATTGCCTTGCCGCTGTAAACCGGGTCGAACAGCAGCCCCTCGGTCCGTGCCAGCAGCAACACGGCCTCGTTCATTGCCTCGGTCGGTACACCGTAGCCACTGCCGACGTAGTCGCAATTGGCGATGATATCCTCGCGCGCGACAATACCGGGTCGGCCTATGAACTCGGCAGTTGCCATCGCCAGCGCATAGACTTTTTCTTCCTGTGCGGCCTGCGGAATGTTGACGCCGATACCGAGCAGCGGCATATCGCTCTGCATTGCTCGAAGCCCGACGATGAGTCCCGCCTGCGTGCCCGCACTGCCGGTTGCCGTAATCAGCTGGTCGATGGAAAAACCCGACTCGTCTGCCTGCTGCAGCAGTTCGATGGCGCAATTGACGTAACCGAGCGCCCCGACAGGGTTCGATGCACCGACCGGAACCAGGTAGGGTTTTCCGCCCGCCGCCCTGATCTCAGCGGCAACTTCGTCCATGGCTGCAGCGAAATCGGTGCCGCCCGGGTACTCGCGCAGGTTCGCGCCGAAGATCCGGTCGAGAAGAACATTGCCGGAATTCGCGTAGGGCTCGCTGGGTTCACGAACGCGGTGCTCTAGCAGTACCTCACATGCGAGACCGAGCTTGCAGGCCGCTGCCACCGTTTGCCGCACATGATTCGACTGCAGGGCACCGACCGTGACGATCGTATCCGCTCCTGCGGTGAGCGCAGCCGCCATCGAAAACTCGAGCTTGCGGGTCTTGTTACCGCCGCTCGCGAGCCCGGTGCAATCGTCGCGCTTTACCCAGATCTGCGGGCCGCCCAATAGTTTGCTCAGCCTCGGCAGGTGCTCGAGCGGTGTCGGCAGATGCGCCAGCGATACACGTGGAAATTTTTCGAGCACCCTGTCGCTCCTGATCTTGCTTGTGCCATTTCCCCAAAAAAAAACGCGGGCATTGAGCCCGCGTCTGATGTTACTGCAAAAGCGTTCCGTTGCTCAGAAATCCCAGGACAGGCCCAGCGAATAGTAGGCGCCGTTAAAGCCGAACGGTACCGAACGACGTGAATAAACAAATACACCATCGCTGTCGACAATTAACTCGCCATTCGGGCCGTTTTCAATGGCTCCGTTGCGTGAGCGGCCGATCGTGGTCTTGTCGGGATAAACGTCAAAAATATTGTTGCCAGACAGGTTGAGCCTGATGCCATTGTCGAACTGATACGAGATATACAGGTCCGTAAGCAGCTCGGCACCATAGGTCTGGCTACCCCCATCGGTCACGGTGTATTCGCCGTAACGGCTTAAGCCAAGGTTGACGCTGAGCGCATCACGACTGTAGCGCGCGTTCAGGTTGACGTGATCCTTAGGTTGCCACTCCTCGATGATGGAGATGTCCTGCGCACTGAATACGTCCTCAACATCAACGAATTCCAGTCCGGAGCCCGATGGAGTAAATAAATCTACAACGTCGGTTTCCGTAAAATTTGCGGCCAGCGTAAAGTCTAGTTCGCCGCCCAACAGTTCAACGCCGCTGTAGGTTGCGACGATGTCCACGCCGCTGGTCTCAGTATCGGCCCCATTGAGGAAGAACTGGCCGGCACCCGCGCCAGCCAGGATCAGTGCCGCATCCAGCGCGGAAGAAAGCCCGAATCCAAGCCGGTTGCTGACCACGATGCGATCGTCGATGTCGATCGAGTAATAATCAACGGTCAGACCGAATCGATCGGTAATATCGGCAACAACGCCGATACTGTAGTTGGTTGAGTCCTCTTCCTTCAGCGCGGGTATGCCGATCGCCTGCGCCAGAGTACTGTCGTTGCGGAATGTGCCGACCTGCTGCGGGGTGAGTTCACCATCCACCACTACGAACTGAGTGCTGACGTTGTTGAAATAGAGCTGTTGCATGGAGGGCGCGCGGAATCCGGTGCTGACGGCACCGCGTAAAGCGACGCGATCGGTGAGGTCGAACTTGCCGGCCAGCTTGAAATTGACCGTGTCGCCAAAACCGTCATAGTCGTCATAGCGCGCTGCGCCATTGACAATAAATTTGTCGGAAACTTCGTATTCTGCGTCGGCATAGAACGAAACCACGTCCCGCGTGCGGTCCACTTCGGACTGCGGCCCGATGCCGGGGAAGCCCTGGATGCCGGCTTCGCGATCCACCGCAAACAGCGAGACGCCATTTTCGGTGTCGTAATCCAGGTAGGCGTATTCTTCGCCGGCGATAATTCTGAACTCGTCGGTACGCAACTCCGCTCCCATGGCAAAGAACAGGTCGCCGAATGGCTGCGTGAAATCGATGTTGATCGTGTCCAGATCGAGTTCCAGCCCATAGGCAATCGCTTCACGCGGGATCGTTGCACGAATATCGTCCGAATTTACCCCCGCGAAGCGCTGCGCGTTGGCGAACGAGGAATTGATCGAGTTACTGGTCACATACCCGATTGTGTTCTCGCCGGTCGTGTACGAAATATCAAATGTCGCGTCGTTGTTGAATTCCGCCCGGTAGCCGACGCTGTAGGACAGGTCGTCGATGTCCGAATTGATCAGCGGCAGGAAACCCGGTGGAATCGTGGCGTCGCCGTCCGCCAATGGCGCGTTGCCACCGGTATTGCCGTTATGGCGGAAGAATGCGGCCGACTGATTTTCCCGGTTCGAGTAGGTGACGAAACCGTACAGTTCACCCTCGCCAAATTCCATTGCCGCGTTCAGCGTCATGGCGAATTGCTCGGAAATTGCATCCCCGATACGAAACACATTGCGCGGTGTCGTTACCTCGCGCGGATCGCCGGGTTCCTGTATGCCATCACCGTCGCTATCCGTACAGCCAGGAAACATACATGAGCCAACCAGTCCGGCGCGGTTGGTGAAATCCCGATCACGCCAGTTCACGCTCGCGTTGATGAAACCGCTGTCACCGAGCGCAAAGCCCTTGCTGAAATTGATGTTGGTCGTCTCGCCATCGCCTTCGGCTGTCTGGCCCTGCGAAATACTGAAGTTGCCGCCCTCGGCGTCGTCCTTGAGGACAATATTGATAACACCTGCGATCGCGTCGGAACCATATTGCGCGGCTGCGCCGTCGCGCAGCACTTCAATGCGCTGAATCGAGGCAGCTGGTATCGCGTTCATGTCGGTGCCCGCAGTACCGCGCCCAACCGATGTGTTGATGTGAATCAGCGACGCCTGGTGGCGGCGCTTCCCATTGACGAGCACCAGGGTCTGGTCCGGGCCGAGGCCCCTGAGGGTCGCTGGCCGCAGCGCATCCGTGCCGTCGCTGATGGCTGAAGTCGAGAAATTGAAGGATGGCGCCAGCGTCTGCAGCATGCGTCCAACCTCGGTATGGCCCGTCTCGGTCATCGCTTCCGCGCCGATCGTGTCCACCGGTACCGGCAGGTCCTCGGCGCTGCGCCCGGGCGCGCGTGTGCCCGTCGCAACAATTTCCTCGATGGCCGCATCGTCCCCGGAGGCAGCCGCCTGCTGCGCTTGCGCGAGCACCGGCAGCGCCAGGCTGGCACTCACAAGTACCAGAATTGAATTAACTTTTTTCATGATTTTGCCTCGTTTCAGATAGCGGTCATCGTTATGTTATGGGCCACTATAGAGGGGTTTCTGGCCATGTACCAGCCCCGAATCGAAGTTTAGTTGCAGAATTACAACAAATTAGTGAGTTGAGATGCGTGTGCCCCGCCTAAACCGTTCCAAGCGAACCGCCGAGGACGCGCAAGGTCTGCGACGATTCCAGGTCGACCCGGTTGCGGCCCGCGCGCTTGGATCGGTACAAAGCCCGATCCGCCTTGATGACCACGTCCGCCAGGCTCGCGTCCTTGTCAGAAATCGCGGCAACGCCGAAGCTCGCCGTCATGATGACTTTGCGCTCCTCGACAGCCATCGGTGATGCGGCCAGGCGTTCGCAGAGTTCATCCGCAATTGTCCTGGCCTCAACGATGTCGGTGCCGGGCAATACCAATACGAATTCCTCACCGCCGATGCGAGCGACGATGTCCTCGACCCGGCGTTCCGCCATCAGCAAACGTGAAAAATGCTGCAGTGCCCGGTCACCGATGTTGTGCCCGAATTCGTCGTTGACCGATTTGAAGTGATCGATATCAGCAGCGATGACCGAGACGGGCTGCACCGTGCGCCGCGCAGTCGCGTATGCCACGGCCGTTTGCTCACCAAAACCACGCCGGTTCAGAAGCCCGGTCAGCGGGTCGCGAACCGCGATCTCCTTCATGTCCTCGTAGAGATCGGATGCCAACATGAACATGACAAACATCGCCATAGCGATCAGGCCGGCCGGTATGAGCATGACGCTGGCATGAGAAAACAGCTCGCTCAATACGAGATCGCGGTCGGGACCCAGGCCATAGATGTGCCATGCCGTCAGCAACTGCGCGAGCGCGAACAGGATCATTGTGACCGCCGACGCCCACTCCGCGACCCGCGTTCGTTCACGATGGCGGATGATTATGGACGCCGACAACAACAGTGACACCGCTACCGCGAACGGCAGGATTGCCGCACTGCGGCCTGCATGCGGCTGCACGATCGTCGTCCAGGCAATTCCGGCAAATATCAGCAGCGCGAACGGCCAGAGATTTTTCGGCAAATGATCGCATTGGGTACGCTGACAGTGGCCTCGCAATGCCAGCGTGATCATCGCAATGCCGAGAGCGTTTGCCAACAACCAGAAGGACGTGAAATTGGGAAAGCGGTCTGCACCCAGCATCGCCAGCCAGTACAAGGTCGCCGCCAGAAACGCCAGTGACCAGTGCAGCGCCCAGGGCTTGTCACCCAGCGTTTTCCAGGCCATAAAAAAAATAATTGCAATGATCAGGCTGGTGGTTCCAGACGCAACCTGGATGTACGTGAGCGGTGACATTGTCATGCGGAGGGTCCTGCTTACTCGATCTTTGTGCTTATTTTTTGTGGTCGATGATTCTGCCGCATTGCGCGCTTTTTAGCGAATCGGAAAAATAATGCGGGTGGTCCAGTACGTAACCTGCGCGGTACGATCAGGGCCCGCTACGCGAAACGAAAGGCAACGCGCCGCGTCCAAGGATCTCGTTGGGCTTGGGCGCTGTTGTGGCACGTACGCAACAGCTTGTTTTCCATTTGCTTATGTTACAGTCATGCGCGTATTTGCCGCTCGTGGCAATTCGCAAGGGGGATTTATGAAACGCAACATTTTTACCACAGGTTTTCGCGATCGCAATCGGCAGCTGTACGCGGTTGTACCGGCGATATTGTTCGCAACAGGTGCGGCGCATGGCCAGGCCTTCGAGGAAATCACCGTAACCGCAACCAAACGCAGCACGACTATTCAGGACGTGCCATTTTCAATCAACGCTCAAACGCAACAGGACATTCAGCGATCCGGTGCAACTACACTTGAAGATCTCGCCAGAAATGTTGCGGGCCTCAGTATCCAGAACCTTGGGCCCGGGCAGAGCCAGGTTGCTATCCGCGGCGTTTCCGCTGGCCAGATCGTACGTGACCAGCCCGGCGTCAAGGAGCAGGTCGGCGTGTATCTCGACGAGTCGGTTATTTCGCTGTCGCTGTTTACACCAGACTTCGACCTGTATGACCTGAATCGCGTGGAAACATTGCGTGGGCCACAGGGCACGCTGTTCGGTTCCGGCTCGATCGGCGGCACCATTCG
>CAZHLE010000027.1:0-13704 GCA_964533065.1 uncultured Woeseiaceae bacterium | reverse complement strand
TATATCACGAATGCGCCAAGCATGGATGGCTTCGAAGGCTCGGTTGAGCTTGATATCAACTCCATTACGGACGGAGATATCGGCGGTCACATCAAAGGTATGGTGAACGCACCGTTATCGGACACGGTGGCATTACGTGCGGTTGCGTATACGACCGAATATGGCGGCTTCATTGATGCCCTGACCGAAGGCGGCAGCACCATTAGTGATGTCAACAGCGGCAGCCGTACCGGTGCACGCGTCGCCGTTACCTTTCAGCCGGATGACACGCTGACGATCACACCGCGTTTCGTCTACCAAGAAATTGACACAGATGGATTCAATCGCCAGGAAGTGTTCAATCTGTTCGCCAATCCGAACACGACAACTCGCCCGGCGATTCAGCTGGGAGAGCGTGAACAGTACCTGTTGCTTCGGGAAGGCTTCGAGGACGAAACCCTGCTCGGTGACCTGCTGGTCAACAAGACATTCAACGCCTTTGACCTGACTTTCGTGGGCAGCATTCTCGACCGTGAAATTCTCGTCAGTCGCGATGCGAGCGCATTGACGGGTAGCGTCTCGGTTGATCTGGGATACCCCGATGCCGGTGTTCTGTTGCCGTCGAACCTGCGCGACACGACGGACCTCAAGCAAACCACGTATGAGGTGCGCTTCACGTCGAATTCCGACGAGGGCATTGAATGGCTGTTCGGCGCGTTTTATGCCGACATGGAGCGTGACTACGCGCAGCGGCTGCCAACGCCGGGTTATGCAGCAGTGACGGATGCAACGCTCGGAGCCGGCACCTCTGCGGCTGTCGCCAATGGCTTCCCGAATCTCGACTCGCCGTTTAATTCCGACCTGCCATACGACATTGAGCAGACCGCGTTCTTCGGTGAGCTGACGTTTAACGCCTCAGATACGATGCGCCTGACCGTCGGTGGCCGTTTCTACAACTTTGACGAGACGCGCGTCATTACTTCAGGTGGATTGTTTGCCAACGGCGACAGCGGCCAGGTGGACAAGACCTCGTCGGACGGCTTCACGCCTCGGGTTCTGGCGAGCTTTGACCTGAACGATGACGTCACCCTCAACGCCCAGATCTCACAGGGCTTCCGTCTAGGCGGTGTCAACGATCCATTGAACGCATCGCTTTGTACGCCGGAGGACCGCGACCTGTTCGGCGGCTTCCAGAGCTACGAGGACGAAACACTGCTGAATTACGAAGTGGGCGTTAAGTCGCGCATTGGCAATGGCCTCACGTTGAATGCCGCGGCGTTCCGCTCTGAGATCGATGATTTGCAGGTGACACTGGATGCCGGCTCCTGTTCATCGCGTATCTCATTTAACGTTCCCAAAGCGCATTCACAGGGCGTCGAATTCGAGGCGGTCGGCAAGGGTTCCGACAGCTTTGAGTTCTCCCTGGCGGGCAGCTGGATCAAGTCGGAATTCGACTCGACCGTTGAAGATGATATGGGCAACGTCTTCGGTGGTATCGAGAAAGGCAACCGGCTCGCGTCTGTTCCGGAATTCCAGATGGCGGCAACCGGCACCTGGTTCTTCCCGCTGTCCTGGATGGGTGGTGCGGATGGCTACGTCAATGCCAGCGTGCAATACGTCGGCGATCGCATCACGCAACCAACGGACCAGCTGCCAGGCGCGGGCGACTTCGTTTCCGGCCTGCCATTTGGCGGCGCGACAGGCAACGATGTCACCAGCATTGACCTCGAGCTGGATCCCTACACGATCGCCAACATCAACGCCGGCATGATCAAGGATGACTGGGAAGCCGTTCTCTACGTCTCGAACCTGACGGATGAAAATGCGCTACTGTCATTCGATCGCGAACGCGGCGGTCGTGCCCGGCTGGCTTATCGCACCAACCAGCCACGCACGATTGGCGTGACCTACCGCAAGCGATTCGGTAACTAGAACGAGGTCTTTATCAGAAACGAAAAAAGCCCGGCAATCGCCGGGCTTTTTTTGTGTCGCTTGAAGCCAGCCTTAGAACATCCAGGCGAGCTCGACACGAATAACCTCAAGACTCGCGTCGCAGGCCTGCTGCGGTACCGTAAGACAGCTGCATCTTCGAATTGGTGCTGTAGAAAGATTCGCAGATTTAGCCCCGGAACGAATCCCACCAACAGGTAACGTGCCTTGGAGCAGCAGCGAGTAAAAATCCATTTCGTGATTGATTTCTACCGGCGTGTTGGCAACGTCGTCCGAGATCAGGGTTGCCCGGCGGTCCGGACTGTTGCAGGCAAACATCCCGGACAAAGCCAATCGATTGCTGAAGTTATAGCGCTAGGCCAAATTCCCGCCTGCCTTCGCGTTCGTTCTGCTGCGCAGCTGCGCTTACCGACAGCACCAAGCCGGCCAGCAGGATACAAACTTCCTGCATTTCTTACTCTCCAAAATCGGGTCGCGAGACTGCGACCGCCTTTATCTGCGCAACCACTCTGTCGCCGGGTTGCAAATTCAAATCTTCCCGCGAACGTCGCGTAATCCTGGCGACCAGGCGCTGCTGCCCGGCCAACAAGCGAACCAGCTGCGCCGCGGGCGGTGCATCTTGCACAGCTTCGATAACAACATCAAGCAGGTTCAGGACCGTCGTATCCTTGGGCCGCGTACGGCTGAGGCTGACGTCATTGGCGCGAATACGCAGGCGATATCGGTCACCAATATCCCCCAGCCGGCCCGGCAGCCATAACTCGCCACCGGTAAAAGTCAGCAGGCTCAAGCTGTACCGGGCGTCGAAGTTCGCGATCCTGCCATCCAGTATCGAGCCGGCAGCGTCGCCCATGACCTGGGGCAGGTCCAACCGTACAAGTACCGACTGCAGATCACCGCTTGCCGCGACCCGCCCCTTGTCCAGAACCACGAGGTGATCGCAGAGGCAACAGATCTCATCCATGTTGTGACTGACATAAAAAACGGGTATCGACGACTCTGCGTGCAGGCGTTCGAGATAGGGCAGGATCTCGTTCTTGCGCGCGGCATCCAGCGACGCCAGCGGTTCATCCATGAGTACGAAGCGAGGCGCCCGCAGCAATGCGCGGGCGATGGCGACGCGCTGTGCCTCGCCACCCGACAACTCGGCCGGTTTGCGCTCGAGCAGCGCTTCAATCCCCAGCAGTGCGATCACTTTTTCGAAGGCTGGTGCGTCACCCCCGTGACTGCGGCGCATACCGTATTCAATGTTGGCGCGCACATCGAGGTGACCGAACAGTCGCGGCTCCTGGAAGACGTAACCGATCTGGCGCTCGTGCGGCGCCTTCGAGAACGTCGCATCCTGCCAGCACTCTCCGGCGACGACGAGCTCACTGCCCGGTGCTGCTTCGAGCCCTGCAATGCAACGCAACAAAGTGGTCTTGCCGGCGCCCGACGCGCCGAAAATTCCGGTAATGCCGGAGAGTGGCAATTGCAAGGTAACGTCCAGTGAAAAATCCGCGCGCTGCAGCCGATAGCGAAGCGCAATTTCGTCGATTGAACTCATTGCTGCCGCCAAAGCCTGTTGAGCGCAAACATCGCGAGCAACACGGCGAACGCGAATACCAGAAGTATTGCGGACAGTTGGTGCGCCGCCGCGTATTGCAACGATTCAACCTGGTCGTAAATGGCGATCGAGATAACGCGGGTTTCGCCGGGAATATTGCCGCCCACCATGAGCACCACGCCGAACTCACCCAGTGTGTGCGCAAAACTCAAAATCGCCGCATTCAGGTAGCCGCGCATCGATTGCGGCAACGCAATGGAAAAAAATGCATCGCGGCGATCAGCACCCAGGGTCCAGGCCGCTTCGAGATCACTCTGTCTGACGGCTTCGAATGCACTCATGATCGGCTGCACGGCAAACGGCAGGCTGTAGACACAGGAAGCGATCACGAGCCCCGCAAACGAAAACGTCAGCGAATCGCCTGTGAGCCGGAACCACCATCCACCCAGGGAACCGGCGGGCCCGAGCAAGATCAGCAGGTAAAATCCCAACACCGTGGGCGGCAGGACAATCGGCAAGGCAACGATCGCCTGCACCATGGGTCGCAGCCTGGAGCGGGTGCGCGCCAGCCACCAGCCGAGCGGCGTGCCGATCACGAGCAACAGCAGCATCGTAATGCTAGCGAGCTGCACCGAGAGCCATAAGGGCCCGAGATTCATCTAGGGAACTCCGTATCCTGAGCGGCGAATGGTGTCACGCGCGATCTCGCCTTGCAGGTAATGCAGGAAGCTTTTCGCGGCGGCATTTTGCGCCGCAGCTTGTAATAGTATCGCCTGCTGTTCGAGCGGCGCGTGCGCGTCGTCGGGCACCTGCCAGAGGCAACTCGCCTCTGGTAACGAATCATCCAGAATCTGCGCTTTCACCACCAACGCATACCGGGCATTGCCACTGACTGCGAAATGCAGGGTCTGCGCGACGTTCTCACCGTATACGAGTCGTGCTGCCAACGTTTCCCAGAGGCCGGCGCTTCGCAAAAATGCCTCGGCCGCGCGCCCATAGGGCGCGGTCACAGGATTGGCGATCGCAATACGAAATTTCCCGGGTGACTCCAGGTCGCTTCGGCAATCAGCAGCGTCAGCGGCCGAGGACCAGAGCACGAGAATGCCGATCGCGTAAGTGAAGCGTGATCCGGCAACCGCCGCGCCGGACTCTTCTAGCAGGCGCGGACTTTCGACATCTGCGGCCAGTAACACGTCGAAGGGCGCGCCGTGCACGATCTGCGCATGTAACTTGCCGGTGGATGCCGTAACGATGCGCACGTCGTGCCCGGTTTGCGCCGTGAAATCCGCCGCGACGAGCTCGGCGGTGGCACGAAAATTACTCGCCACCGCGACCGTCACCGTATCCGCGGCTGCGGTCAGTGACAGGCAGTACAAGAAGATTGCGCCGCTCAGGCGCACCGCAACTCTGCCTTGCGTCGCCGCCGATGCGCGTGCAGCAAGGGCTCGGTATAGCCGTTCGGCTGAGCAGCACCTTTGAATACCAGGTCACAGGCCGCGGTGAAGGCAATGCTGTGGTCGAAGTCATCGCTCATGCGCACATAGTTCGGATCGCTCGCATTCTGCCCATCGACGACGGCTGCCATGCGGTGCAGCGTCTCCATGACCTGCTTTTTCGTGGCCACGCCGTGCAGCAGCCAATTCGCGATGTGCTGGCTCGAGATTCGCAGCGTTGCCCGGTCTTCCATGAGACCGACGTCGGCGATGTCGGGCACCTTGGAGCAACCGACTCCCTGGTCGATCCAGCGCACGACGTAGCCGAGGATGCCCTGCGCGTTGTTGTCGAGCTCGCGCTGAATCGTCTGCACGTCGAGTTTTTTTGGGTCAGCAAGCGGCGGAGTCAGGATATCGTCGAGGCTCGCAAGTTCGCGCGACACCAATTGTTGCTGCCGTTGCTGCACATCAACAAAGTGGTAGTGCATCGCATGCAGGGTCGCCGCCGTGGGCGATGGCACCCAGGCGCAATTGGCCCCGGCTTCCGGGTGCGCCTGCTTGCTGTTCATCATCTGCCGCATCTCATCGGGCCTGGGCCACATGCCTTTGCCGATCTGTGCTTTCCCGGGCAAGCCACAACGTATCCCGACGTCAACATTCCAGTCTTCGTACGCCTTGATCCAGGGCTGTAATTTGATGGTTTCCTTCGGCAGCACGGCACCGGCATGCATGCTGGTGTGTATCTCGTCGCCGGTGCGATCCAGGAAGCCGGTATTGATAAACACAAGGCGTTCAGCCACGGCCCGAATACAGTTCGGCAGGTTGACGGTCGTGCGGCGCTCCTCATCCATGACGCCGACCTTGATCGTATTCTTTGCCAGCCCAAGCATTTTTTCGACCCGCGTGAACAGAGTGTTGGTAAACGCAGCCTCGGCTGACCCGTGCATCTTGGGTTTCACGATATAGACACTGTCGCTCTGGCTGTTCGGCAGCCTTTCGGTCTGCCGCGTATTTGCGATCGAACAGGCGGCAGTAACCACGGCATCGAGTATGCCCTCGAAGACTTCGTCGCCGTTGCGATCGAGAACAGCGTCCGTTTGCATCAGGTGGCCGACGTTGCGTACCAGCAGCAGGCTGCGACCGCTCAAGGTCAGGTCGCTGCCATCGGCAGCCGTGTAGCGGCGATCGCGATTCAGCTCGCGCGTTACCGCCCTACTGCCCTTCGAGAACTCTGTGCTCAAGGTGCCCTTCATCAGGCCTAGCCAGTTGCGATAGACGAGAACTTTATCTTCCGTGTCTACCGCGGCCACCGAGTCCTCGCAGTCCTGGATCGTGGTGATCGCCGACTCGAGCACTACGTCGCTGACATTACCGGGCGCCGTTCGTCCTATGACATGCTCGGGATCGGTCTGAATTTCAATATGCAGGTTGTGATGGCGAAACAGGTAGGACCGGCACGCGCCCTGCTCGCGGCTGCCAACATATCCCGGTGCCTCGCGATAGGCCGCGGCATCGGGCCTGGTATGCGAGCCGCTGCGTAGCGGGAGAGCCCGGTCCAGGAATGCCGCGGCGGTAGCGATCACGGCTGCTCCGCGTTTCGGGTTATAACTCCCGCCCCGCTCGCAACCATCATCCTCGGCGATGACATCGGTCCCGTACAGCGCATCGTAAAGACTGCCCCAACGGGCGTTGGCCGCATTCAATGCAAAACGCGCATTGCTAACCGGCACAACCAGTTGCGGCCCCGCGATGGAGGCTATTTCAGCATCGACCCCGGCAGTGGAGATGGAGAAGGGCCTGAGCGGCTCTTCGAGATAGCCGATCTGCCGCAAAAAGCGCTGGTATTCATCACGGTCGAACGCGGCCCCGGGGTGCTGCTTGTGCCAGCTGTCAATTTCGCTCTGCAAGGCATCGCGTCTTGCCAGCAGCTCACGATTGATGGGGGTCAGGTCAGAAACAATCGCGTCGAGCCCGGTCCAGAAGAGCTTCGCTTCGATACCGATTGCGGGTAACAACTCGTCCGCGATAAAGGCATTCAATGCGGCATCGACCTGAAGATTGCCTTGCTGAATTCTGTTTGCTGGACCCACCGGAACCCCTTCGCCATCGTGCGTTATTTGATTCTTGTATATTGTAGTGCTCGAGCATCATCGGCAAGGAGCCGCAATGACGATCAGTTTGGACGGCCGTGTGGCCATTGTAACCGGGGCAGGCCGCGGACTGGGTCGCGCGCACGCGCTGGCGCTCGCGGAGCGCGGTGCCAGCGTCGTTGTCAACGACCTTGGTGACGCAGCGGCTGTGGTCGCTGAAATCCAGGCGGCCGGTGGCCGGGCCATTGCAGATTCCGCCAATGTCACCGATTTTGAACAGGTCACGGCTATGGTCGCGTCTGCAATGCAGAACTGGGGTCGCGTTGACATTCTCATTAACAACGCAGGAATCCTTCGCGACAAGAGTTTTCAAAAGATGTCGATGGACGACTTTCGACAGGTTGTCGATGTGCACCTGATGGGCAGCGCCAACTGCAGTAAAGCCGTCTGGGACATCATGCGCGCGCAAACCTATGGGCGCATCGTCTTCACCACCTCGAGCACCGGGCTCTATGGCAACTTCGGCCAGGCAAACTATGGCGCCGCAAAAATGGCGTTGGTCGGCCTGATGAACACCTTGCATCTCGAAGGTGTGAAATATGACATTCGCGTAAACTGCCTTGCGCCGGCTGCCGGCACCGCGATGACCGATGGCCTGTTGCCACCGGCCGTTTTCGATCTGCTGACGCCGGAATCGGTCAGCCCCGGCGTGGTGTTCCTCGCCAGCCCGGATGCGCCAAGCCGCGTCGTGCTGGCCGCGGGCGGTGGCGCTTTTGCGGTCTATCAGGGCTTCGAGACCATCGGCGTGAGTTTATTGCCCGACAATTTGAGTGCCGAGGGCGTGGCAGCGGCATGGGATGGCATTGCCGACCACGAAAATATGCAAATATTCGCAAGCGGCTTTGAGCAGGCCAGCAAATTCGCAGCCTTGAGTGCCGCAAAAACGGGAATCAAATTATGAGAGAAGCTGTCATTGTCGCCACCGCACGCACACCGATCGGCAAAGCCTATCGCGGTGCGTTCAACAACACCGAAGCGCCAACGCTGGGCGGCCACGCTATCCGGCGCGCGGTCGAGCGCGCCGGCGTTTATACCTCTGAAATTGACGATGTCATCATGGGCTGCGCGATGCCGCAGGGCACGCAGGGCAAGAACGTCGCGCGCCAGGCACTGCTGGCAGCCGGGCTGCCGGTAACTGTCGCGGGCATGACCGTCGACCGGCAATGCTCGTCGGGCATGATGGCCATTGGCGTCGCCGCCAAGGCGATCGTGAGCGACGGCATGGATATTGTCGTCGGTGGCGGCTTCGAGTCGATCAGCCTGGTGCAGAACGAGCACATGAACTTCTACCGTGCTATCGACCCGCGGGTGGTGGCACTGCACGAACACACCTACATGGCCATGATCGATACCGCGGAAGTCGTTGCCAAGCGCTATGGGATCAGCCGCGAGGCGCAGGACGAATATGCGTTGCAGAGCCAGCAGCGCACCGCGGCGGCACAGCAAGCCGGCCGGTTTGCCGCGGAAATTGTGCCCATGACGTCTTCGATGGGCGTGATGGATAAGGAGACAAAGGACATTTCCTTTACTGATGTAACGCTCGATCAGGACGAAGGCAATCGGCCTTCGACGACCCTCGAGGGCCTCGCCGGACTTAAACCCGTGCGCGACAACGGTGTGATCACGGCCGGCAACGCGAGCCAGCTGTCGGATGGCGCATCCGCGGCCGTCCTCATGGAAGCCTCGGTCGCACGGAAGCGCGGCATCGAACCGCTCGGCATCTACCGCGGCACAGCGGTTGCCGGCTGTGAACCGGACGAGATGGGCATCGGCCCGATTTATGCGGTGCCTAAATTGCTGCGCCGCAATGGCCTGAAGATGAGCGACATTGATCTCTGGGAACTCAACGAGGCTTTCGCGGTGCAGGTTATCTATTGTCGCGACAAGCTTGGCATTCCAAACGAGATCCTCAATGTCGACGGCGGTGCGGTATCCATCGGTCACCCCTATGGTATGTCCGGTGCACGTATGGTCGGTCACGCATTGATCGAAGGCCGGCGCCGTGGCGCGAAGTACGTCGTCTGCACGATGTGCGTCGGCGGTGGCCAGGGAGCCGCGTCGCTGTTTGAAGTGGTCTAGTGCGCGCACTGGTTTGCAAGGAATACGGCCCGCCTGACGCACTGCGAATCGAGGAACTGGCGGACCCGGTTGCGGGCCCTGGGCAAATTCTTGTCGAGGTCGCTGCCGCCGGCATCAACTTTCCCGACCTGCTCTCGATCGCGGGCAAGTACCAGGTAAAGACACCGCCGCCGTTTGTGCCGGGCAACGAAGCAGCCGGCGCCGTACTGTCGATTGGCGCCGGCGTAAAGCAGTTCGCACCGGGCGACCGGGTCATTGTAGCCACGCGTGGCGGCGCGTTCGCCGAACAATGTGTTGCCAGCGAAAAAATGGCCATGCCATTGCCCGCAGAGCTCGATTTTGCGCAGGGTGCGGGCTTCTCCGTTACCTACGGCACGAGCTATCACGCACTGCGGCAACGCGCGTCTGTGCAGGCCGGTGAAACGCTGCTCGTGCTCGGCGCCGCGGGTGGCGTTGGCATCGCGGCCGTGCAAATCGGCAAGGCGCTCGGTGCGCGCGTGATCGCCGCCGCAAGCACCGATGCCAAACTCGAGTTTGCACGTGCGGCCGGGGCCGATGAGCTGATCAACTATTCGACTGCGTCTTTGCGGGACTCGGTCAGGGAACTCTGCGGCGACGATGGCGTGCACGTCGTTTACGACCCAGTCGGCGGCGCGCTGGCCGAGCAGGCATACCGCGCGCTGGCCTGGCAGGGACGTTATCTCGTGGTCGGCTTTGCCTCGGGCAACATTCCTGCCTTCGCAGCGAATATCGCTTTGTTAAAGGAAGCCAGCGTGCTCGGAGTCTGGTGGGGAACCTGGGCGGAGAAAAACCCCGCAATGCAGGCAAAGAACATGCGGGAGCTCGCGCAGCTGCTTACCGCGGGCAAACTCACGCCGCAAAGCAGCGAGTCGTATGCCCTCGAGGATTTCCGCACAGCGTTTGCCGCCATTGCCGAGCGGCGCGCACTCGGCAAGGTGATTCTTCAGATGACGCCGGCGGCCGCGAGTTCTTCGCAATAGCCGAAGAGCTTTCGGTCGCTGAGCCGATCCGGATACAGGATACCGTCGAGGTGATCGTATTCGTGTTGAAACACGATTGCATGAAAGCCCTCGGCCTCGCGCTCGATCAACATGCCGAACTGATCGTAGCCGCGATACTTGATGCGCGCGCGGCGTTCCACATAGCCACGCATGCCCGGCACTGACAGGCAGCCCTCCCAAAATCCGAGCACCTCGTCACTGATCACCGAAAACTCGGGGTTAATCAGTACCGTCAGCGGCACTTCTTCGACGTCGGGGTAGCGCGGATTCTGTTCCACACCAAAAATCATGATGCGCTGCAGTACACCTATTTGCGGCGCCGCGAGGCCAGCTCCATCAGCAGCCTCCATCGTGTCGAACATGTCGTCGATGAGCTCGTGCAACTCGGCAGTGTCGAATACTTCCACGGGCTTCGATACTTCGCGCAATCCAGGATCGCCGATACGCAGGATGGTGCGTACCGTCACTTCAGGAAATCCGTACGATTTGCTTGCCGGTATTGCCGCCCCGCAACATGTCGATGAATGCCTGCGGCGCCTTCTCGATGCCGATGGCAATCGTCTCGCGGTACACGAGCTTGCCCTCAGCCACCCAGCGAATCGCCTTGGCGATGTATTCCTCGCCTGCTTCCGGGTGATCGGTGACGATAAAGCCACGCATGGTCAGGCGCCTCCCGATCATGAGCATCATGCCACGCGGTCCCGGTTGTGGTTCCTCGGCGTTGTAGTCTGCGATCATGCCGCACAATGCGATGCGGCCATGGTCGCGCATATTCCAGAGCGCCGCTTCGAAAATCTCGCCGCCCACGTTTTCGAACAGCACGTCGATGCCGGCAGGACAGACTTTTTTAACGCTTGCGGGCAGCGAATCACTGCTCTTGTAATTGAAGGCGGCGTCATAGCCAAACTCTTCCCTCAACAACGCTACCTTGCGGTCCGTGCCTGCGGTGCCAGCGACACGGCAGCCGTGAATTCTTGCCAACTGGCCGACCACGCTGCCGACCGCACCCGAAGCCGCGCTCACAAACACGGTGTCATTGGGCTTGGCGGCGGCGATTTTCATCAATCCGACATAGGCCGTCATGCCGGGCATGCCGAGGATACCGAGGTGCCAGGACAAGGGCGCCGAGCTTCGCGGCAGCTTGCGCAGCAGGCGGCCATCACTGATCGAAAAATTCTCCCAACCCAGCATGCCCATGACGAGATCGCGCTCGGCGATACCGGGGTAGTTGCTGGCGACAACCTCGCCCACGACGCCGGCCTGCAGGACTTCACCGACCTGGAATGGCGGGATATACGACTTCACGTCGTTCATGCGACTGCGCATGTACGGATCGACCGACATGAACATGTTGCGTACGAGAACCTGGCCCCGGCCAGGCTCGTCGATTTCGCTTTCTGTGATCGTAAAATTATCGGGCGACACCCAGCCGCTTGGCCGGCTTGCGAGGCGAACTTGTGTGTTTTTCATAGTCGAGATACTCAGCGATTACAGCCTGTCTTTGAGGGAATAATACAACATGCCGAGCACCATACCCGGGTAACGCAGCAAGGTACCACCCGGGAAGGTGCGCGCGGGAAGGCTTGAAAAAATATCGAATCGCTCTGCGGTCCCGCCGATCGCCTCGGCAATGATTTTGCCGGCGAAATTCGCGATCGACACACCGTGACCCGAGTAGCCCTGCGCGAAAAACAGGTTAGGTGGCAAACGGCCGAGATGCGGCAGGCGCTGCACTGTAACGGACAGGGTCCCGCCCCAGGCATAGTCGATGGCGACATCGGCGAGCTGCGGAAAGACCTTCAGCATGTTGGGCCGGACAAAGGCCGCGATATCGCGCGGGAAACCAGCGCGGTAGTTTTCGCCACCGCCGAAAATCAAACGCCGATCCTGGCTAAGGCGAAAATAGTTCACAACAAAACGCGTATCGTGCACGCCGAAACGACCCGCGATCAGCGCACGCGCGCGTTGCTCACCCAGCGGCTCGGTCGCGACCACGAAATTGTTGATCGGCATGATCTTGCCGGCCACGCGCGGCTCGAGTTTTCCAAGATAGCCATTGCAGCCGAGCACGATGAACCCGGCCTCGACCCGTCCGGTCGCGGTTGTCACGATCGCAGGATCGCTGCGCGTGTAGTGCAGGACCCGTGACCCTTCGTAGATTCGCACGCCAGCGGCGTGGGCGGCGCGTGCCAGGCCGAGCGCGTAATTCAGCGGATGAATGGCCATTGCCTTTGCGTCATACAGACCTTCGAGGAAACTGTCGGTTGCCACCAGCTCACGCGTTTCTTCCCGGCTTAAGGCGCGCGCATGCGGATAGTCGTAGCGCTCGGTGAGTGCCTTTGAAGTCTCGGCCGCCATGCCGAGGTAACGTTTCTTGTGTACACCCAGAACCTGGCCGTCCTGCAGATCACAGTCGATTGCATGCTTCGCGACGCGCTCGCGAATATCCGCTTTCGCCGCCTCGGCGAAGTTCCAGAATTCGCGCGAACGCGGCAAGCCGAACTGCTGTTCCATTTCAACGACGTCTTTGCGCTGGCCGCTTCCGATCAGCCCGCCGTTGCGCCCGGATGCGCCGAATCCAATACGTTCGGCTTCGAGCAGCACTACGTCGAACCCCTGCTCGGCGAGGTTCAGCGCAGCCGACAATCCGGTGAATCCACCGCCGATCACACAAACGTCGGCGCGCACGGATTCCCCGAGATCCGGGTAGTCGCGCATGCCGACCGCAGTCGCTCTGTAGTAGCTATCGGGATGACTTGATTGCGGCATGACTTTTGAGCATTCCTGCAGTAATTTGTACAAAGGGGTCAGAGCCCTTTTTGGACCATATATGGTAAAGACCACATATGGGAAAAAAAGGGCTCTGACCCCTTTCGGTGTTTAGGCGCTAGGATCTGAGGCCCGAGCGACGCACGGACTCGGCAACCGGTTCGGCATTGCCGAGGCAAACCAGGTTAGCACCCGCGACACCGGGGATGTCCGCCACCTCGCGCAACAGTTCGGCACAAATATCAATGCCCTCCTGCTCCGCGTCGCGAGCCTGGCGCAACCGCTTCACGACCTTCGCCGGCACGACCGCGCCGCGCAAATTCTTGCCCAGCCATTGCGCCATATCCGCGGTTGGCAGCGGCGCGAGGGCCACCATGACACTCGAACGTTGAATAAACTTTTCGGCAATCAGTCGCTCCATGTAATGGCGAACCAGGTCCGCGTCAAAACACAGTTGTGTCTGAATGAATTTCGCGCCCGCATCGGCCTTTTTCTCCAGCCTTGATGGCTTCCAGTCGCGGTCCGGCTTGAACACCGTCGCGATGGAACCGATCAGGAAGTTGGCAGGCTCGAGCGAGTTCACGAAACGGATGAGTTGCAATGTTCCCCAGTCGTAGACGGTCTTGATTTTCGGCCGCACATCCGTCGGAACCTCCGCGCCACGCATTAACAGCAGGCTGGATACCCCAAGTGCCCGCGCACCGAGCACATCAGCGCGCAATGCGAGTCGATTTCGATCGCGGCAGTTAAGGTGCATGACCGGATCGATGCCGGCT
>CAZHLE010000026.1:15351-26176 GCA_964533065.1 uncultured Woeseiaceae bacterium | reverse complement strand
CGATGGCGTCGTAACGGCGCAGAACGGCGATGTGATTTCGGTTGCAGCGGCAACGTTGTGTCTGCACGGCGATACGCCCAATGCCGGGGTTGCCGCGCAGGCAGTGCGTGACGTGTTAGAGGCGAATGGGGTGATTATTCGTGCTGCGGGTTGAGATCTCCGGTGATGACCTCTTAAGCGTCGATATTGACGGGCGCAGCAAACGTGCGGCCATCGCACAACGTTTGCGCGAGACCGGCACCTGGATTGAATGTGTCGAGGGCATGGCATGTGTGGTCGTGCAATTCGATAGCGCCACTGTCACCGCCGTGGAAGCAGAGCGCACCCTGAGGTCGCAATTGCGGTCCGTATCGTGGCGCAAGCGGGACAAGTCACCGCGTATCGAAATTCCGGTTTGCTACGGCGGCGAATTCGGCACCGAGTTCGATTCGATTTGCGAGATGATGAATATCAGCGCTGCGGAGCTGGTGCATGTTCATACTTCGCGCGAACATCTTGTCGTTCTGATCGGCTTTACTCCGGGGTTCGCTTACCTTGAAGGATTGCACGATGACCTTCGCATTCCCCGCCTGACGGAGCCCCGGCAACATGTAGCGGCCGGTTCTGTTGGTATTGCTGCGGGCCTGACGGGATTGTATGCAACGGCCGGGCCTGCTGGCTGGCCATTGGTCGGACGGACGCCGATGACGTTGCTTCGGCCCGCGGCGCCGCAGCCCTTCGTGTTACAGGCCGGTATGCGGGTACGCTTCACCGCGATCGATGAGCAGACTTTTCGCAAGCTGGTGGCGCAATGAGTCTGGTGATTATGCGCCCGGGTTTGCAGACGACCATTCAGGCGGAGCCGCGCACGGGCATCCGGCACATGGGCGTGCCAAGTTCTGGCCCGGCCGATAGCCTGTCGATGGCGCTCGCCAATCATCTGGTTGGCAATTCACCCTTTACTCCGGCATTGGAAGTGACGCTCACCGGAATCGAACTGACATTCGAGGCAGAAGCCTGGTTTGCGATAACCGGTACGGTAGCGGGAAGCACGTTGAACGGACAGGCTGTTCCGTTCCATAAAACCTTGCAGGCCGCGGCCGGCAACCGATTGACGGTCGAGCCGGCAAAGAGCGGTGCGCGCACCTACATTGCCTTTGCAGGTGGGCTGGTGGCGGCACAGGCACTGGCTTCGGCGTCAACCTACCTGCCGGCCGCGCTGGGTGGATATGCGGGCAGGGCGCTTATGCAAGGAGATCGACTCGAATTAGCCGATCCCGGCGCCGAGCCGGCATTGCTTGAAACACCGGCCCGGTTCAGGCCCTTCACCTCGGGACCGTGGGCCATCCGTGCCTGTGTCGCGATCGAGTTCGCGGCTCTGGACGCCGCCGGGCAGGCCGCCCTGTTCAACACCAACCTCACCGTCGGCGCGCGCAACGACCGCATGGGCCTGCAACTCCAGGGTTACCGCTTTGATGTGTCCTCAGCCGGGTTTCTCGCCAGTGTGCCGGTATTTCCCGGCATGCTGCAGTGTCCTGAGGACGGTCTGCCGTACCTTCTTGGCGTGGACGCACAGACGACGGGCGGCTATCCGCGCATCGCGCAAGTGGCGCGAGTCGACCGGCACGTTCTGGGGCAGTTGCGCAGCAAAGATCATTTGCGCCTTTTATTGCGTACGCCACAACAGGCAGCGTCTGAGCTGCAGGAAAAACTCGGATACTGGCGCGACTGGTTGCCCGACATTGCGTCAGTTATCTAGCGCCGGAAAATTTGGTGGGCCCGCCAGGACTCGAACCTGGGACCAAAAGATTATGAGTCTTCTGCTCTAACCAACTGAGCTACAGGCCCAAATTTTTCTATCGCCCCTCTTAGGGGAGCGCATTTTAGCAGATTTGGCAACGACAGCGCGATGCATGAATGGCACATCCGCAACAAGGAAACCGATGTTCTGAACTGTTGGGTAGCGATAGCATTTGACCGCAACTGTCGATTTGGATTCAATCGGCAGTCTCCAAAGGCATTAGGCTTGTGGGATGACGCTCGATCGTCCGTTTCGCTTTTACGATAACCGCCAAAAATACCTGGCGTTCGTTAATACCTGTAACGAGAAGTGGCAGGTCGCAAAACGCGTGGCAGTCGAGCTTAGCCATTTGCAACCGGAGCCTCCCGCATTGCGTGTTTTCGATGCCGGCATGGGTGATGGCACGGTACTAAGCCACACCATGCGGGCGCTGCATTTTCATTATCCGACCCTGCCGTTCTACGTGGTCGGCAAAGAAATAAGTCTCGAAGACATTCGCCTGAGTCTCGAGAAGCTTCCGGATCGATTCGTCGAACACCCGGCGAGCGTATTCGTGTTTACCAACCTGAACTATGCAGAAGCTCCCTGGCTGCAGCCGCGAGCCGAGCACATGGTCGACAACTTCAACTTCACGGTCGTCGAGCTCGGCGGAGCAAGCGCTTATGAGTACGGCCAACAACTGGGCAGCCTGGACGAATTCCTGGTTGACGGCTGGCAGGCGACAGCCAGCAAAAAAACCGGTAATCCGCTGTACGTCAAACCTTCGGTGCTGGTCATGTATCGCAAGGACCAGCGTTTTTTGCTCGACAGTGTGATTCCCCGACCGGATGCACGACGGGCGGATTTTGACCTCGTACTGGCGTCGCAGCCGTGGCGAGCACGCATGGATGCGGACTTCAAAGTTAAGTACGTGCTTGGTCCCTTAACCAGGGCATTGCGACCGACTGGCCGGCTGTTGGCCGTGCATTCGATTGGCAGTGATCCGGGGCTTGAGCTGGTGCGTGAGATCTGGCCGAACGAAGACCCGTTTCCGGTCAATCGCCACGAGCTTTTGCGCAAGCTCAAAGTCATGCTAGGCGACGAGGTGCGAAAATTCGACTTGGACGCGAGCCCTGACGGCCAGGCAATCTTCCAGTTTCGGATGCATACGCTGCCGGACGAGATCGCCGAAAGCATCGGTACCTCGACGCTGTTCGCCGCATGGAATGCGGCGATTTATGTTGCACAGATTGAAGACCAGCGTCTCGAGGAGGCGCTCGGGAAGTCCCAGTACCTGCAAGCGACCGCGAAAATCCTGCACAAACACAACGGGCTCTGGTTTAACGACGAAAGTTTCGTCGTCTCGCGCAAGCCCTAGTAGCCGTCTTTAGTCGTCGATGAGAAAACTGCGCAACTGGTCCGAACGGGTCGGATGACGCAGCTTGCGCAATGCCTTCGCTTCTATCTGGCGAATCCGTTCACGAGTGACATCAAACTGCTTGCCGACTTCCTCCAGCGTGTGATCGGTATTCATGTCGATACCGAAACGCATCCGCAGCACCTTGGCTTCTCGCGGTGTAAGTCCAGCCAATACATTGTGCGTGGTTTCCTTGAGTCCCTGTGAAGTCGCCGCTTCGACCGGCGAGTGCACCGTCTGGTCCTCAATGAAGTCACCGAGATGGGAGTCCTCATCGTCGCCAATCGGTGTCTCCATGGAAATCGGTTCCTTGGCGATCTTGAGTACCTTGCGAACCTTGTCCTCAGGCATTTCCATGCGCTCGGCGAGTTCATCCGGAAGCGGCTCGCGGCCCATTTCCTGCAGCATCTGCCGCGAAATACGATTCAACTTGTTGATGGTCTCGATCATGTGCACGGGAATTCGAATCGTGCGTGCCTGATCGGCAATCGAGCGGGTGATTGCCTGCCGAATCCACCAGGTCGCGTAGGTAGAAAACTTGTAACCACGCCGGTACTCGAATTTGTCGACAGCCTTCATCAGGCCGATGTTGCCTTCCTGGATAAGATCCAGAAACTGCAACCCGCGGTTGGTGTACTTCTTGGCAATCGAGATTACCAATCGCAGGTTGGCTTCGACCATTTCCTTCTTGGCGCGCCTTGCTTTGGCCTCGCCGATCGACATCTCGCGATTAATTTCCTTAATTTCGCCAATGTATAGGCTGGTCTCGGTTTCGATTCCGATCAGCTTGCGCTGCGCGCGCAGCACATCATCCCTGAGCTTGGCCAGCATCGAGGAATGTTTGCGCTTCGCGCGAATGTGTTTTTCGATCCAGGACAGGTCCGTCTCGCTCTTCGGGAAGCTTGACAGGAAGTCCTTGCGCGGCATGCGGGCATCGCGCACACAAATCTGCATGATCAGCCTTTCCTGACGGCGTATCACGGACACGGCTTCGCGCAAATTACGCACCAGCGCGTCGAATAATTTCGGCGCCAGCTTGAGTTCCATGAGCTGTTCGGCCAACTCGAGCTGAACCTTGATCGTTTTCTTGTCCCTTAGGCCGTATTTCTCGATAGAAGCGACCGCACGTTTGTGCAATTTTCTGATTTCTTTGACGCGAGCGGCGACTTCCTCGGGATCCGGGCCGGTATCGATAACCGCCTCTTCGTCATCATCGGTCACCTCGTCAGACTTTGGTTGCGGTGCGCTGATCTCGTCGGGTGCGTTCGGGTCAATAAAGCCCACTACGAAATCCTGCATGCGGGTTTCTCCCGCCACAACCGCGTCCGAAACACTTAGCAGCAAATCGATGGTTGGGGGAAAGTGCGCCATCTGCCACTTGACCTGGTTCAGACCTTCTTCGATTCGCTTGGCGATTTCGATTTCGCCCTGCCGGGTCAGCAACTCGACCGTGCCCATTTCGCGCATGTACATGCGCACGGGATCGGTAGTGCGGCCGAATTCGGCATCGACGCTCGCGAGCGCGGCCTCGGCTTCCTCAGCGGCATCGTCATCATTCGAGACAGCGGCGTCCGACAACAGGATCGATTCTGCATCCGGTGCCTTTTCATACACCGTAATGCCCATATCATTGATCATGTTGACGATGTCTTCGATCTGTTCCGGATCGACAATGTCGTTCGGTAGATGATCATTGACCTCGGTATAGGTCAGATAACCCTGCTCCTTGCCGCGGGCAATCAGATTCTTGAGTTGTTGTGCCTGTTTATTGCCCTTTATCACTGAGTGTTTCTCGCTCAAGATGGAACGACCTCGAAGTAAAAAATACAAACGCGCGATTGTACTAGCCGACTGCAGCTCAGGCCAGACAATTCTCGATCGGTTGACAGCCTAAAGAATCTGCCGCAGTTCCGACTTTTCATCGTCTGTAAGTGAGTTAAGCTTCTGTTTTTCAATCAAAAAATCGATTCTTTCTCGCCGTCCAGCCAGCGCCAGCTGGTCGAGGCAGGCGGCCAGTTCCAGCGCCGGGTCAAATTCTTCCTCATCCGGAACCTCTATCGTGGCCAGCCGGCCGAGGTGGTGGCCGCGCTTGTCGTGGCGCCAGCGTTCCAGCAAACCCGCAGTCGTGATATTGGGTTCTGCCTGCGCGGTTTCAATCAGGTCCTGTAATACGTCGATGCCGGGCCGACTTAAGCCGGCAAGTTTTTCGACGTCCAGTTTGTCTGCCGCGGCCGGGTGGTTGAGCAACAGGGTGATTGCGCGTCGCACTACCGACGGCTGGCCGGCTTTCAGACTCGCCGCGTTCCCAGGTCTGGCAACAGTGCCCCTGCGGCCTGATTCTTCTTGTGGACGCGGAGTTTGCTGCAGCATTTTCCCCAGCCTGGCGGCGCTCAGTCCGACGGTGTCTGCAAGGCTGGCTAACAGCAGCTCGCGGTAGACGCCTGCGGGAATACTGTTGACCAGTGGTTTCGCGAGCTCCGCCAGTCTGGCCTTACCGTCAACGCTCTGCATATCGACCTGGCTGGATAGTTCTGCGATCAGGTAATCGGACAAGGCAACGCCGCCATCTATCGCCGCAACGAAAGCAGTGGCACCGAACTCATTGACGAAACTGTCGGGATCGTGCCCGTCGGGCAGAAAGGTGAAACGAATCTGTCGCCCTTCGCGAATATGCGGTAGTGCGTTTTCCAGCGCACGCCATGCGGCAGCTCTGCCGGCCCGGTCGCCATCGAAACAGAACAGCACATTATCGGTCAGCCTGAACAGCCGGTTCAGGTGCTCAGGCGTCGTGGCGGTGCCGAGAGTAGCTGTCGCGAAATCGATTCCATTGCGTGCAAGTGCCACGACGTCCATGTAGCCCTCGACCACTACGAGTCGGTCAATATGCCGCAAGGCCTGGCGCGCTTCGAACAGGCCATAAAGTTCCCGACCCTTGTGAAACAGGACGGTCTCCGGGGAATTCAGGTACTTCGGTTCGCCATCGCCAATCGTCCGACCGCCGAAGCCGATACAGCGGCCACGCTGGTCGCGAATCGGAAACATGATGCGCTCACGAAAGCGATCGTAATGTTTACCGCTGTCCTTGCGAATGATGAGGCCCGTGGCCAGCAATCCTTCGGCTGCTTCCGGCGTTTTGCCGAATTTGTCGAGGATTTCGCTCCAGCCGCCAGCGGCGTAGCCGATACCGAAACGGCGCGCCGTATCGATGTCGATGCCGCGACCGACCAGATATTCTGTGGCGAGTTTGCTGCCCCGCAGTTGCGCCTGCCAGTGTTTCGCGACGCTCTCGGTCAGCGCAAACAATTCGTCGTAGCGGCGCGTCGGGCGGTCGCTTTCGTCGCGCGGCACCTCGACGCCCATGCTGCTGGCCAGGCTTTCGATCGCCTCAACGAAACTCATGTGATCGAATTCCATGAGGAAGCCAATCGCTGTGCCATGTGCGCCACAGCCGAAGCAATGGTAAAACCCTTTTCCGGGACTGACGGTGAAGGACGGCGACTTTTCGTCGTGAAACGGGCAACAGGCTTTAAATTCGCGACCGGCTTTTTTCAGCTGCACGCGGCGGCCGATGACTTCGATAATGTCGGCACGCGCGATCAGGTCATCGATAAAATCCTGGGGAATTTTTCCAGCCATAGCGTCTTAAACGGCAGCTCCGCAGTACCGGGTCTATAAATCATAGCTTTTGCGGCGCAATGCGCCAGTGCTAGCCGAGGCGTGCTTTTACTTTGGCGCCAACTGCGCCCATGTCGGTTCGTCCAGCCGCTTTTGTTTTGATTTCCGCCATAACCTTGCCCATGTCGCGAATACTGTTCGCGCCAGTGGCAGAAATCGCAGCGGCAATCAGCTCGTCGAGTTCGGTATCACTGAGCCGAGCCGGCAAATAAGTGTCGAGAATCACGATTTCCGCGAGCTCGATATCCGCGAGGTCCTGGCGATTTCCGGATTGAAACTGCTCGACGGAATCGCGACGTTGCTTGACCATCTTGTCGAGTACTGTCAGCACTGCGGCGTCGTCCATTTCAATGCGTTGGTCGACTTCGACCTGCTTGATTGCCGCAAGGATCAGGCGCACGACCCTGAGTCGGTCCTTCTCACCGGACTTCATCGCCGACTTCATGTCGTCGGTAATTTGCGCTTTCAATGGCATGGGTTTTAAGCAGCGGCGGCGCGGTTGCGGAGCGAGCGGCGCCCAGTGCAGCCTAGTACAGGCGAATGCGTTTGGCGTCGTCCCGGGATAGCCGCTTCAGGTGCCTCTTAACGGCAGCGGCTTTCTTGCGTTTACGTTCCTGGGTCGGCTTCTCATAGAACTCGCGCCGACGCAGCTCAGTCAAAATGCCGGCCTTTTCGCAGGCACGCTTGAAACGACGCAACGCAGCGTCGAAATATTCATTCTCTTTTATGCGAACACTGGGCATACGAATTCTGGTCTTCTGTACGAAAAAACAAATAAACCCGGCACGTGGCCGGGGCGAAGCCGCGCATTATAGCGGCATACGGGAGTCAAATCCAAGCCCCAGGACCAGCGAATTACAGGGGTCAGAGCCCTTTTTGGAAAAAAAGGCTCTGACCCCTTTGAGTTATGATGCTCAGCCTATGAATGTTCTTGGCATTGAAACCAGCTGCGACGAGACCGGGGTCGCCCTGTACAGCAGCGAGCATGGACTCCTGGCTGATGCCTTGCACAGCCAGGTCGATCTGCATGCCATGTATGGCGGCGTTGTACCGGAAATCGCGTCCCGGGACCATATCCGCCGGCTTCTGCCGCTGATCCGGCAGGTCATGGCAGAAGCCGGCGTCGAGCGGCCCGACGCGGTTGCTTACACGGCCGGCCCGGGCCTGGTGGGTGCCCTGATGGTCGGTAGCGGCATGGCCAACGGCCTCGGCCTGGCCTGGGATTGCCCGGTGATCCCGGTGCACCATATGGAAGGGCACCTGCTGGCCCCGATGCTGGAGGACAATGCGCCTGAATTTCCCTTTCTTGCGCTACTGGTATCTGGCGGCCACACCATGCTGATCGGCGTGCGCGGTCTCGGTGAATACGAACTGCTCGGCACTACGCTCGACGATGCAGTAGGTGAAGCGTTCGACAAGTCCGCCAAGCTGCTGGGCCTGGGATACCCGGGCGGACCCGCGCTCGCTGCACTGGCGGAGGCTGGCGACGAAACTGCATTTGCGTTGCCGCGGCCGATGTTGAATCGTCCCGGGCTTGATTTCAGTTTCAGTGGGCTGAAAACCGCAGTGATGCTGGTTGTCAGGGCAGCGGTTGAGGATGGCAGCATCGAAACCTGTCGTGCGGATATCGCAGCCTCTTTCCAACGTGCCGCCATCGATACGCTCGTGGGCCGGACCTTGCAGGCGGCAAAGCGCGAAGGCCTGGGCCGGGTTGTCATCGCGGGTGGTGTCGGCGCGAACAAACTATTACGCAAAGAGATGAGCGAGCGCTTTGACGGCGATGTGTATTATCCGCGCATGGCGTATTGCACGGACAATGGGGCGATGATCGCAGTTGCCGGAGCGCTACGACTCGCGGACGCGGAGCAGGCGGGCGAAATTCGCGCCCGAGCGCGCTGGGCGCTGGATACTCTGGCTCGTCCGGGCATGGCTACTGAATAGGATCGCGAGGCGATGGACATTATTTTTCTGCATGACCTGCGGGTCGAAACTGTCATTGGCATCTGGAATTGGGAACGCAAAATTCGCCAGATCGTGGCCATCGATCTGGAAATGTCAGCCGATATTCGAAAAGCGGCAGCAAGCGACAGCGTCGAGGATACACTGGACTACAAGGCGGTGGCGAAACGTATCCGGGCATTTGTCGCCGAATCGAGCTTTCAACTTGTTGAAACGCTTGCCGAAAACATTGCCGCGATCGTGCTCGACGAATTCGCGGTTGCCTGGGTGCGTGTCCGGGTCAACAAACCAGGGGCCATCAGCGGCGCGACAGATGTCGGCGTCTTGATCGAGCGCGGGACGGCTCCGGCCTCTGCCGGGTGAACCGAAGCGAACGTCTTCGTGCTCGGTCCCTTGGCCGAAATTGCACCGAATTTGCGCCACCCCGAGAGCGGGAAATTGATCACGGAATATTGGCAGGAATTCGACAAAAATAGTCATCCATTGACGCGGACGCGCGTTTCACTGCAGGACTCGGGAGTAAAAATTGCGTAACGGTTTTGTAGTATTTGCCGGCCTGATACTGGCCGCATGCGGCAGCTCTGATGGCGGTGGCGGCAACGGCGACCCGGCCTCTTGTTCCAACGTCGACCAGAAGCGATTCGTTCTCGATGCAATGCAGGACTGGTACCTGTGGAACCATCTGTTACCGAATAATATCTCGGTGAACGACTACGCCTCGCCTGAAGCATTGCTGGCGGACCTGATGACCTACAGTCCGGACGATAGCAGCGGCCAGCCGGTCGATCGCTTCAGCTTTATTGGCTCTGCCGCAGCGGACGAAGCGTTTTTTGGCGAAGGTCAATTTGAAGGCTTTGGCTTCAGCACCAAGCAGTTCGCCGTGGACGACATTCGACTAACCCAGGTATTTGCGAACAGCCCTGCAGATCTTGGTGGCCTCGCGCGCGGCCAGCGCATCCTGGAAATCAACGGTCGTACGGTCGCCGCCATTCAGGCGGCTGAAGGCATTGGCGCGGTGCTCGCGACGTCGCCGTTGACGTTTCTGATGGAGCAGCCCGGCGGAGCCCAACTGACGACCACCATTGCGCGTGACGTTGTCACGATTACACCGGTTCCACAGTATCGTGTCATTGCAGTCGGTGACGGCAGCGGCCGCATGGTTGGTTATATTGAGCTGGCCAGTTTCATCGCTACTGCCGATGCCGTTCTGAACAACGTATTCGCCGAGTTTATCGCCAATGGCGTCAACGACGTCATATTGGATCTGCGCTACAACGGTGGCGGGCTGGTTAGTACAGCCAACCTGCTGGGTGATCTCCTGGGTGGCGACGTTGCCGAGAATCTCGTGTTCTCGAGAAGCCAATTCAACGCCGATCGCGCCGCCGCCAACGATTTTACGAAGTTGTTCTTCCGATTGGCATCATCAATGAGCCTGTCGCGGCTGATGGTAATCGCGAGCGACCGCACTGCCTCGGCCAGTGAGCTCGTGACCAACAGCATGTTGCCGCACGTCGAAGTGACTATTGTCGGCGGCACGACGTTTGGCAAGCCGGTGGGCCAGGTCGGTTTTGAATTTTGCGAAAAGATACTGCGCCCGACCGCGTTCCAGACCGTCAATGCCGATGGCGACGGTGACTATTTCGACGGCATACCCGTGGACTGCCCGGCAGTCGATGAGCTTTCGATTGCGGTGGGGGCGGATACCGATCCCAGCATGATCGCAGCCATGGCCTATCTTGATACCGGTGCCTGCCCGGTCGCAGCAGCGCCGCTGCCTTTTTCCAAGGTGCAGGCAGACCAGAAGATCGGCCAGCCGGCGCGAAGACCGCAGGGTCCGTTACCGCCCTGGCAGGAATTCGCCGGAGCGTACTAGCCCCACCAAAAAGGGGTCAGAGCCCTTTTTACAAAAGGGCTCTGACCCCTTTTTGGTGGGGCTACCAGCCGATCGAGCGGCCGCCATCGACTGCGATGATCTGCCCGGTTACATAGTCTGCATCGCGCACGAGGTAGAGCAC
>CAZHLE010000026.1:0-15341 GCA_964533065.1 uncultured Woeseiaceae bacterium | reverse complement strand
GCACGCAAGCCGCGATATCCGCAGCATCGCCCGGCCGGCCGGCCGGGATCTGGCGGAGTATGGTCACCTTGGTTTGCGCCGAGAGGCCGGCGTCCGGCCACATGATCGCGCCCGGCGATACGCCGTTAACGCGAATCTCGGGCGCGAGGTCCTTGGCCAGAGCCCGCGTCAGCATGGCGAGCCCGGCTTTGGCGGACCCGTACACCGCGTGATGTCGCAAAGGGCGCTGTGCGTGAATATCAACCATATTAATGATGACGCCCCGCGATTTTCGGAGTTCCACCAGCGCCGCCTGCGACAGGAACAGGGGCGCCTTGAGGTTGCTGCTTACAAGGTCATCCCAGTCTGCCGCCGTAATTTCGCCAATCGGTGTTGGGTAGAAGCTCGATGCATTGTTGATCAATATGTCGAGCCGGCCCTGCCATGCGACGGTGGCGCCGATCAGCGCCGGCAAACTGTCGATGTCGGCAAGGTCGGCCTGCAGCGCGAGCGCCGAATTTGACCGCAATGCGTTCAAGTCGGCGCATAATGCGTCGGCCTCGGCGCGCGAGCCGCGATAATGAATGACAACGCTCGCGCCCTCTTGATGCAGGCAACGGCTGATCGCCGCGCCGATCCGGCGCGCGGCACCGGTGAGCAGCGCAACTTTGCCCGTTAGGCTGGGTGATGCAGACATTGTTGGACCTCTTGGGCTCGGCTCGATAGAAAGAATTATGCAACAAACTCAGGAACGAAGCCTGCCGACGCCGGATTCGGACAGCGCGGCGCACAGCGCGCGTGTCGCAATGTACGTAGGTAAGCTGATCGGCAGCGGCTGCATTAGCTTCGCAGAATATATGCATGCCATCTTGTACACCCCGGGACTCGGCTATTACGCCGCCGGCGCGGCGAAGTTTGGCGTCGCCGGAGATTTCATCACCGCTCCGGAAACGTCGCCCCTGTTCGCCAGGGTGCTCGCGCGCCAATGTGCCAGTGTGATGTCATCACAGCAATCGGCATCGATTCTCGAGTTCGGTGCCGGCAGCGGGCGACTTGCCGCGGACCTGCTGACGCGCCTGGCAGAACTTGATGCCCTGCCATTTCGCTACATGATTTTCGAAGTATCGGCCGATCTTCGTGAACGACAACAGTCCTTGCTGGCAGCAGCCATTCCGGAAATTTTCGAGCGTGTGTGCTGGCTGGATCAATTGCCCGTCGAACACCAGGGGGTTGTTATAGCCAACGAAGTCCTGGATGCGCTGCCAGTCGAACGGTTTGTGCGCCGCAAAGATCACGTTGCGCAACTCTGTGTTGCGCTGGACCGGGATCGACTGGTACTGGTCGAAAGACCTGCACCAGCGATGCTGGCCGATGCCGTGGCTGAGATTGAACAGGACATCGGGTTCAAGTTACCGGACGGCTACGTCTCCGACGTCAGCCTCGCCGCCGTCGGCTGGATAGCGGATCTGGCTGGCTTGTTGCGCGAGGGGATTGCATTCCTGTTCGACTACGGCGTGAGCCGGCGCGAATACTACGCGGCGGATCGAACCAATGGCTGGTTGCGCTGCCATTTTCGGCATCATGCGCATGTCGATGCCCTCGCGTTACCAGGTATCCAGGATGTGACCGCCTGGGTCGATTTTTCCGCAGTTGCTGCAGCGGCAACTGCGCACGGCATGCATATCGAAGGCTACGTTACGCAGGCGCATTTCCTGCTGAATGGTGGTCTCAGCGAAGAACTGGCTGGATTTGCCGAATTGCCACTTACAGCACAGCTGCAATTGTCCAGCCAGATTAAATTACTTACCCTGCCCGGCGAGATGGGCGAAAACTTCAAGTGCCTCGGGCTGGGCCGGGGGTCGCCGCATACTCCGGACAGCCTGACACGATCGGACAGGACGAACGCTTTATGAGAATCACGCACAAAAGGCGCATCACAGAATGAGCGACCTGCAGGTCATCGTGCTTGCCATCGTACAGGGCCTGACGGAGTTCCTGCCGATCTCGAGCTCCGGGCACTTGGTGCTGGTACCAAGTGCATTTGGCTGGACCGACCAGGGACTGGCTTTCGATGTGGCCGTACACTTCGGTTCACTGGCTGCTGTATTGACCTACTTTCGCGGTGACATTGGTGCATTGCTTTCTGGCGCCAGGCAGATTCTTGGTGGCAAAGCGGCAAGCCTCGAAGCACGCCTGGCATTGGGCCTGGGCTTGGGTACGTTGCCGGGTGCGATTGGCGGATTGCTGCTCGCGGGCTGGATCAGCAACAACCTGCGCAGCCCGTCGGTGATCGCGGTGACGTTGGCAGCGTTCGGGATACTGATGTGGGCTGCCGATCGATTCGGCAGGAAAAGTCGACTTCTGACCCACATAACTCTCAGGGATGCACTGTTGATCGGTTTCGCGCAGATGCTGGCGCTGGTGCCCGGCACCTCGCGCTCCGGTGTTACGATTACCGCCGCTATGGCACTGGGTTTCGAGCGCACCGAAGCGGCGCGTTTTTCATTCCTGTTGGCAGTGCCCGTCATACTGCTGGCGACGGCCTACGAGCTGACGTCACTGCTTCGGGCTGACGCCGTCGTCGCCTGGGGGCAACTACTGGCTGGCGCCGCAATTTCCGGCCTCGTGGCCTATGTCAGCATTCGCTTCTTCATGCGCTTCGTGAATCGTGTTGGCCTGTTACCCTTTGCCATTTATCGCATCAGCATGGCGGCGGTGATCCTTTATGTTGTGGCCTAGGTACCTGGTCTGTTTGCTGCTGTCCGGCGTTGCGCAAGCCGAGAGCGCCGGTTATTTGCTCGGCGGCGGGTTCGAGTCGGCGTCCGACGATGGCTGGCGCGTCGCGGTTCTCGGGAGCGTCGGCCTGACCCAGGACACCTGGCTGTCGGCCAGCGCATCGACCAGCCGGGTCGAGGTGCCGCTGCGTGGAGAGAGCGATGTGGTATCGGCCGATATTGAACTCGACCATCATTTTGACCCGATCGGTTTCACGATCGGCGCTGCGTACTGGGGCGACCCGGACCTGCTCGACTCCGATGACCTGCGCGCGTCGGTGTATTTCAGAAATGAAAAACTAACCCTCGCGGCCGAGCTCGAAACGCGCGATTTCGATTTCACGATTCCGCCGACGGATTTTTTTGCGGGTCGCGAATTCTCCTTTGATGCCGATGGCATCGGCGCACGGGCGCGCTTCAAAACTGGCGAGTCTTTCAGTATCGGTTTGTCGGGCATGCAGTATGACTACAGCGTCGACTTTGCGCCAAACGAGAACCGTGAAGCGCTTCGGTTGATCACGGTATCGCGTCTCGGCCTGATCAATAACCTGATCGACAGTCGCGCCAGTATCAATTTCGCCCTGGATGCCGGGCCAAGGCGCTGGGAACTCGATTTCAGTACCTGGGAGGGCGCGCTTGATCAGTCACGTACGCGATCGGTTACCCTGCGATTGCTGACACCTATGAACGACGCGATCGACCTGGAACTGGGTCTTGGCTACGACGACTCCGACCTGTATGGCGACGTCACTTTCTTGTCGGTTTACCTGTATTTTTACGGCAGCTGAGCACGAGCACGCACCGCGCTGACGGCAGCGATGCGTGCACGGCGAATGGCATCCGGAATCGCCTCGGCGTCGTGTTCGCGGGCGATCGCGGCGGCATCGACTGCCGCGGCGGCGTCGAACGCCTTGCGTAACTGATCTGCCTGCGGGTAATCACGATTCTCGAATTGTGTACGACCGCGCGCGTCCGCTTCGCAGGCGAGCAGGAATTGTGCGAAGCGCGCAGGGCGCCGGAACGCATCGGTCTTCTCCAGCACCCGCACCACCGTATCGTCACGCAATTCGCTCATGCGGTGGCAATGCGTGTGGTATTCAGCGGCCAGCATGCCGAGGTCGCGACAGGCCCGCGGCACGGGCAGGCGATCGCACATTGCCCGGATCGACTTGCCGCCACGCTGCTCATGCCCTGGATGTTGTGGCAGGTCTTCCGCATTGGTGGTTGCTTTGCCGAGGTCGTGAACCAGCGCGGCAAATCGCACCTCGACATCGACGGATAATCGACTTGCCTGTTCAAGGGTCATCAGCGTATGCAGGCCGCAGTCGATTTCAGGGTGCCACTTCGCGGGTTGCGGGACGCCAAACAGTGAATCGACCTCGGGAAATAGCACACGGAGCGCGCGGCAGGCTCGCAGCGCCTCAAAAAATACCCGCGGATCCGGACCCGCCAAGGCTGCTTCGGTTTCTTTCCAGACGCGATCCGGCACGAGGGCATTTGCCTCGCCGGCATCGACCATCTGTCGCATCAGGTCGCGGGTCTCGGGCGCAATCCGAAACCCGAGTATCGCGAAACGCGCCGCGAATTTTGCGGTGCGCAGGATGCGCACCGGGTCTTCGGCGAATGCGTCCGATACGTGTCGCAAAATCCGGCGCCGGGTGTCTTCGGCGCCGCCGAAGGGGTCGATCAGTTTACCGTCGCCATCTCTGGCCATCGCATTGATCGTCAGGTCGCGGCGCCCGAGGTCTTCTTCAATGCAGACACCGGGATCGGTATTGAACGAAAAGCCGTGATAACCGATTGCAGTTTTTCGCTCGGTCCTGGCCAACGCATATTCTTCATTTGTCTCCGGGTGCAAAAACACAGGGAAGTCCTTGCCGACCGGCCTGTAGCCGGCCGCAGTGAGTTCATCGGGTGTTGCACCCACGACACACCAATCCCGTTCCTTGACAGGAATTCCCAGCTGTTCGTCCCGAACAGCACCACCGACGAGGTACACTTTCATCTGGCGATTCTAGCAAACGGAGACAGCCATAAATTCGATGATTGTCACCTGTTTTCAGAGATCGATCATGCTCATCATGCTGATGTCCGCAAGCGGCTGCTACTACCTGCAGGCGGCCCGCGGCCAGATGGAGATCGTCCGCAAGCGTGAGCCGATTGCCGAAGTCGTGGCGGCAGATGAAACGACTGAGGAGCTCGGGGCGCGCCTGCGACTCATCGCCGAGGCCAGGCAGTTTTCGATCGACGTACTCGGGCTGCCCGACAACGACAGTTATCGGGGCTATGCGGACCTCGAGCGTGACTTTGTCGTCTGGAATGTCATCGCGGCGCCGGAGTTCTCCCTGACACCAAAAACCTGGTGCTATCCCATTGTCGGTTGCGTCAGCTACCGAGGCTATTTCTCGGAAAGTGCTGCACGAAAACTTGCCGAAAAATTGCGGCGGGACGGCTTCGATGTCGCTTTGGGCGGTGTGGCGGCTTACTCAACGCTGGGCAAGTTCAAAGACCCCGTGCTGAATACAATGATGCACTGGGATGATACAGACCTCGTCGCGGTCATGTTTCACGAGCTGGCCCACCAGGTCCTGTATATCAAGGATGACACCGGGTTCAACGAATCTTTCGCCACAGCGGTTGCAGAATTCGGCATGCAACGCTGGCTGGAGAGCCGCGAGCAGGCGGACGAGCTGACGGCCTGGCGGGAGCGCCGCGAGCTGCGAGAGCAGTTCGCGGAACTGGTGGCGGCAACCAGGGCCGATCTGGACCTTATTTATCAAAGTCCGATGGATGACACGGCCAGGCGTGATCAAAAACAACAACGCCTGCAGCAGCTGGCGGCCTCTGCCAGATCCCGGTTCGCCGCCAGGGCAATGCCAGCCCCCGGCTGGCTGGAGACGGAACTCAACAATGCGCGCCTGGTCGCGACCACCTTGTACGAGGGACGATTGCCGGAGTTTCGCGCGCTATTGCTGGCCTGTGAGAACGATCTGCCGTGTTTTTACGATGCGGCCAGGAAGCTCACCGAGGCCGATTGAAGTTCACATCATCGAATCTGTAACAAAATTGCGCGATCGCCACGCTCTACAAGCAGGAACAGCCGGTTGCTTGCAGCCGCAATCGCCGCGAGGTCTTCAAGCTTGCGTACTTCACGGCGATTCGCTGCAGTGATCACATCGCCCGTTCGCAGGCCGCGCTGTGCGGCGGCGCTGTCCGGAATCACGCTGGCGACCTCAATACCGCGAGTCGAGGTTGCCGATGCTGCCGATGCTGCCGCGAATTCGGCACCGGCAAGCCCCGGATGAATGTCGACACCCGATGTTGGTGCTGATGGTGCGGACTGCTGCCGTAGTGTCGCCGTGGTCGTTTGGGTCTCGTTACCGCGCACGTACTTGATGTCGATCTTCTCGCCCGAGCCTCTCAGACCAATGGCGTTCCGCAATTCGGCGGCACCCGTGATCTTTACTTTGTTGACCTCGATGATGATGTCATCGACCAGCAAACCCGCTTCCTCGGCGGCCGAACCTGGTTCCACCATCGAAATGAGTGCGCCACTTTTCACATCGATCTCGAGTGCTTTGGCGACTTCGCTGTCGATGGTCTGGATGGATACGCCAAGCAGACCGCGTCGAATCTCACCAAAGTCCAGCAATTGCCGCATGATGGAACTGGCAATGGCGGTCGGTACCGCGAATCCAATGCCAACATTGCCGCCGGAACGGCTGATGATCGCGGAGTTAATGCCGACCAGTTGGCCACGCATGTTGACAAGTGCTCCGCCGGAGTTACCGGGATTAATCGATGCATCGGTCTGAATGAAGTCCTCGTAGCCCGTCCGATTGATGCCCGTGCGTCCCAGCGCACTGACAATTCCTGACGTGACGGTATGGCCCAGACCGAATGGGTTTCCGATCGCCAGCACGAAATCACCGACCCGAACGACTTCCGAGTCGCCTATGGGCATTTCGGTGAGCCCATTGCCATCGACCTTGAGAACCGCAATATCGGTCGCGGCATCCGAGCCAACGATTTCGGCATCGAGTATTTCTCCGCTGATCAGTGAAATCTGGATTTCGTTCGCGTTTTCGACGACGTGATGGTTGGTCAGGATATAGCCACGCTTGGCGTCGACGATGACACCGGAACCGGCGCTCGCAACTTCACGTGATCCACCATAGCCATCGGGAATGCCGAAGAAGCGGCGAAACGCATCGTCGCCAAACGGCGAGTGCTGGCGGACCGTCTGACTGACCCGAATATTGACTACGGCCGGTGTAACGCGCTCGACAAGCGGTGCCAGGCTTGGCAACGGCTCATCGTCGACCTGTGCAGGCAGGGCGGCTAAGTCAGCCGCTCCGGTTGCCAGCAGGATCACAGTCGCAAAAAGTCGGGTTGTTGGTGTCATCAGGTACCTCGCGGCCGTTCGAGTCATAAAAAATCGCGGGAGTTTTATCCCACTGGTTCAGCTTGCATTAAAACAAGGATGCCCGTTAGCAATCATTCGTTGCAGACGGGCACCCATTGATTTCCGTGACGCGCGTCGATGCAATCAGGCAGCGTCGACGGTGATGCGCCGCGGTTGTACGGCTGCCTGCTTGGGAATCAAGATCTCGAGTATACCGTTGGCGCACTTAGCCGATATGGCATCTGCATCCGCCGTATCCGGCAAAGCGAAGCGGCGCAGAAAGCGACCGACCACGCGCTCGTAGCGCGCCACACCGGCGATATCACTGCGCTCCTCGTTGCGGCGCTCGCCAGAGACACTCAGGATGCCCCGCTCCATATTCACTTCGATATCGGCAGGGTCAACGCCAGGCAGATCGGCGCGCACGACGAAGCGATCTTTTTCCTCAAGAATGTCCACAGCTGGTGCCCAGCTGCGCTCGTTGTCCCGGTTGATCCGATCGACCAGTGACCACGGTTCGAAACGTACTAAGCTCATGTCTATTCTCCTTCAGATTGAAATTGCGCCGCCCTTATCAGAGGTCGCGCCAAGCTTTGCTTGTTAGCCTAGATAGGGGTGCTAAACTTAATTTCAAGGCGAAAACGCGCCATTCCAGCGTGCTTTTTGGTGTGTCAGGTAGCCAGCCAGCGTTTGACTAAATGCCACTATATCTAGTGAATTCGCGGTTTCACAAAAGTGTCATTTCTTTCTGCAGCATTCTAATGTACTTATTTCACTATATTGTATAACACACTGATAATAAAATAAAAAATATGCACGAGAAAATTCTTGCAAACCCTTGACAGTCGCTCCATTCGGGCATAATCTTGCTGACGTTCGGGCACAACATCTTGTGTCCAATTAAAGAGGGAAAAGAGGCCATTTTTGGCACTCGCCGCGCGAGCACACAAAAGCGGTGAGCAGGCATTATTTTCTTCAAAAAAGTGCTGCAGGGCAGTGATCAGGGGTCTCCAGTTGGAGAAAAGGGAGAATACAAGGCATGAAGTCTGCCGTACATCGGGACGAGCACACGGTTACCGACATAGAATTTCAAACAGCGTCAGTTGATATTTGGGATGCGAAATACCGACTGACGGCTAAAGACGGACAAAAACTGGACGAGACGATCGACGACACCTATAAGCGGGTCGCGAAAGCCTTGGCCAGCGTAGAAATGGAGTCCAAACGGGAGCACTTCTATGAGGAGTTCCTGTGGACGCTACGCAGTGGCGCGATACCCGCTGGTCGCATCATTTCCAACGCAGGCGCGAACGAGCACAAACCGGCCACCTCGACCATCAATTGCACCGTTTCAGGCACGGTCGGTGATTCGATGGACAATATTCTCAACAAGGTCCATGAAGCCGGGTTGACCCTCAAGGCCGGCTGCGGCATAGGCTACGAGTTTTCGACTCTGCGGCCGAAGGGCGCCTACGTCACCGGCGCTGGCGCCTACACGTCGGGCCCGCTGTCGTTTATGGATATCTACGACAAGATGTGTTTCACGGTGTCGTCTGCCGGTGGCCGGCGTGGTGCGCAGATGGGTACGTTTGATGTTGGTCACCCGGACGTTCTGGAATTTATTCGCGCCAAGCGCGAGGATGGGCGACTGCGGCAGTTCAACCTGTCATTGCTGGTCAGTGACGAATTCATGCAAGCCGTGATCAACGAGGCAGATTGGCAACTGGCCTTTCCCGTTACGCAGAAAGAAGTGAGCGACGAGCAGCTGGATCTCGATGACCGGAGCCAGTTTGTCTGGCGCGAATGGCCCGAGGGCCGCAACTACGTCAGCGACGCACGCGGACTGGTGGCGTGCAAGATATATAAGACTTTGCCGGCGCGCCGTGTCTGGGATCTGATTATGGCGTCGACGTATGATTTCGCCGAACCAGGATTCGTTTTGATCGACAAGGTCAACGAGATGAACAACAACTGGTTTGATGAAAATATTCGTGCGACCAATCCCTGTGGCGAACAACCGCTGCCACCGTACGGTTCCTGTCTGCTGGGTTCAGTGAACCTGACACGTTTTGTACTCGATCCCTTCACGGAAGAGGCGCGATTTGATTGGGGATCTTTTCGCAAGGTGGTCAAGACCTTCACGCGCATGCTCGATAACGTGGTCGAAATAAACGGTCTGCCTTTGCCGCAGCAACGCAATGAGATTCAGAGAAAGCGGCGGCATGGCATGGGATTCCTTGGCCTTGGATCTACGACCACGATGTTGCGCATGCGTTATGGCGATGCGAAGTCGGTCGAATTCACCGAGGAAGTGGCGCGGCAGCTCGCCTTGGCGGGTTGGGAAGAGGCATTGCAGCTGGCCCAGGAAAAGGGTCCTGCGCCGATCATGAACGAACAGTTTGAAGTCACTGAAGCCATGTTGCGCAAGCGCCCGGAAATGGCTGCCGATGGCTACCAGGCGGGCGACAAGGTGGCTGGGCGTATTCTGCACGCACGCTACAGTCGTTACATGCAGCGGATCGCGAAAGAGGATCCGGCTTTGGTCAATGCTCTGGCCGAGGTTGGCGCACGTTTTACGCACCACAGTTCAATCGCTCCGACCGGCACGATCTCTTTGTCGCTGGGGAATAATGCCAGTAATGGCATCGAACCAAGTTTCGCGCACCATTACTTTCGAAACGTGATTCGTCAGGGTAAGAAAACCAAGGAAAAGGTGGATGTTTTTTCGTTTGAGTTGCTGGCTTATCGCGAACGAGTCAATCGGGCAGCAATGCCGAATGGCGCGGCCGAAGATGCGCGCAATAACCTGCCCGACTATTTCATAACGGCTGAGGACGTTTCGCCGAAATCGCACGTCGATATTCAGGCGGCGGCGCAGAAGTGGGTCGACTCGTCGATTTCCAAAACCGCGAATGTGCCGACGGACTTCCCGTATGAGCAATTCAAGGATGTTTATCTGTATGCCTACCAGCAGGGACTCAAAGGCTGCACAACCTTCCGGTTCAACCCGGAGGCGTTCCAGGGTGTATTGGTCAAAGAGAAAGATCTGAAAAATACGGAATACAAATTCGAGCTGGCAGACGGCACTACCGTCTCAGTGAAAGGCGATGAGGAAATCGAATACGACGGCGAGATCCACACGGCCGCCAATCTCTTCGATGCACTCAAAGAAGGCTATTACGGCAAATTCTGAGCAACCGAATGATTACCATAGACAAGAAAATAGTTAGCTACTCGGTGTCACAGGCACAATCCGAGCAAAAAGTTGAAAAGCCCGACTACAAGCGAGAGGGTGGCGGCGTCAAAGGCGCAGAAGTCATACGCATGCATGAGAAGCTGGAACGGCCGGAGGTCCTGGTCGGTTCGACGTACAAGGTAAAGACGCCGATTTCGGATCACGCAATGTATGTAACCATCAACGACATTGTATTGAATCAGGGCACCGAACACGAGAAACGACGGCCGTTCGAGATATTCATTAATTCGAAGAATCTGGATCACTACCAGTGGATCGTCGCGCTTACCCGCATTATCTCTGCGGTTTTTCGCAAGGGCGGGGACGTTGCATTCCTGGTCGATGAGCTTAAAGCTGTATTTGATCCGCGCGGTGGGTACTGGCAGCCAGGTGGTAAGTTCATGCCGTCGATTATTGCGGAGCTCGGCTACATTGTTGAGAAACACCTGATCGCAATCGGGCTGCTGGCTAGACCTGGCCTGGACGAAAACCAGAAAGAACTGCTCAAGCAGAAACGCGCAGAGTACGAAGAGGCTCGTAAGCAACAGGATGCATTTGCGAAAAGTGCGTACCCGGAAGGCGCTCAACTGTGTCCGAAATGCAGTACTGCGGCGGTAATCATCATGGACGGTTGCAAGACTTGCCTCTCCTGCGGCGATTCCAAGTGCGGGTAAGTACCAGAGGCGGGTAGTCCTCGCTTAACCCGTGCGCATTCTCTATAACCTGCTCACGTACCTGCTGCAGATTCCGGTAGCAGCGTACTGGTTGATTCGCGCCGTCGCCAATCGCACTTACCGCAGCGGCATGGGGCAGCGCTTCGGTTACGGCTACCCGCAAATGCAGCGCTGCATCTGGATTCACGCCGTATCGGTTGGCGAAGTGCAGGCTGCCGCGCCGCTGGTACGGGAATTGAGGCGCCGATTCCCAAGGCACCCGCTGTTGGTCACGACGGTAACTCCGACCGGCGCGGCGCGCGTTAAGGCGCTGTTCGGGGACACAGTAGAGCACGCGTACATACCGTCAGAGTCGCCGCCGGCGGTCAACCGGTTCTTTGCTTCGACCAATCCGAAACTCGCGTTGATCATGGAAACAGAAATCTGGCCGAATCTGTACCGCGGCTGCGGCGTGCGCGAGATTCCATTGATTCTTGTGAGCGCGCGCATCTCGCCGCGGTCGCTGCGCGGCTACTTAAAGGTATTGCCACTATTTCGCGAGACTTTGTCGCACGGCATCATCATCGCGGCGCAAAGCAAGGCAGATGCCGAGCGGTTTCGTAGGCTGGGCGCGAGCGCCCTCAGAACCTGGGTCATTGGCAATATCAAATTCGACATTGAACTTGGCGCGACACTCGCGAGCGATGGACAACGGTTGCGCAGGCAGCTGTTCGGTGATCGGCCTGTCTGGATCGCCGCCAGCACGCATGCCGATGAAGAGCAGTACGTACTTGACGCGCATGCATCGCTTCGTACTCGCTTCCCGGAGCTGTTGCTGGTTCTGGTGCCGCGCCATCCCGAGCGGTTTCGGGATGTCGCGAAACTGGTCGAACAGCACGATTTGGCCTACACCAGCAGGACCAGCGGAGAGTCATGCGCCGGGGCATGTGCGGTCTATCTGCTCGACACCATGGGTGAACTGCCACTTTTCTACGCCGCCAGCGACATTGCATTTGTTGGCGGCAGCCTGGTGCCCGTTGGTGGGCATAACCTGCTGGAACCGGCTGCGCTCGGGCTACCGGTAATCAGCGGGCCACACGTATTCAACGCGGAGGAAATTGCGGAGATGTTTATTGAAAACGGCGCATGTCGCCTGGTCAGGAATACAGGCGAACTCTCCGCAGCCGTCGAGAATCTGATCAGCGACCCTGAGGCGGCGCAGCAAGCCGGCGATCAGGGGCGCAGAATAGTGCTGGAGAACCGCGGTTCCCTGGGCCAGTTGCTCAAGTTGCTTGAGCCCCTGATCGGCGCGAGTTAAGGCTGGTCGCGGGCAGGCTCAGTCTTGCCTAGCTGCTACTGCCCTCAGCGGCGATTTTTTCTTCCGGAGTCGGGCGCGCAATGAGCCAGCGATCGATTGCCTCGAGGTCCGCGATGCTCAGATCGCCCGCTGCCTGCTTCAGACGCAGATAGTTGATCAGGTAATCATAACGAGCCTGGTAAAAGAGAGTGATCGAGCGATATAACGCAAACTGTGAATCGAGAACGTCGACAATCGTGCGCGTACCGACGTCGAATCCGGCCTGGGTCGCCTCCAATGCTGTAGTACTGGACTGGACTGCCTGCTGCAGTGCCTCGACACGGCTTTTTTCAGACAATACGCCAAGATAGGCATCGCGCGTTTGCCGCTCTGTCTCACGAGTTACACGTTGTAGTTGCTCGCGGGCCGCGGTGTGCAGGTAGACGGCCTCACGAACATTGGATCGATTCGCGCCGCCGCTAAAAATCGGAATGCTGAATTGAATGCCGATGCTGTCCCGGTCGAAGTCGGTGTCGGCGTCAAGAAAGCCGAAGTCGTTGTTGTTTATCGATGCGTCGGAATCGCTATTGCCGGCAAAGGCCACAAAATCGATCGTCGGATAGTAGCCATTGCGCCGGAAGGATATTTCGTCACGCGCCAGTTGTTCGTCCAGGCGACTGGAGACCAATGCGAGGTTCTGAGCCAATGCGGTGTCGACCCAACTGGTTTCGTTGCCAGGTTCAGGCGTGCGTAGCGGCAGCTCATCGCTCGGTGCGGATAATGACCCGACATATTCTCCAGTGATTTCGCGCAAAGACTCGCGGGCAGTCGCAAGCGAGCGTTTGGCGCCGATTTCGTCGGCGACGGCCTGGTCATGCGCGGCCTGCGATTCCTGCACATCGGTAATTGCAATCAGCCCTACATCAAATCGTTGCTTGGCCTGCTCAAGCTGGCGCGCAATAGCCTGCCGATTGGCATGAAAGGAGGTCAGACGATCTTCAGCTGCGAGCACGCCGAAATAGGCTTGCGCGACGCGTATTACCAGGTTCTGTTGCGCTGCCTCCCGATCCGCCTCTGCCTTGGCGACGATCTTGTCGGCGCGTCGCAGGCCAACGATCTGGTCCCAGCGGAACAGGCTTTGGCGCAGGCTGAATTGCCAATTGGTCGTTTCATTGCGTGATTCGGATGAGAACGGCACCGGGATGACCGTGATTTCGCCCGTAACCGGGTCGACACTGATGTCATTGCCTGTGCCTGCTCCGGATGTATCAAACTTGTTCCAGTCGGCGCCGAAATCGACCTGTGGCAGCAGCAGACTACGTGCCTGCGGTTCGGCCTCGAGTGCCGCCAGGCGCCGAGCCTCGGCTTCACGGATTTGCGGATCGCTTTGCAGCGCCTGCTGGTAAATCTGCAGCAGGGAGTCCGCCGATGCCGGTCCGGCCACGCAAAAGGCGCCAACGGCGACTAGTATAATGTTGATATTATTGGTTTTTTTCATCTCGTTGCATTCCACGGCCAGGTGCCTGGCGAAGGTGTTTCTATTAGGTGTTATAGTGAACTAGATCACTAAATCAGTCAATACTTGAAATTCAGGAGTCCGATCGTCTGGCATTCGGACGCCGATGCTCTGCCAAAGTTCGGTTGCTCATTAGATGCAGCAGACGCATAAGTGGTTTCCGGGCACTAAAAGAAGAATTGTGGTGGCAATGCACCGTTGACCAATGCAGGCAAGTGCGTTTCGAACAGGATGCTCGTGTGCCAACTGGTGTCCGTCACGCGCTTTACCAGTAATGCCTCCATCGACAAAGCTGTGCCGACGACCACGAACAACCGACCGCCGGGTTTGAGCGCCGTAGCGTAGCGCGGGTCGTAAGCCTGCACGGACCCGGTAACGGCAATGGCATCAAATTCGCCGTCTGGCAAAGCCTGTGTCGCATCCATATTGCTAAGTTCAAAATTCCCGATGCCAGAGTCTGCGAGATTCGCCGCGGCTGACTCGAGAAAATCATCATAAATGTCGATGCTCGTGACCGATGCAGCGAGTCTCGCCAAACAGGCGGTTAGAAATCCACTGCCCGTACCAACCTCAAGTACCCTGTCTCTGGGCTGTACAGCGAGTGCCTGCAACACTCTGCCTTCGACAATGGGTGTCATCATGACCTGCTCATGCCCAATCGGCAGTGCTGTGTCGGCAAAGGCGAGCGTCTCAAACCCGGCCGGGACGAATTGCTCTCGAGGTACGCGGGCAAGCACCTTTAGCACGGTGGCGTCGAACACCTCACAGGTACGGACTTGCTGCGCTACCATTTGTTGCCTGGCGAAATCGATATTCATGTGGTCGAACCTTATTATGGTGAATCGTGGCAGCCCACGGAGATTGCTGGGATATGCTTCACAGGCTTCACGAAAAACTCATTTCGACCCGGATTTCTCCACGGCCGGAGACACAGATCGACCCGAGAATAATAACAAAATGACGTCCGACCCGATCATCATTTCTCTGTCGATATTGCTCGGATTGTCTGTCCTGATAGCGGTCTGGCTGGCATTGCAAAAGCGGTCGGCGCGACACCGCATCGAAGCAATCAACCAGGAACTGTTTGCGGCCTCACAGGACGCCTCGGTCGGGCGCCGACTGAGTGTACCGAACGATCCCGAGTCGGCACAACTGGCGCACACCGTGAATCGCCTGTTTGACGCGCTCGCCGAACGCGACGAAAAAATTCAGGGGCGCGACAGGTTATTCAAGGATTTCGCGAGAACACTCCCGGAAATTGTCATCGTGCATGACGAGAAGATCCTGCTGGCGAATGAGTCCGCCGCGAGCCTGATCGGTCTGGAGGCAGCCCAGCTGGTCGGCCGGGAAATAGCGGATCTTGTGAAGCCCGCATATCGCGCGTTGTTTCGTAACACGATGGCGAAACGCATGGCGGGCGAGAACGTGCCACAGCGGCTGGAGATTCAGCTCATCAACGGCAACGAATCCGGACTTTGGGTC
>CAZHLE010000025.1:0-26251 GCA_964533065.1 uncultured Woeseiaceae bacterium | reverse complement strand
GTGGGACTATGAATCAGACGCGCCGGCCATGTGGCCGGAGCAACAGCAGGAACTCAGTGCGCGTGAGGCTCGAGCCGTATTGGATCGCAACCCGGAAGGTGCGGCGATTCGGGGCAATTGGGCCGATATCGAATTTTTGAAAAATGTCTCGGCGCTGAATCCCGGACTTAAGGACACGCAGTTCGCCGATTATCACGGCCACGGCTGGAATTTCCGCGCAGTGCAAAAGCGCGACCTCCGCGGCAACCTGCTCGATGCCGAAGGTGCGATCGTGGCAAACGACGACCCGCAGAAATTCCAGAAAGCGGTGCACCTGTCGTCGATACACCTGGACAAGGGCATGCATTGTGCCGACTGTCACTTCACACAGGACAATCATGGCAACGGTCATCTCTACGGCGAGGTGGCCAGCGCCATCGAAATCGAGTGCAAGGACTGTCACGGCACGGCGCAGAATTATCCGACACTCAAAACCTCGGGTCCTGCGGCGCCACCGGGCGGCACCGACATGCGCCTGTTTCGCAATCGCGATGGCCAACGTCGCTTCGAGTGGCGTGACGGGAGGTTGCTGCAGCGCTCGATAATGGAACCCGCGCTTGAATGGGAACTGAGCCTCGTGAAGGACAGCGTCAATCCCGAGCACTCGGAGTACAACGCCAAGGCGGCGCGCGCCAAACTGATGAGCGACAATGTCGTGACCCAGGACTGGGGCCCCGACGTTCCGGCAGCAAGCCTCGCGCACAAGGACGAAGAGATCGAGTGCTATACCTGCCACACCTCGTGGATCACGAGCTGTGCCGGCTGCCACCTGCCGATCGAGGCGAACTGGAAGACCGAGCGGCATCACTACGAAGGTGGTGAAACACGCAATTACGCAACCTACAACCCGCAAGTCGTACGCGACGATATGTTCATGCTGGGCAAGCGCGGGCCGGCAAACGACGGCAAGATTGCGCCGGTGCGTTCGTCCTCGGCGCTCGTGCTATCGTCCACCAACGCCAATCGCGAGCGGATTTATGTACAGCAGCCGCCGATCGCCGCCAGCGGATTCAGCTCGCAGGCGATGAACCCGCACTTCCCGCATACCGTGCGCAAGACCGAGACGCAGACCTGCGGTAACTGTCACCTTACCGAGGACGGTAGCAACAACGCCTGGATGGCACAGCTGCTGTTGCAGGGCACGAACTTCGTCAACTTCATCGGCCTGCACAGCTACGCCGGCCTGCAGGACGGTATCGTCGCGGCTCAGGTCACCGAGTGGGACGAACCGCAGGCCGTGATCGGTAGCTATCTGCAGCGCTATGCCTACCCGGATAACTACCAGCAACACCTGGACAACCAGCGGCAGCTGCAGACCGGCTTCGAATATCAGGACAAGGAGACCGGTTGCCTGCAACTGCGCGGCGAGTACCTGTTTGCCGCTGCGGGCAAGAAAGGACTCGTCGTGTACGACGTCGCGAATGTCGCCAACAAGGGATTCAGCCAGCGTATCGTTACCGCACCGTTTGCCCACAGCGGGCATGACTCCGTCGTGAACACCGAGAACGCGAGTTGTGTTGCCTTGCCGACCAACCAGCCCGTGCACCCACCACGTAACGAAGGCGAGCTGATGCGCGTGGTTAACCAGGAACAGGCGATGCACGCTATTTACCGCTACGCCTTTACGACCGACCTGGTTGAAGGCCTGATCGTCACCGACGTCTCGACGTTTGCCGATGGCGATATCAACAACAATTTCCTCCAGCGTGCCGCGACCTGGAACCCGGACAATGTGCTCAGTGGTGCGCGCCATATTACGATCGGCGGGCACTACGCCTACATCGCCGCGACCGCCGGCCTCGTCATCGTCAATCTCGATCAGCCCGAAGCGCCTGAGCTCGTAGCCGTTGTGGCGCTGCCGGATATGCGTGCCTCGGCACTGCAGTTCCGTTACCTGTTTGTCACGGACAGTACCGGTCTGCGCGTTATCGACGTGACGCATCCGGCGTCCCCAAAGCTGCTCGAAGACGCGCACGTTGCGATGCGCGATGCGCGGCGTGTTTACGTCGCACGAACCTACGCCTATGTTGCGGCCGGCGCGGATGGTCTCGCCATCATCGACCTCTGGCAGGCCGAAAAGCCGAAACTGACGCAGTATTTCAACGCCGGCGGATCAATCCAGGACACGCATGACGTAGTCGTCGGCTCGACCAACGCATCGCTGTTTGCCTACCTCGCTGATGGAGCGGCTGGCATCCATGTGCTGCAGCTGACCTCACCCGATTCGCAGCCGAATTTTTATGGCTTCAGCCCCGAACCCCGGCCAGAATTGATCGCGACCTACCAGACTTCGAGCGCCGCATTGTCGCTGTCCAAAGGGCTCGATCGCGACCGTGGCGTGGACGAAACGGGCGGGCAGATTGCCGTGTTCGGCAGGAAAGGTTCAAGACCGCTTACACTTCCCGAAATGCAAAAGCTTTATCTCGATGCAGAAGGAAATCCCTGGTATGTCGACGATAAATAACATCCTGCCGCGTCTTGTCGGAGCATTGCTCGGCGTTGCTACTGCTGCAGTGGCACTGTCCACTGAGCTCCCGGCGCAGAGCGGATTCAAACACCTGGGCGTGGCGACCTGCGCGGCATCGCAGTGTCATGGTTCAGCCATCCCACGCGGTGCGACCGGCATTTTACAAAACGAATACCTCACCTGGACACAGGCCGACCCGCACTCAAAAGCCTATGAAGTGCTGAGCAATGAGCAGTCGCAGCGCATTGCCGCGCGCCTTGGCATTGGCAGTGCGCGTGAAGCAACTGAGTGTCTCAACTGCCACGCAGACAACGTGCCAGTGGCGCGACGCGGCGAGAAATTCCAGCTTGCCGACGGCGTTGGTTGCGAGGCCTGCCATGGCGGTGCCGAGCAATGGATCGCCAGCCATTACAACACCGGCAGCGTGACGCGTGCCGAAAACCTGGCGGCCGGCATGTACCCGACCAATACGGCGGCGGAACGTGCGGACCTGTGCCTGTCCTGCCATCTTGGCAGCGAAAACAAGTTCGCCACGCATCGCATGATGGCGGCCGGGCATCCGCGCCTCGCGTTCGAGCTCGATACGTTTACGGAACTCTGGCGCACATTGGGTCGCCAACCGCACTTTCGCTATGGCAGCGATTACCGGCAGCGCAAGGAGGTACCTAGTCACAGCTTCACCTGGGCAATCGGCGTGGTCGCGGATGCGCGCCTGCGCCTCGACCTGATCGCGGGTCGCCAGTTTGAAGCTGCCGGCATGTTCCCGGAGCTCGCCTTTTACGACTGTCACGCCTGTCATCGCTCCATGAAGACGGTGCAGTGGCAGCCATTGCCGCGGCATGGCAATGCCGGGCCGGGAATGCCATTCATAAGCGACGGCACTTTCGTCATGTCACTGGCGCTCGCAAGCGCAATTCAACCGGACCTGGTCGATGCGCTGCAGGCTGGGTTGCGACGACTGCATGCATCGGGCAGCGAGAGCGTCGCATCCGTTCGCGCCGCGGCAGCCGAACTGAACGGCGAGCTCGGAAGACTGGAACAGGCGCTGACGCCGGCCAGGCTTCGAGGCCTTGAGCCGAAATTACTCGAGGCTGTACTTAAAGTCGGCGCCGCCGGTAATTACATCGATTATGCGAGCGCCGAGCAGGCGTTCATGGCCGTGCAAATGCTGGTGCTCGAGATCGATGACCCCGCGCTTTTGACGCAGCTCGAGTCACTTGGCAATGCACTCAACGATGATGAACGCTATCGCCCGGCGCAGTTCACGAGGTTACTCGAGGGTTTGCGCGAACCATAAGAAAAAGGGGTCAGAGCCCTTTTCTTCCCATATATGGTCAGCCCACATTTGGGAAAAAAAGGGCTCTGACCCCTTTCAACTAGATTGGCAGCGCCGTCGTGTGCTTGATGTCCGACAGCACGATAGAGGAATTGACTTCCTGGATGCCGGGCAGCTGAGACAGTTTCTCGAAGAAAAATTGCTCGTAGGCCTTGATGTCTTCGGTGACAATGCGCAACAGGAAGTCGACGTTGCCAAGCACGACGTAACAATCGAGCACTTCGGGATACAGGCGCACCGCATCGGAGAAATCGGCCAGGTTGCTGCGACCGTGCGAGGTCAGCTTGACGTGCGCGAACACCATCGTGTTGAGGCCTACTTTTTCCCGATCGAGTTTTACCGGCTGGTCGTGTATGACGCCTTGCTCGCGCAGAGTCTGGATCCGCCGCCAGACCGCCGATTGCGACAAGCCGATGCGCTCACCGACTTCGGTGGCATTGATCCCGGCCTCGGATTGCAGGATTTCGAGGATGCGCCGATCCGCGGAGTCGAGTTTTACACGTTGCATATTAATCAGCGTTATACAGCATTATTTTGCATAATTCATGCACTATTTCGTCGATCTGCAAATGAAAAAGCATGATCTGTGCGATTTTTGCCGGATATGATAAAGGCGTTATTTTGCCTGCGGAGCCGGCCGATGAGTGTGTTTGAACATCCCGAGTTCGATGAGCACGAGGCCGTCAATTTCGTTCACGATACGGACACTGGCTTGCGGGCAATCATCGCGATCCACTCCACCGCACTCGGCCCCGCAGCCGGCGGCTGCCGGCGCTGGCAATACGTTGACAGCGAGGCGGCGTTGACCGACGCGCTGCGCCTGTCACGCGGCATGACGTACAAAAATGCAGTGGCCGGTCTCCGTTTCGGTGGCGGCAAGGCCGTCATACTCGCCGCCAGTGACGCGCCAAAGTCTCCGGCATTGTTCCAGGCATTCGGCCGCGCCGTCGAGTCACTTGGCGGTCGCTACGTTACGGCCGAAGATGTCGGCTGCACGGTCGCCGACATGCGCAGTGTCCGTGAAGTGACGAGCTATGTTTCGGGCCTGCCGAAAAGCGGTGCGAGTGCCGGCGGCGATCCGTCGCCGTTGACTGCATTGGGCGTTTTTCTCGGCATTCACGCGGCGGCGAAGGCGCGGCTCGGTGTTGATTCCCTGCAAGGTCTTCGTGTCGCTGTGCAAGGTGTCGGCAACGTCGGCCTGAACCTCTGCCGGCTGCTGCACAAAGCGGGCGCCAGGCTGTTGGTCGCTGACGTGAATCGTGAGCACCTCGCACGCATTGCAGGCGAATTGCCCGTAACCCAGGTGGCGCCAAACGCCTTGTTGTTTAGTGAAGTCGATATTCTCGCGCCCTGTGCGCTGGGTAATGTACTAACGTCGCAGACCATTCCGGGTATCCGTGCAAAAGTTATTGCCGGTGCCGCCAATAATCAGCTCGCCACCGAGCAGGATGGCGCAAGGCTCGCGGACCGCGACATCCTGTACGCGCCCGACTACGTGATCAATGCCGGTGGCATCATCAATGTTGCCCACGAATACTTTGGCAACAGCTCGGAAGAGAAAGTCGTTGCAGAAGTCGAACAGATCCCTGTTCGACTGGACGCAATTTTCGCCGAGTCGCGGCAATCCGGCGAGCCAACCAATATCATTGCGGATAGAATGGCCCGTCGAATCGTTGCTACAGGCAAAGACAAGGACTAGGTATGGCCAAAAAATCACGACTGCACATACCGCGACCGTCGGCACGACCGGGAGATAAACCGGATTTCAGCTATTTGAACCTGGCACCCGCTGGCAGCGTCGACAAACCAGCGATCGATGCGCGTTTGCGCGACATCGAACATTTGAGTAGCGGTTTGGTACGCGTTCTGGATGACAAACACGAGGCGGTCGGGCCCTGGAATCCAAATCTCGACGCCGGCCAGTTACAGATTGCCTTGCGCTGGATGTTGCTTAACCGAATCTTTGACAAGCGCATGTGGCAGATCCAGCGCCAGGGCCGTATCTCCTTTTACATGGAGGCGTTCGGCGAGGAAGCCGTGTCAGTTGCCCAGGCCATGGCCTTGCGCCCCGCGGATATGTGCTTCCCCTCGTATCGCAACCAGGCGCTGTTCATGTACCGCGGCCTGAAACTGGTCGACATGATGTGCCAGTGCCTGTCGAACACGCGGGACATGTGCAAAGGCCGGCAACTGCCCGTCATGTATCATGGCAAGGCCGCCAACATTTTTTCGATTTCCGGCAACCTCGCCACCCAGTACCCGCATGCCGTTGGCTGGGCAATGGCTTCCGCCATCAAGGGAGAAGACCATATTGCAGCTGCCTGGGTCGGTGACGGCAGTACCGCGGAGGCTGACTTTCACCACGCGTTAACATTCGCCGCGGTTTACCAGGCACCGGTCATACTCAATATCGTCAACAACCAGTGGGCGATCTCGACCTTCCAGGGTTTTGCCGGTGGTGAACGCCGCTCCTTCGCGGCACGCGGACTCGGGCTCGGGATACCCGGGGTGCGCGTTGATGGCAACGACCTGCTGGCAATTTATGCCGTTACCTTGTGGGCCGCCGAACGTGCGCGCCGCGGTGGCGGCCCGACGCTGATCGAGCTCGTGACCTATCGGGCCGGCGCACACTCGACCAGCGACGACCCGAGCAAGTATCGGCCGAAGGACGAGTACAAGTCGTTCCCGCTCGGCGACCCTATTGATCGGCTCCGGCAGCACCTGACTGCGATCGGCCACTGGAGCGATGCGCAGCACGAACAGCTGGAGGAAGAACTCAAGGCCGAAGTGCTGGCCGCCTGGAAGCAGGCGCAGCAATACGGCACGATGACCGAAGGGCCGTTCCTCGACCCGGCCACGATGTTTGACGATATTTACGCCACGACGCCACCACATCTCGAGTCACAACGGCGCTACATGCTCGAGATTGAGGGATCCTGACATGGCGCAGATGAACATGGTCGAGGCGATCCGTTCAGCGCTCGATGTGATGCTGGACAAGGACCCGAATGTCATCATCCTGGGTGAGGACGTTGGCTATTTCGGTGGCGTATTTCGTTGCACGGACGGTTTGCAACGCAAGTTCGGCGAACACCGCGTCATCGACGCGCCGATTGCCGAAGGTGGCATCATCGGCGCGGCTATCGGAATGGGCATCAACGGCCTGCGCCCGGTGGCTGAAATCCAGTTTGCCGATTATATCTATCCGGGCTTCGACCAGATCGTCAGCGAGCTTGCACGCATCCGCTATCGCAGCAGCGGTGATTTTTTCTCGCCGGTAACCATCCGTACACCCTGCGGCGGCGGTATTCGCGGCGGACAAACGCATTCGCAAAGCCCCGAGGCAATTTTCGCGCACGTCACCGGAATCCGCAGTGTCATGCCATCGAATCCCTACGACGCCAAGGGCCTGTTGATCAGCGCCATCGAATCCGACGACCCCGTTGTCTTCTTTGAACCAAAGCGCATCTACAACGGTCCGTTCGACGGCGACCCGAACAAACCGGCGGTGTCATGGGCTTCGCATCCCAAGGGAGAGGTTCCCGAGGGCTATTACACCGTGCCACTCGACCGCGCCGAAATTGTCGTCGCCGGTGACGAGTTGACCATCGTTACCTATGGCACGCTCGTGCATGTCGCCAGGGCAGCGGCCGAGGAAGTGGATGTACGCGCAGAAATCATCGACGTTCGCAGCCTGTCGCCGCTCGACGTGACCACGCTCGCGAACTCGGTCAACAAAACCGGGCGGTGCCTGATCGCGCATGAGGCAACGCGTTTTGCCGGCTACGGTGCCGAACTGGCAGCCAGGATTCAGAAAGAGTGCTTCTATAATCTTGAAGCGCCAATATCGCGCGTTGCCGGCTGGGACACACCTTATCCGCACGCTTTTGAATGGCAGTATTTCCCGGGCAAAAAACGAGTCGCCAACGGCATACGCAAGATCATGGGGGAAGGATGAGCGAGTACGCCTTCAAACTTCCGGATCTTGGCGAGGGCATGGTCGAGTCCGAGATCGCTGAGTGGTTCGTCAAGGTCGGCGACATGGTCGCCGAGGAAGATGTGATCTGCTCGATGATGACGGATAAAGCCGCGGTCGAGTTGTCGTCGCCGGTTACCGGCAAAGTGCTGCGACTCGCGGGCGAACCGGGCGACATGGTTGCTGTCGGCGCAGCACTGATCACGTTCGATGTAGAAGGCGGCGCCCCTGCCGTAGCAGGCCACCATGCGGGCGACAGCCCAGTGAAAAGCAGCCCTGCCGGCGACATTCACCCACAAGCAACCCGCATCATGACCTCACCTGCCATCAGACGGCGTGCAAAAGAAGCCGGCATCGATCTCAGGTCAGTGACTGGCTCCGGGCCCGGGGGCCGCGTGACTCTCAAGGATTTTGAGGCTTACCTGGCTGGCGATGCGGGTCGCCCGCATGGCGGCCTCCCACAGCTTGGTGCCCCCCTACAGCAGGGTGACCTCCCACAGCATGGCGCCGCCCCCCTGCGGGGCGAGACCCCGCCACAGGAGATCAAGGTCATTGGCCTGCGCCGGATTATTGCGGAACGCATGGCGACCGCGAACCGCGAAATTCCGCATTTCACCTATGTCGAGGAAATCGATATCACAGAGGTCGAGGCACTGCGCCGGCACCTCAATGACAAGGCCGCTGACAAGAATTCGCGACTGACGCCGTTGCCGTTTCTCGGCCTCGCGCTGGTCCGAGCATTAGCGGAGTTTCCGCAGTGCAATGCCACCTATGACAAGGACCGCAATGTCATCCTGCAGCACAGTGCGGTTCACCTTGGCATTGCAACGCAAACGCCCGACGGGCTCAAAGTACCGGTGGTCCGGCATGCGGAAAGCATGTCCCTGCATGAATTGGCGCGGGCAATCCGGCGTGTTTCGGACGCGGCGCGTAACAACAGTATTTCCCGCTCCGACCTCGTGGGCTCGACCATTACGATTACGAGCCTCGGCAAGCTCGGCGGTATCGTATCCACACCCGTCATCAACATGCCGGAAGTCGGCATCATCGGCGTAAATCGCGCAATCGATAAACCGGTTGTATTGCAAGGCCAGGTCACCGTGCGCACGATGATGAATTTATCGTCCTCTTTCGATCATCGTTTTGTTGACGGCTACGATGCTGCCGCAATGATTCAACGCATCAAGGAGATGCTCGAACACCCGGCGACAATTTTTCTGCCCTAAGTGCTTCCTGCACCGGGCATAAGGAATCGAGACGCAGTTCGCTCGTGTTCCGCTTGCCGAGATGGGCGTACTTTTCCCGCAGCGGCGCCTCATCGGCAATCGTGTAAAGGCCAGGATTTTCCCAGTACTTCGGACACAATGTCACGAGACGCTCGTGCATATGCTTGTACAGCAATGCGTCAAAATGACTGACGTTCAGGGCCTCGTCCCAGTACTCGTTGACGTGATCGGCCCAGTCGAATTGTCGTTGCATGACCCAGCCACCCTCCTGCCAGCGCAGAATCGCCGGTTTCCCCGGCACGATGTTGTCCTCGAACAGGCTGCGATAGAAGCGATGGCCCTCATAGTTCGCAACCAGGTCTGCATTGGAATAGACGCCAGTCGTTACACGTCCGAAAATCGCACGCTCAGTAAAAGCTGAGTGTTCCGCCGCCGTCGCTTCCGAGAGTGACTTTCGGTAGCGACGGTAGAACTTTCGCCCCTGCGAGAGAAAATGCCCGATTTTGTCCGAGCCAATCAACTGATTGTTTAGACGAATAGTCTTGCCGACACCAAAAAAAGTGGTGACGCGTAAAGCGTACCAGGGCAACCCGGAATACACGCTGTCGTAGCGCGGTGTATCCAGCTTCTCAACCTGCTCGGATTGCATGGCCCAGCGTTCGAGTTTGTCGACCCAGTGACGGCCACCAATCTCCTTGTAGATGGCGCCGACCACTGCCATCTCGTCCGGCCTGCCACTCTGATCAGCGACAACTTTCTGCAGCGTTTCGTTGACGCGATCGTTTAATACTTCTGTCGAGTCCGCTATCGCTGCGTCGCGATTCGAAAACTGGTCGGTTTCATAACCGATGGCCGCGGCTGGAAATCCAGCCGCGACCAAAGCGCCCAGTAGAGCTGCGATCGGTCTAGTCAAACCTGTATGTGAAATTGGCGAGCACCGTGCGGCGGTCGCCGGCGCCGACTTCAACAGTCGCTTCCCAGGCCTCGGATAGCATCATGTGTGTGCCGATACTGAAATTGAAATCTTCCTGCTGCGACAGATCCACCGCGAACACAGCATCCTGCCCATCCACCGGCAACATTCCGCCTAGTACGCCCAGGTCCAGGTCAATCGTGCCGCTATGCTTCTCCTCGGAATCAATGAAATAGCCGCCGAGCCAGACCTCGGTATGATCGCTGAAACGTAATCCGACTCGTGGTTGAATCGTAGTCGTGCTCACAGATGAATTGAAATCACCGCCGAGATTCGTGTCAGTCACCGTGGCGGTGACTGATCCGAACCAGCGATCGCCGCCGAACGCGAGCACGATGCCGCCACCGTAGACATCACCGTCATAGCTCACGGTCAGGTTGTTGGTTTGTGGCGGCAATGGCAGCCCCAGCACCCGCAGATCGATGTGCGTGTCGCCGTCGATCTGGCCATAGATACCGAACACGTTAAGGAAAGGCAAAACCCAAACGTCGACCTTGATGTCGCCATGGCGGATGTCATTGTCGATGTCCAGCACGCTCGGATCCTGGCCCATCAACAGGGCCGCGGCGAGATCTATGGGCACCGGACCCGCCGGCGTATCCACCGTGTCAGTAAGAGTGAGGCTGTCAATCTGGTAAGGCTGCCGCATTTCAAAGTAGTCGATGCCAATGCCCCAGGTTCTCGGCAATTGGCGATCCCCTGCCATGCCGTTACCGAAAAGCGCATCAGCCTGGGCAGCAAATGGCAACGCCAGTACCGCAGCGACTATGAGTATTCTCGTTTTCATGAATTTCCCCCGTTGAACCAATGCGATTGTAGCTGTGCTGGTTAAATTGAAGAGCAAAATATACCATCGCTCTCACCCTTACGCCTCGATTCGAGACATGACCATCAAGAAAATCGAACTTAGAACACCTTACCTGCTGTTCATCGCTGATGTCGGCGATCAGGGTCACGCCAAGACTGGCCACGGCATTACGTTTTGGCGCCCTGAACTTTGTGCCGGTCAAATGCGCCTGCCCGGCTGTCGCGCCGACCTTGGTCTGCCAGAACTTGACATTGCCGCAGCCATTGCTGCCGGCGTCGGCACGGTCATCATCGGCGTGGCATCAACCGGTGGCATCTTGCCCGATGCCTGGGTGCCGCCGCTGGCGGCGCTCGCTCGCGCCGGCGTTGACATCGCCGGCGGCACGCACGTGAAGCTTGCCGACAAACCCGCGCTGGTCGCCGCAGCCAGCGAGGGTGGCGCAAAGCTGATTGATGTCCGCGTACCACCGAAGGAAATTCCGATCGGGCGTGGCGTACGGCGTAGTGGCAAGCGTGTATTGATGGTTGGCACCGATTGCTGTGTTGGCAAAAAATACAGTGCTCTCGCCTTGCATCGCGAATTCGTGCGGCGCGGCATCAACGCAGACTTCCGTGCTACCGGCCAGACCGGCATCATGATCGCCGGCGAAGGCATGCCCATCGATGCCGTAGTCGCCGACTTCATATCGGGTGCGGCCGAAGTGTTGTCGCCCGCAAATGATCCCGACCACTGGGATGTCATCGAGGGCCAGGGCGCCTTGCTGCATCCGAGCTACGCCGGCGTGACGCTCGGTTTACTGCATGGTTCGCAACCCGACGCCGTCGTGCTTTGTCACGATGCCGGGCGCAACGACTTGCTTGGGCTCGAGGGCCTTTTCCCGATACCACCGTTGGATGAGGCGATCGACATCGTGCTGACCTCGGCGCGTGTCACGAACCCGGATTGCATCTGGGCTGGCATCAGTGTCAATACCTCATCACTGGATGAGCAGATGCGCCGCGACTATCTCGCCGATCTCCGCGGCAAGCACGGATTGCCCTGCGTCGATCCGGTCGCGATCGGCATGGCCGACATTGCCGACTATCTGCTCGAGCACGTGCTATGACGCGCCGCGTTTCAGCACATCTCGAAAACTGGCTCGCGCTGATCCCGTTTCGCATTTCACGCAACACCTGGGATGATTTCCCCTGCATGGTCTGTGAAATAGAACAGGACGGGTTTATCGGACGTGGCGAATCGCTGGGCGTCTACTATCTCAATGACACCGACCGGTCGATGCTGGCGCAGGTCGATTCGATCAGAACAAACCTTGCGGCGGGCGCCGCTCGCCAGGCACTGCTGAAATTATTGCCACCCGGCGGCGCACGTTGCGCGATCGATGCCGCACTCTGGGATCTCGAGGCACAATTGTCGGGAAAATCGGCGTGGGAATTGGCCGGCGTGAGTACCGATGCCATCGAAACCGTGTTCACTATCGGGCTCGAAGCGGAGCCTGCCGAAATGGGTGCGCGCGCCGCGGCCGCCAAAGAACTGACTCTGTTCAAGGTAAAACTCAATAACGACCGGCCGGTAGAGCGCATCGCGGCGATTCGCGCGGCGCGTCCCGATGCGAGACTGGTCGTCGACGTCAACGAAGGCTGGGGATTCGCACAGCTTGAGGCGGTTGCGCCGCTGCTCGCCGAGCTAGGGGTCAGCATGATCGAGCAACCATTGAAGCGGGGTGCCGATGACGAACTCGAGGGATATCAGTCGCCTTTGCCGCTCTGCGCAGACGAATCCTGCCAGCACGTCGCGCGACGCTACCAGATGATCAACATCAAGCTCGACAAGTGCGGCGGGCTGACACACGGACTCGAGCTTGCCTCTGCGGCGCGCAAACTCGGTCTCGGCATCATGGTCGGCTGCATGGGCGGCACATCCCTGAGCATGGCGCCGATGCACGTGCTCGCACACAAAGCCGATTTCGTCGACATCGACGGGCCACTCCTGTTGAAGAATGACCGGCTCGGCGGCTTCATTTACGACCGCGGCATGGTGTCGCTGCCGCCAAAAGCCTTCTGGGGCCTGCGCCCGTAGGAGGCCGCCATGCGGTCGACCGCATGTGGGAAAAAAAGGGCTCTGACCCCTTTTAGTTGAAGGTTGCGACCTGCAGCGGGTGATCGCGGCCCACGGCGGCGCGTTTCATGCCGTCCGAGTTGTAGCACATGACCATCTCGCCAGTTTTAGACACCGCAATCATTCCGGCGTCGCCGCCGAGGCGCCTGATCTCGGCCAGCACCTGGTCGATCGCGCTTTGCAGCGACGCACCGGCACGAAACAGCTGTGCAATGGCTATGGCACCGCCAGAACGAATGATATGTTCACCGGTCCCCGTGCATGAAATCGCGACGTCGTCGTCGGCCCAGGTGCCAGCACCGATCAGGGGTGTATCGCCGACGCGGCCCTCGAGTTTCATGAAGGTGCCGCCCGTCGATGTCGCTGCCGCCAGCTCACCCGACTGATCGAGTGCCGCCGCACCGACGGTTCCATGCTTCTGTTCGGTAATGTCTGCCGCGGTAACTCCGATCGGCAGCACGTAATAGTTCGCAGCATCACTAACAAGCTCGAAGCCGTGCTCGCGCGCAAAATTCAGCGCGCCCTCGCCCGCGAGCATCACGTGCGAGGTTTTTTGCATCACACCGCGTGCGACTCGTACCGGGTTTACGACGTTGACAACAGCGGCCACTGCTCCCGCCGCGCGGGTCGGGCCGTGCATGATCGAGGCGTCGAGTTCCACATAGCCCGCGGAATTGGGTGCCGATCCCTTGCCCGCGACATAGAGACCACACGACTCGAGCTCCGCCACTGCGAACTCGACCACATCCAGTGACCTGCCACCGGCAACAAGCTGCTGCTCACAAGCCAGAACAAGCCCACGCAGATGCGCCTCAGTCGCCGCATAGTCACGGCCCGGTACGGGACCGGCACCGCCGTGCAGCGCAATAGAATACTTGGACACCCGTCTTACTCCCCGGAATTTACTGGTCACCGAGTTTACTCAGCAAGACCGGCAACGGCTATACGTTAGTATTCGATCCGTTTACGCCGGGCGCCCGGCCGCATGATGAGCATTTGTACCGTACCGATCGCGCGCTCAACAAATGCGCTTTCGCAATAACAGAGGTAGAACCGCCACATGCGGATGAAAGTATCCGAATAACCCTGCTCGCGAACCGCAGTAATCGCTTGCATGAAGCGATCGCGCCAATGGCGCAGCGTCTCGGCGTAGTGCGGGCCGATGTCTTCAATGTGCAAGATGCGCATGTCGGTTCTTGAGGTCAGAACGCGCGCCATGTCGGTGACCGAGGTCAGGCAGCCGCCGGGAAAAATGTAGCGACGGATAAAATCGACGTCATTTCTGTAACGTTCGTACCGCTGATCGGCGATGGTAATCGCCTGCAGCAGCATCTGGCCATCGGGCTTCAACAGCGAACAGCACTTTTCAAAAAATGTTTCGTGAAACTGGGCCCCAACAGCCTCGATCATTTCTATCGACACCAGCTTGTCATAGCGGCCCTCCAGATCACGATAGTCCTGCAACAGCAGCGTGATACGTTCCTCGAGTCCAGCTTCCGCGATACGCTGCCGGGCCAGTTCGTACTGCTCGCTCGAGATTGTCGTTGTCGTGACGTGACAGCCGTAGTTGGCAGCCGCGTAGATGGCGAATCCGCCCCAGCCGCTGCCAATCTCAATGACCGAATCACCTTCCGATAATTCCAGCTTCCTGCAGATACGTTCCAGCTTCGCGGTCGAGGCTGCCTCGAGTGACGTGTCGGGGCTCGCGAACCAGGCGGAAGAATACATCATCTTCCGGTCCAGCCACAGCGCGTAAAAGTCATTACCGAGATCGTAATGAGCGGCAATATTCCTGCGGCTGCCACGCCGGGTATTGCGATTCAGCCAGTGCAACACCTTTCTGGCTGGCCCCGCCAGCTTTGCCAACCCGGAGTCCATGCCTTCAAGCACTTCGCGATTGACAAGCATGATACGCAACAAGGTCTCAAGCTCGTCACAGGACCAATGGCCCTGCATGAAGGATTCTCCGGCACCGACAGAACCACCGAATGCGATGTCGCTGTAGAACGCCGGGTGATGAATACAAATCACCGCGGTCAGAGGACATTGTGGCGTCCGCTGCCCGTAAGTTGTGCACATGCCACTATCTTTGACGACAAGCTGTCCGTTGCAAATGTTTTGCAGTCGTAACAATACAATTCGGCGAGCCATGCTTTCAATGAAAGTGCGCCGCACCGGCTTCGCATCAATCGGAACCATTCTATTGGTACTCGATGCTTTCATGCCTTTTCCGATACCAGGGCTTGTTTGTCCGGATGTGCATACAGGGGTACGCGCTTCATCCAGAGCCGCAATGCCTGCCAGTGAATGGCGACGATGACGCGTAGGCTCTGCAACGGAAATCGCATCAACACGGTTGCCAATGACAGGGAGGATATCTCTTTGCGTTGCAGCGCAAGATTCGCACTGAACACGCGTTGCCCGTCAACCTGGTTCGCCATGTAAACAGAGAGGTTTTTGCCGGGCGCGGACATTGCCCAGGTATAGGCAACATCCATGGGCATGAACGGCGATACGTGCATTTGCTTCTCGACCTTGAAGCGCCAGCGGCCGGCCACGTACAAGCTGTTCTCGCAGCTCTCGACGTAGCTCGTCTGCTCGCCCCAGGGCGTGTTGTTGACCTCAACCACGACCGCCTGCACGGTCTCGCCATCCGCCGCGAAACAGTAATAAAAGCTGACCGGATTAAAACCGTAGCCGAAATAGCAGAAATTGGTAAGCAGGCGTATGGGCCCTTGCGGGCGGCTTCCCGTCTCGGTTTCGACCCGGTCGCGAACCGCGCTGCCAAGATCGCCGACGCCAAGATGCTTATCGCGGCGAAACCTCGCAATCGCGGGTCGCGATATCGACCAGAACCAGCGTCGCGCAAACAATGCTGGCAGTTCGTCCAGGTCCACATACATCATGAACAGGCGATACCTGAAGCGATGCCGTACCGGCTCGCTGCGCGTGTGGCTAACCAGCCCTTCGTAAATGCAGCTCTGCACTTTGCTGCCACTCCTCGAAGTGCCGGACAGCCGCCAGCGCACTGACGACGCCGTCCTCGTGAAAGCCGTTACGCCAGTAGGCCCCGCAGAAAAATAGCCGGTCCTGGTTGAGGTCGTGCTGACGCTGCTGAGCCTGCACCGCCTGTTGGCTGAAAACGGGGTGTTCGTAAGTGAAACGCCTGATAATACGCCCGGGGTCGATGTTGCGATCGTCATTGAGCGTTACGCAATACTGGTGCTCGGCTTCGAGGCGCTGCAGGATATTCATGTTGTAGGTCACCGCCACGTGCTTCGCAGGGTCCTCCGGGAGGTGATAATTCCAGGCCGCCCAGGCTTTACGGCGGGTCGGCATCAGATTCACGTCCGAATGCAGAATCGCTTCGTTCTCCTGGTAGCGAATAGAGCTCAACACGGCTCGCTCAGCAGCGCTCGGTTCGACCAGCATGCGCAGCGACTGGTCACTGTGGCAGGCAACAAAAACTGCATCGAACATTATCGGCGCGGCCGATCCGGCGCGTAATTCGATACCCGTTGGCGTACGGCGCAGACTGCGCACGGGACTGTTCAGGTGTATGCGCTCGCGGTGTTTCGCCACGAGCTTCTCAACATAGGCGCGCGAACCGCCCTCGACCACCTGCCAGATCGGCCGATCGCGTAATTGCATTAGTCCATGGTTGGCGAAGAATCGCACCAGGAAGCCGGCAGGCATATCCAGTACCCGGACCGGTTCGGCAGACCAGATGGCTGCGGCCATGGGCACCAGATAATAATCGACGAACTCCCGGCTGTATCGATTGGCTAACAGGTAATCCCCAAGTGACACATCCTGCGGCGCTGCCAGCAGTTGTTGTTGCGCGTACCGATTGAAACGCAGAATGTCGGCAAGCATGCGGTAAAACCGCGGCCTGACAAGATTACGGCGTTGCGCGAACAGCGCATCCAGCGAGCGGCCGTTATATTCAAGTAAACCGTTGGCGGCGTGGACACTGAAGCTCATCTCACTACGCTGCGATTGCTGGCCAATCTCGGCGAGCAATTCGGTAAAACGCGGGTAGGTGCGATCATTGAACACGATAAAGCCGGTGTCGATTGCAATTCGCCGGCCATGCTCATACACATCGACGGTATTGCTGTGACCACCAATATGAGGCGCTGCTTCGAACACCGTGATGTCGTGCCGATCCCGCAGCTTGTAAGCGGCCACATTACCGGCAATACCGGTGCCAATAATCGCAACTTTCACGGCATCACCAACGCTGCGGCACGCGCTGTATTTCGGAGGTGACATAGCCAAGCGACGCGGCCACCTGTAACAACTGTTCGTAGTTGGCTGCGGAAATTTGCGGCTCGCGGGCCATGATCCAGATGTAGTCGCGTTTCTGGCGGCCGATAATCGTGGTCGAGTAGTCGTCATCGAGGTACACGATCCGGTAATCGGCCTTGATCGGCCAGATGAAACGCATGCCCCAGATGGCGTTGGATTCTTCGTCCGTTATGAAGCCTTTCGGATAATAGTCCTTGCGCTTGCCATCGAAGCCTCCCTTGCGGTAGCTAAAATGCGTTGCGATCGTGCCGTCGTCGTTCCGCGTATAGGTTTCAACGGCATTGTGCGCGCCTTTCTCAAACATGGTCGGAATGTTGGCGATCACGTACCAGTCGCCCATGAAACGCTCGATGTCGACGTAGTCGACGACCGGCATTTCCGGCGTCCTGGTGGCACAGGCGCCCAGCGACGCGACGCTAATCAGGGCACAAAGTAGACGTGAGACGACGCGCATTTCAGGACAGCTCATAGCGAATAACATGCTCGCCCCTCGCAACCGACTGCAGGCCCAGCCATTCGTTATCCGGGGAGTACCAGACCATCAGGTCCAGGCCGCGGGCGCTCACCTTGTAGCGCGAGGCGAGTACTTGTCGGCCCCGAACCTGCAACGGATCCGCGCCCATCAGCTCAACCTCTACGTCCAGGAACTCGCCAGTTTGCGGATTCAGCAGCCGTTTCTGCTTGAGAAATTCCGGGTTCCAGTAGGCGAAGCTCATAACACACTGCGGCAGAACCTCGCTGGCTGACTGCTTGCGAACCGCGAAACCATCGCCCGTGCTGGCACCTGAAACCTCTGTCAGCTTGCCATTGACACGCGTGCTGGCATTGAACTCGAGCAGGCAGTCATCAGCCCACCGTTCTGTGTTGGTATGCTGGTAGCTGTAGGCCGCTACAAAAAATACCTTCACTTTGAAATTGGCAACGCTTTGTACTCGGGTTTGATCGCCAGCGCCGACCACTTCAAACATGTGCGTGCCAACCTTTTTATCATTCAGGTAAACGTCGAAATTCCACGCGTTGTTCGGTACCGTGCGGGACGCAGCAGCCACGGAAATACACGATGCCGCGGCTAGCAGTCCGGTGAGAATCTTGAAAATTGCGCTGCGGTTCATGATCGTGCCTCCACTGAATTTTTCAGAGTCCACCTCGGGCCGGAGAAATGCGTTGGCCGATTCAAGTGCGCCGCTCCACGACCGCGGCTGCGACGACCGGATCCTTAGCCAACGCGGTAAAACCATCAAACATGGCCGACAGCCGCAACAGCACCGGCATCATCGCGGCCCAGCCAATACCCAGGGCCAGCAGCGCCGCCAGGGGATCCAGCAGCACGATACCGCCGAGTGCTTGCCCGCCCAGGTAGGTGACCGGGCCTCCCACCAGCCCGCAGGCCGAAGCCAGTCCCGGCCGCTTGCGCAACCAACGCATGGATACATTCAGCGTGGTGGCAAACAACATCCACATCGTGACGATCCAGAATGGTGCTGCAAATTCGCTGAACATCCCGGATGGGTACCGCACCCAGCCAAATGCCACCAGTACACTGTCAAAAGCAGCGCCGATCGCGGCACAACTGAGTATCAGCATCAGCTCCGCGCGTCGGCCGCTGGCGAAATGGAAATGCAGCAGCAGCGCCAGGGCAACAGCGATGGGTCCGAGCCACGGCATCTGCTGCGCCCCGCCATAAACGGAGGAAAACCAGCCAGCCTGGAAAGTCACAAAATTCAGAATATAGAGCATTTCAGTTAACCGCCTTTCGGAACAGGTAATGGCTGACGTACCACTCTTCGCCACGCCGGAATTGGAAAAGTTCGGAGCAGGCCATAAAAAAAATCCGCCAGCGCTGCCACCACAACGGTGCTTCGGTCTCGCCGTAACACGCTGCCAAATGCGGCATGATCTGCGCCTTGTTGCTGTCCATGCGCGCCAGCCAGGCATCGCAGGTCCTGGCGTAATGCTTGCCGCTCCATTGCCAGCGCTGGTCGATGTTCAGTTGACCGGCGAATCGCAGCGGCAACTCCGCACTCGGCATGATTCCACCGGAGAAAAAATGCCGGCTCATCCAGTCACCCGGGCCCTTGTCGATGTACTCGTAAGGCGTCGAGTAATGGCAAAAAATGTGCATAAAAAAGCGACCTTCAGGCGCCAGCCAGCGATTGATGGAAGAGAACAATGCACGGTAGTTGCGCATATGCTCGAACATTTCGACCGAGACGATGCGGTCGAAACGATCGTCGGTGGTGAAATCGTTCATGTCCTGTAACAGCACGCGAATGTTGTCGAGCTTGCGCGTGCGGGCGCGCGCCACAATGAACTCACGCTGCGACGTCGAATTGGAAACCGCGGTCACCTGGCTATTCGGAAACTGTGCCGCGATCCAGAGCGATAAGGAACCCCAGCCGCAGCCAAGATCCAGTATCTGTTGCCCGTCGCGGATGTCCGCGCGCTGCACGGTGACGCGCAGCGCGGCTGCCTCCGCCTCGGTCAGGTTTGTAACTCCGGCCGGCCAGTAGCCGCAGCTGTATTTGAGGTGGTCGCCCATCACTTCGGCGAAAAATCCGGCGGGAATCTCGTAGTGCTGTTCGTTGGCGCGCTCGGGCACAAGCGCAATCGGCGATGCGTCCATCATGGCGACGAACTGGTTGGTCTCGCTGGCCGAATACTCGATGTCCCCGGCATGGATTTGCCTGCGCTTTTTCTCCAGCAGCCGGCGGATGCCGCTGCGGATCACAGAGTCTGGCACCAGCCCTGTTTCGGTCCAGCCCACTGCCATTGACGTTACAACACTCATCGATTTCTCCGATGTCATTGTTGGTCAATATACGAAGCGGAAACCTCCGTAACAACGCGCGCGACGCAATTGTTACACTCGTTTACAAACGGTCCACTGGACTCGGGATTGGGAGTCGCACTTCGAAATTCGCGCCGGGTCCCTCAACGGCAACCAGCGCAAGCGTGCCACCGTGCGCCTTCGCCACCAGCGATGCGAGATACAGGCCCAGACCGGCGCCCCCCGAGCTGCGTGCGCGCGATGGGTCGCCACGATAAAACGGCTCGCCAATCCTCGCCGCCTGCTGTGGCGATATGCCGGGGCCGTGGTCGCGAACCCGAAATACCAACTCGCCCGCTGCCGACTCAAACTCCAGCTCTACCGGCCCGTCGGACGGTTTCGAGTAGCGCAGCGCGTTGGCGACAAGATTCTTCAGCATGAGGGTGACGCGCACCTCGTCAATTTCTGCGCTCACCGGTTGCTGCGGATGTCGAACCTTGATCCTTTCAATATCCCTGGCGAAAAAGTCGTCCAGTAATTCCGCAACCAGCTCGCCGATGACGACCTGGGTCCTGGTCAGCTTGGCATGCCGTCCGGTCAGCCGCTCGGCCTCCAGCAGTGAGGCAACGATCTTTTCCATCTCCAGGATTTCCGCTTTCAGCGAGGCCACGTTTTCCTCGTCCTCAAGGAATTCCAGCGTCAGGCGCATGCGTGACAGCGGCGTTCGCAGTTCGTGACTGATGCCAAGCAATAACGCGCGCTTGGCATCCAGCATGCTTTCGACGTCGCCGGCCAGTCGATTGATGTCCGCCGCCAGGTCCCCGAGCTGGTCGCGCCGCACTTTCGAGATGCGGAAATCAAAGTTGCCGCGGCCGATGTGCGCGGCGCCTTCGCGAATGGAACCAATCGGCCGAAACAGCCAGCTGACGGCAAAGTACGCGCACAAAAGAAACGCCAGGCCGAGTCCCAGTACTTGCGGCACGATACCGAATCGATCGCCCTCATCGGCAATGCGTGGTGTCGACACGACGATGTTGTAACCACCCTGCGTTATTTTCAGGAAATTATGGCCGTCGAGCGCCGCAAACTCCACGCCCTGCAATTCATCGACCCAGGCATCCGGCCGGTCGCTGAATTTCGGGCTCGGTGCGAATTCAAGTGCCTCGACCCGTGGGAAATTTGGATCGGAGGCCCAGTCGATATCCGGACCGCTGACACGAATGTCAACCGGTACGCTTCTCGTGATGGCCAGCGCGCGTTCGATGTTCGGCGGTACGCCGATGTCCTCGCGGACGTAGTGAACATGCAACGACAGGTGGCCACTGATAAGGCCGCGAATATCGTCACTGTTGTAGAAACGCTGAATCGCCTGCATGGTGCCAAGTACAAAAAGCCCGCCGAGGAGCAGAAAAATGACCAGCAGCCGGAATGACAACGAGTAGGAAAAGCGGCTAAACATCAGTTTGCGGCACACAGACGAATGAATAACCGCGGCCCCAGATCGTCTGGATGAAACGTGCCGGTTTCGCCGTATCGCCGATCTTTTGCCGCAGGCGGCTAACCATGATGTCGACCGATCGCGTCAGTATCGCAGCATCGATACCACGAAGTTCGCTGAGAATTTCGTCGCGCGACAGTTTCTTGCCGTGCCGCCGGGCGAGTATCAGCAAAAGCTCGAACTCCATCGACGTCAGCTCAACGACCTCGCCATCAACTTTCGTAACGCGTGCCGCTGCGTCTATTTCCATGCCTTCAAATTTCAGCACCGCGGTACTGTTCGCCGACTGTTCAGCTCGCCGTAGCAGTGCCTGTACGCGCGCCACTAACTCACGCGGTTCGAATGGCTTGCCGACGTAGTCGTCCGCACCAAGTTCCAGGCCCGAGACACGATCGATCACCTCACCGCGTGCCGTCAACATGATGATGGGCAGACTGCTGGTCTTTCGAATCTCACGACAAATCTCGAAGCCATCCTTGCCGGGCAGCATAACGTCAAGCAGCAGCAGGTCCGGCTCTTCGCGGCTCAGTTTTTTGAATCCTTCTTTCGCGTCTGCGGCGCACAGCAACTGAATGCCAAAGCGCTTGAAGTACGCCTGCAGAAGCTGGGAGTGCTTTTCGTCGTCATCAATGATCAGGACCTTGGCCATGGGCCAATCATAACTCCGAGTTCAATTGAGGTCGCGATTGGATTGGTCGCTGTTACAAACAGAAACAACTTGATACGCCACCGAAACCATTTACATGGCTCAGGCTGCGACACTTTCGGCTGTCTTCACTACAGCCAACAAGAGGGCTTTTACATGAACAGTATTACCAAGCTATTGATGATTTTCGCGGCATTCGCGCTTGCTGCCTGCGATTCATCGAATAACAACGGAACGCCGCCGGAACCTGCGGATGCGTTTTTCAATGTACAGGTATTGCACGCATCACCTGACGCCCCTGCCGTAAACGTACTCGTCGATGGTACTGTTGCGCTAACCGACGTCGACTACAAGACGGGCTCCGGCTACATACAGCTTCCGGCCGGAGTTCACAGGATACAGGTTGACGGTATTCTCCCAGGCGGCAACGCAACGGTCATCGGCCCGGTCTCCATCACTTTCCTTGAGGATAGGGTCTATACGATTGCTGCCGTCAATGACGTGGCGAATATTGAGCCCGTCATCATTGAGCAGCCGGACACCCCAGTCAGTGCGGGATCGGCCCGATTGTTCGTGCTGCATGGTGCTGCTGCAGCACCGGCAGTGGACGTTTTCGTAACCGCACCGGGTGCTGACCTCAGTGCCAGCGCGCCCGTCGGCTCGTTCGCATTTAAAGAAACCATCGGCCCGGCCGAGGTCGCCGCGGGTGACTACCAGATTCGCGTTACTGCGGCCGGTAATGCGGCTGCCGTGGTATTCGATTCAGGCACCGTGACGTTGAATGCCGGCGATGACCTGGTGGTCGTTGCCGTACCCAATACCAGCGGTGGCGAGGCACCGATCAGCCTGGTAGCGCTGACCAGCACCGGATCGCTTGAGATTCTGGATGTGGCTACACCGACCGCGCTGCGTGTCGGTCACCTGTCGCCCGATGCGCCTGAAGTGGATGTGTTGGTGAATGGCGGCGAGTACCTGACCGACGTGCCGTTTACCGCGGTCACTGGTTTCGATCCGCTACCTCCGGATACCTACAACGTCGCCGTCACGGTGGCGAATAATCCGGGCGCAGTTGCAATCGGCCCGGTTGACCTCGCGCTCGAAGCCGGTACCTGGTACTCGGTACTCGCCGTGGGCGAACTCGTCAACATCGAACCACTGATCGCCACCGATGATCCGCGCCCTGTCGCAACCAACGCCAAGGTACGGATCATTCACGCCTCGCCGACCGCGCAGGATGTCGATATCTATGTAACCACCGTCGGTGCGGACATCAACAACGAGGCTCCGGCCCTGACCGCAGTACCGTTCAAGGCGAACACGGGCTACATCGCGCTGCCGGCTGGCGACTACGACGTCACGGTGACACCGACCGGCACCAAGACGGCCGCCATTGGTCCCGCGACGATCTCAATCGCCAACGGTGACGTGGTCACGGCAATCGCTCGTGACCCGCTGCCAGGTTCCATGGAGTTCGGCCTGATCCTGCTGGCCGACGTTCTGATAGAGGACATACTCTAGATTTTTTTGCACCCGCAGACGCGCATCCCCTTAAACGCGTCGGCAACTCCCTGATCCCCGCTTAGGCGGGGATTTTTTTGCCCGCCACATTCCTGCCGAGCCGCCACGCGGCAAGCGCACCCAGCACACCCATGATCGCGATCAGAGAAAAGTAAATGCCATAACCGAGCTTGCCCGGATAGCGCTCAAGTAGTGCCTCATTGAGCAGCGGCAGGTAGACATCAGGCGAGTAGGCGAGCAGGGAAATCACGCCGATGGCCAGGCCCTTGACGCGGTTCGAAATGCCGCAAGCCGCGAGCGTCGCCCAGTAAATGCCTTTTACCGCGTAGGTGAGGATGCCGATCGCGAGGACGATCGAGAGCAAAGCGGCACTGCCCGCAGTGGCCGGCAGGAATACCATGCCCATCAGGGCGATGGACGCGAGCAGCAACAAGACGCCCAGCAGACCCTCGAGATTGAGGAAATCACCGGCGAATCCGGCGACCGCCGGACCAACCGCCCGCATCCAGAGCTTTGCTACCGTGATCCATCCGACCGCGACTGCGCTCAGCCCGTAGTGCGCCTGCATGTAGCCGGAGAAGGAATAGGTTGCCCAGAACAACTGGTAGCCTGTGAGTATGCAGATGGCGACCAGCCAGACTTCCGTTTTACGCAATACCATTTTGAGATCGGCAAGGAAAGATGCTGCCGGTTCGTGCGCCTGCTGGAGGACGTTGTCCTCTTCGTTTGGTTTCACAACGAACAATACGATCGGCGAGAGAACCAGCATGACCGAAACGTATAGCCAGATAACACCCTGCAGCGCATCGGTTGCCGAACTGCCGCGGCTGCTCGTCCAGTAAGCAAACAGCGCCACGGCGATCGAGGCAAGCACGGCTTCGACGAGGCCGCGACCGCCTTCGAGAAGGCCGAAAAACCGGCCCTGCTCGTCGCGATGCGCCAGCATGGCCGTTGCCTTAATCAGTGCGGCCCAGAACGTCAGTCCGGTCGCGAGACCCCAACCGGCGAAAATAATCTGCAGCGTTTCAAACGAGGGCATGCTCGAAAACCAGATGCCAAGCACACCCACCAGCGCGAGCGAGAATGACATCAACAGGCGCGGGGCAACGTGGTCTGCCAGCCAGCCGCTCGGCACATAAGTGAGCATGAACAGCACACCGAGAATTGCGTAGCAGCGACTCAATTGACCGGCCGTGATGGCAAACGACTCGAGAATGGTGATCTCGAAATTCTGCCGCAGGTAAATCAGCGGATAAATCGCGCCGGCGGCGACCACCAGCACGGCCAGCCGCAGGTATCGTTCGACGGTTGACGGCTGCGCGCTAACGCTGGTGCTCACGATAGTCCTGCGCCTTGTGCACGGGTGCATCGCTCGGCGGCAAGGGCGCTACTCCTTTGATAAGGTCCGCCGCTTTTTCGGCCAGCATGATGGTCGGCGCATTGAGATTGCCGCTGACGATCGAGGGCATGATCGAGGAATCCACGACCCGCAGGCCATCGAGACCACGCACGCGGCAGTTGGCATCAACGACGGCCATGTCATCACTGCCCATCCTGCAGCTGCCGCAGGGATGGTATGAGGATTCAACCGAACGCTTTAGCCAGGCATCGATCTCGGCATCGCTTTGCACCTCGGGCCCGGGCGAGAGTTCGCGTCCCGCGTACGGTTTCAGCGCTTCCTGCGCCAGCACTTCGCGGGTCAGCCGAATGCCGGCGCGAAATTCCTGCCAGTCTTCCTCGCGCTGCATGTAATTAAATTGTATGCGCGGCGCATCGGCCGGATTCGCCGTGCGCAGGCTCACCGAACCCGTACTCTTCGATCGCATCGGCCCGATGTGGGCCTGGAAGCCGTGCGCGTCGTTCGGGCTCTTGCCGTCGTAACGCACCGCCATCGGAAAAAAGTGATACTGCAGATCAGGGTAAGGAACACCGATGCGGCTGCGGATGAATCCGCCGGCTTCGAACTGGTTGGTCGCGCCGATGCCCGTTCGCGTAAACAACCAGCGCCCACCAACCCAGGCCTTGCCCAAAAGGTTGTAGTAGCGATAGATGGACACCGGCTGTGTGCACTCCATCTGCACCGTGACTTCGAGATGATCCTGCAGGTTCTGGCCGACGCCGGGCAGCTCGTGATGAACGCCTATATTGAGCGCGCGCAGTTGATCGCCCGGCCCGATGCCGGACAACAACAGCAGCTGCGGTGAATTGATCGGCCCGCCGGCGAGGATCGTCTCGCGCCGTGCGCGCACGACATGCTCTGCGCCATGGCGTGTGAACTCCACACCTTCAATACGCTGACCGTCTTGTAACAGGCGTGTCGCGTAGGCGCGGGTCAGCACCATGAGGTTGGCGCGCTTTCGCGCCGGCTTGAGATAGGCGAGCGAGGTCGAATGCCGGACACCTCTGCGCGTGGTGCGGTCCATGGGACCGAAGCCTTCCTGTTGAAAGCCGTTCAGGTCGTCGGTGTAGGGATAGCCCGCCTGCCTTCCGGCTTTGATGAATGCTGCGAACAAGGGCCCGGCACCATTTCCTCTGCTGACGTGCAGCGGCCCGTCACTGCCATGGTAGTCG
>CAZHLE010000024.1:19279-27220 GCA_964533065.1 uncultured Woeseiaceae bacterium | reverse complement strand
TCGCAGGTTCAAATCCTGCCCCCGCTACCAATTTAGGGCTATTTATAGACGGCCATTCAAGAGGCTTCACTTTGGTGAAGCCTTTTGCGTTTGGGGCCGGGTAAGCCCACAGAACTCCATCTCTTGGTCTGAGCGTCACGGTGCCGAGTAGGGCGTGTAGATTCGCCCTGGCGCCCTCAATATCCTGGCGAGTAGCGTGAGGATTCAGGGCTATGGATTCGATAGTCTGCATTAGATCGCGCCACCTATCGACCAGTGCGGGAATGACATCGGGTAGGAACCGGACCGGAGCAGGGACGCTTTTTAGTGCTTGCTCCGTTTCCTTGCGCTCTTGTTCCAATCTGGACAGTCTTTCAGACAGTGTGTCGCTGATACCTACGGCCTCGATAGCATCTGCCATTTTCGATAGTTTGGCATCGATAGACTTGAGCTTGATGGCCAGTATTTCTGAATCACCGGGCTTGGACTCAATTTCGCTCAGGGCTGCTTTGAACCGCTCGGTAACGTAGTCAAGAGCATCCTTGCTAAGCATTCTCTCTTTGATGTTGGTCAGGATCGCAGTCTCAGCGATTTCGCGCCTGACGCCGAGGCTATTGCCGCAAAGGTTCTTGCCGCCGTTTGTGCGACTTGAGCAGGCATAGGATCGGGCATTCTGCATGATGAAATTCGCACCGCACTCACCGCAGACCATCAAGCCAGACAGTAGATACTTTGATGGCCTGCCACGGCTCCGCTTGTTTCCCTTGCTTGCATTCTTTCGCGCTGACTTCAGGCGAACTTGTACGCGGTCCCATAGCGCCTGATCGATAATCCGTAGCTCGGGATGCTCTTGTACGATCCACTCGCTCTTGGGGCGAATTTCGAAAACACGTTTTGATGTTCCCGGTACTTTCTTGGACTTGCGGCGGTTCCAAATGACCTGGCCAATGTATGGCTCGCGTCTGAGGATGCCGGTGAATTGGGCGGCGGTTCCACTGAGTGCCGATCCCATCCAGCCTTTAGACCGACGAGTGACGCGTTTCCAGTTCGATCCCGGTGAGGGGATACCTCTGGCGTTAAGGTCATCACATATCTTGCGGGGCGATTCGCCATCGGCATATCGCGTGAATATCTCCCTGACAATCTTGGCTTCAGATTCAATCACTATATGACGTTTCTTGGATTGTGGATCGTCGGGGTCTATCGCTTCAGTTGAATATCCGTAGGTCTTGCCGCCAGCCGAATACCCAGCTTTGTGTCTTTCTCTTAATCCTCGATGGGTACGATCTTTGATCTTGCGCAATTCGAGTGAGTCAATACCGCCATAAATAGAAGCGAGCAGGGCGGCGGTTTCGTGGCGTGAGTCGAATCCCTTGCAGTCCACAAGGAACTGATCACGGAATGCGAGGATGTTCAATAGTCTGGGCAGCTCGCCCGGGCGCCTTGTAAGGCGTGACGTTTCATCAACAATGATCGCATCAAACTTGCCGGCTTCCGAATCAGCGAGCATTTTCTGATATTCGGGGCGACTGTCGTCATTGCCGCTGATGGCTTCGTCGCTGTAACGCATGACAATATGCCAGTCGTTCGTGGCTGTAAAACTCTCGCAGTTAACAATCTGACCGGTGATTGTTGATTTGCATGTTCGATTGACCCACCTTTTGCAAGCTGGAAATGACCCGTCTCAGGGAAAGGGAATAGCAAGCTTTTCAAAAACCTAGGAAGCTACAGGCGGGTCAGTTTTCGATGCAATAAATAGCTGTTTTTGGGTCAAATTTCGGTGCAAATCAACAGGATTTCGGGTCTCGTACTTGGGCTAGTATCATAACGTGCTGAAAGTCAGGCCGCCGCTTATCGTTTACCACGCGAACGCAGACGAGTTCCTGGCGGCTTTTGACGAGTGCCGCGGGGAGACGCATGAGTAAAACCGGATGACAGAGGACGGCGGCAAGCTGCTGCATCAGCGGACGGTCTTCGATGACTGGCGCTCCCTGACCATTGGAATTTACATGGCCCTTGTGGGCTATTTCGTGTTGGTCGGCTTGCCCGTCATCAGTACGGCATGGGTCAAGAGCCTCGGGTTTTCCGAGATCCAGGTTGGTCGCGTCGCGGGTGCGGACATGGGTGGCCTGGCTATTGGTGCGGTGATCGCCGCGCTGTTCGTCGCCAAAGTTGATCGTCGTCGCATGGCGATTATTGCAGCCCTTGTCACGATCGCGGCGAATGCGCTCAGTATTGTTTACCAGAGCTACGAGATCACCCTGTGGTTGCGGTTGTCGGCAGGAATCGGCGCCGGCGTTTATACCGGAATCGCTGTGGCGACGATCGGCGGGCATTCACGGCCCGCGTTTGCATTCGGCCTCGAGCTGTTTGCCTTTGCTGGCTCACAGGGTGCCGAGATGAAGCTACTGCCATTTCTCTCGATGCAAGGGATCTACATCACGATCATCGCGACCTATGTGATCGGCATTCTGTTTATTTCCTGGCTGCCGAGGCGGCCAGTCGACAAGACGCTGACCGTGGAAGTCGATGTTGAGGAACCGAGTGGCGGACACCATATTGAGCGTAAACACGTGCCGGCGTATGTGCCATGGATGGTCCTGGCCGCCATCGTTCTTACGTATATAAACATTGGCGCTTACTGGACCTATATTGAGTTGTCGACCGTGGGCACAGCAGCGTCACCCGAGTGGGTCGCCAGCTTGCTATGGGTGTCCTCGGTATTTTCGGTGATCGGGTGCCTGTTTGCCGTGCTTTTGAGTAATCGCTACGGTCTGGCGAGACCGTTGATGGTTACTTTAGTAATCCAGGCCAGCATCGTTCTGATGCTGGTTTTCGGAATCACCAACACTACCGTCGCATTCAGCATGTTCTTCTTCAATTTCTGCTGGATTCTTGTCGACATTTACCAAGCCGCAACAATTGCCAACATCGATCCCTCGGGACGCTTCCCGGCAATGATCCCGGCGGCGCATGGTCTGGGAAACTTTCTCGGGCCAAATATCGCGGCATCGGTGCTCGCCTGGAACTTTGGCTACAATGGCGTTTTCATCATCTGCGCGATGGCGTCTATCGCAGCAATGTTTGTCTATCTTTATTTGTATCTGATGCTGAAGAAGGCAATCCCCGCACTGGCCGACGCATCATGAAGACCAGGCAACCGGGAGTGGTGCGTAGATGAAAGTGTAAGCGGAAGTTGTGGACAGGGGTTAGGCACCGGTTTCCCGTGCCTGAACTTGATGACACGACCCGAGATATCGCTTCGCTTGACAATTTTTTTCTGCAGATTGCGCTGCTGCGCTCTGTACCAGCTTCCGGTCGGTGCTTGAATAGTAATTCGCACCGCACAGGCTCGCGGTGCTGTGTGGAGCATCCCGTCTTTCGTATACGGCACGCAGCCTTGTTAACAAGGCGTCCGGACAGTGGGGGCACAGGGCATCCACTCGCAATTCTGATGTTTCGCGGCTAAGCTCGATCGTCATGCAATACAATCCGTTGCACATCGAAACGCCTCTCTTTGAATCACGAACGATGAGCATTGGTGCTGGCCGGACGGTGTGGCTCAAGCTCGAAACGGCACAGCCGCCAGGTTCATTCAAAATTCGTGGGATCGGACATGCGTGTCAGGAGTACGTTCGTCGTGGCGTCAGGCGATTCATTGCGTCGTCTGGTGGCAATGCAGGTATTGCAGTAGCCTATGCCGGGCGCCATCTGTCCATACCTGTGGTTGTCGTGGTTCCTGAGACTACAACCAGTACCGCCAAAGCTTTGATAGAGCAAGAGGGCGCCGAAGTGATCGTCCATGGGGCCGCCTGGCACGAAGCCAATGAGCTGGCATTGTCGATGGTCAGGGAAGACGATGCGTTCTTGCATCCGTTTGATGACCCTCTTATCTGGCAAGGTCATTCCAGCCTGGTCGACGAAGTGGTCGCATCAGGGGTACGGCCGGATGCCCTGATACTCTCCGTGGGCGGCGGTGGTTTGCTGAGCGGTGTCGTGGAGGGGCTGCATCGTCACGCATGGTTCGATGTGCCTGTGATCGCCGTCGAAACAAAGGGGGCCGATGCCTTCTCGCAGTCGGTTCAGGCAGGTCACCGAATCAAGATGGCAGCCATTACGAGCGTTGCGACCAGCCTGGGCGCCGCGCAGGTTTGCGAGCAGGCATTCAGTTGCTCACAGAATCACCCCGTTCGGAATGTCGTAGTCTCCGATCGGGCCGCAGTTTCTGCGTGCCAACGATTCCTCGCGGATCACCGGGTTGTCGTAGAGCCTGCTTGTGGAGCTTCTCTCGCGGTGATCTATGACAAGGCACCGGAACTCGAAGAGTTCAATTCCGTGCTGGTGGTTGTTTGCGGTGGCGTAGCTGCAAGCGTAGAGCGGTTTCAGGCATGGACTCATGCGTTGGCATAGCCTGGTTGTTTTTACGACCGGCCTGGCGCTCACCAGCGCTTGTTCGAGTCCGGAAAGTCCGCACGCCAACCCATTGGTCGATGCCGTATTCGAATCATGGGACAGACCGGGTTCGCCAGGATGCGCTCTTGCCGTGGCGCAGGCCGGCGCAATGATTTACGCACGTGGTTATGGCTACGCCAACCTCGACTACGGCACCCCGATCACGCCGCAGTCGGTGTTCGACGTCGCCTCGATCACCAAGCAGTTTGTCGCCGCCAGCCTCAACATGCTCGAAATGGAGGGAAAGCTATCGCTTGACGACAACATCCGCCAATGGCTTCCAGAACTGCCGGAATACGAGTGGCCAATTACATTGCGGCACATGATCTACCACACCAGTGGCCTGCGGGATTATCTGAATTTGTTTCCGCTCGCCGGGCGCAATCATTATTTCCCGATTTCACACGCCCAGATTCTGGACATGATGTCGCGGCAACGCGCACTGGTTTTTCCGCCCGGTGAGCGCTACCTCTATAGTAATACCGCCTACATGCTGCTGGCACAGGTAGTCGAGCGCGCCAGCGGTAAGCCCTTTGGCGAATTTACAGAGGAGCACATCTTCAAGCCGTTGCGAATGCATGGCAGCCTTATGTACGACAACTATGAGCAAATTATCCCGCGTCGCGCAACCGGTTACGACCGGGATGCCGACGGCCAGGTGCGGATGGTGCACAACTACAACTTTGACGTCCCTGGGGACGGGCAATTGTATTCGACGGTCGAGGACCTGCTGGCCTGGGATAATTATCTGCACGGCAGCGAGAAGCCGCAGATTTATGCCTCGATGCTGACTGAGGGAGCTCTAAACAATGGTGACCCGATCGACCTTGCGCAGGGATTGTTCCTCGAGGAGTATCGTGGCCTGCGCACGATATATCACACGGGCAGTTCCTGGGGGTCGCAATCCGTTCTCATGCGATTCGTAGAGCCTGCACTTGCAATCGCGATTGCCTGCAATGACGGCAATTCCGACCCGCAAAGACTGGCGTGGCAGGTCGCCGATCACTATCTCGCTGACCAGCTTGCGGCCGTGAGCCGCGAGGAGAAACCTGGCGGCGTCGAGCCGGCCGCGCGGAAACACCCGGAGGCGCCGTCCCTGATGTCCGGCCAGCTTGCAGAGCTTGCCGGCACCTATTTTTCTGCTGAGCTGGACGCCACGTATCGTTTTTCGGTGATGGATAATGACCTTGCAGTGCGCATCGAGCAGGAAGTACCGCTTTTGGTCAATCCGGTCGGCGACGATTATTTCGTGGTCAGGTTTTCGGATCAGGCGTATTGGGAGCCGCCGGATGCCTGCCTGGAATTCAGCCGCAACACTGCCAATAGGATTGTCGGATTTCGCTTGAGTTCCGGCACGGAGCGCAACATCGAATTTGAGAAGCTACAGTGACGTTACATTCTGGAGACTGCCAATGATCAGAAGACGACTGGCGATTCTTCCAGGCATTACACTTGCGTTGGCAGCTTGTTCCGCCGGCATACCGGAGCCCGCAGGCATGGTGATCGTCAATGCACGGGTCATTGATGGCACCGGTGGTCCTTCCCAGGATGTAAACGTGCGGGTCATTGGAGATCGCATTGCCGCCCTTGGTAAATTCGAGCCGACGGCTTTGGACGTTATTGTGGATGCCAACGGCTTGGCGCTGGTTCCTGGTTTCATCGACACACACAGTCACCACGAAGATGGCCTGTTCGAGATGCCGGAGGCCCTGGCCGTAGTGAACCAAGGAGTCACCACCATCGTTGCAGGACAGGATGGAAGTCAGGCCTTTCCGCTGACCGAATTTTTTTTGAAGCTTGAGACATCGCCCGTCACCATCAATGTTGCCTCCTATGCCGGACACGGCACACTGCGATCTCGAATAATGGGAGACGACTATCGTCGCACTGCGACGGCGGACGAGGTTGCCGCATTGGTGGCCTTGCTGGATTCCGAAATGGCGGCCGGCGCCCTGGGAATCTCGGTCGGTCTGGAATACGACCCCGGGTCCTTCGCATCTACCGAGGAGTTGGTGGGCCTTGCGACAGTTGCTGCATCGCATGGCGGGATTTACGCCAGCCACATTCGAAATGAGGACCTGTATTTCTGGGACGCTATCGACGAGACCATAACTATCGGCCGTGAAGCACAAATACCGGTTCGGGTGACTCACATCAAACTAGCCATGAGTCGCTGGTGGGGTATGGCCAACGAATTGACAAGCATGCTGGATGACGCGCGAGCTTCGGGCGTCGATATCACAGCCGATATCTATCCCTACACAGCATGGTATTCGGGATTCAGCTGGCTGGCGACAGTCTTCCCGGAGCGAGATCTGAGTCGACGGGACGGCGCGGAGTACGTTCTCACGGACATGCTTGCGCCAGATCGCATCCTGATACCGGTCTTCAAACCCGAACCCGCCTATGACGGCATGACGATTGCCGAGATCGCCGCCAGTCGTGGAGCCGACGCGGCAACAACACTGATGGCGTTGTTGCAGGCGGACGCCGCCGTGGGCGGTGACAGCTCCGGGTCCACGGTGCTGGCATTTGCCATGGATGAGCCCGATATCGAGGCCATCATGGCCTGGCCGCACACTGTCATTGGTAGTGACGGTGATTCCGAAGGTGCTCATCCGCGCGGATTTGGCGCGTTTACCCGCTTTCTTGGGCATTACATTCGTGATCGCAAAGTGATGAGCCTCGAAGAGGGCATTCGACGGATCAGCGCGCTACCTGCCCAGCAAGTCGGAATCCCAGAGCGTGGCCTGATAGAGGTCGGATATCACGCGGACCTGGTTCTCCTGAACCTCGATACCGTTGCAGATCGCGCGACATTCGAAAACCCTCACGTGCATTCTGAAGGGATTGAGAAAGTCTGGGTCAACGGCAAGTTGGTTTATGACGGCGGCGAAGCCACTGGTAATCGCCCCGGCAAGCCGATTCGGCGCGGCAGCCACTGATTCTGAGTTCAACCAGAGGAAATACGGCCATTGAGTAAGTCCCTTAGCTCCGATGTCGTCAATGTCCTGCGGGATCTCGACGTTGAATACACCGTCATCGATTGCGAACCAGAGTTTGCGGACACACAGAAATTTTGTGAGCGCTACAACTATTCCCTTGACGAGTCCGCCAATGTGTTGCTGATTGCTTCCAAAAAGGGCGAGCCTAAATTCGCAGCCTGCGTGGTACTGGCCGCGTATCGATTGGACGTCAACAAGACTGCACGCAAGAAACTTGCGGTTTCTCGCATATCGTTTGCCGGCCCGGAGCAGACGCGTGAAATAACCGGTATGGAGCTTGGTGGTGTTACGGCTTTTGGGCTGCCGGAAGAATTGCCGGTATGGATTGACGCGCACGTGATGCAATGCGAACAGATTATCTTGGGCGGTGGTAATCGCTCATCCAAGATTGTAATGACTCCGGCAATGCTGCTGAAAATACCGAACGCTGAAGTCGTACCAGACCTTGCCTTTAAGGCCTGACAGTGGAAAATACCTGGCAACAGCGGCTCGATGCGGATCGGAT
>CAZHLE010000024.1:4350-19269 GCA_964533065.1 uncultured Woeseiaceae bacterium | reverse complement strand
CGGAACTGAACTTCAACGTCGCGGCGTTCCAATGGACAAACTGGCATGGAGCGGGGCTGCTGTGCTCACTCATCCCGATGTAGTACGCGAAACGCACGAGGACTATATCCGCGTCGGAGCAGAGGTTGTCATTACCAACACTTTTGGATCGACACGGCAAATGCTGGAGCCTGCCGGCTATGGAGACAAGGTCGCACTTGTATATCAGCAGGCTGTGAAACTGGCCCGCGAGGCTAGGCGCAACGTGGGGAATGATGCGGTGGCCGTGGCGGGATCGATTTCAACGGAGCCGCCCGGCTTTGATCGCGGCGCGTTTTTCTCAGCCGAAAAAGAATTTGCGGCCTACAGGGAAGCAGCAGGTTTACTGGCGACCGCGGGCGTCGATCTGATCGCGCTGGAGATGATGGTCGAAACGACCCATGCGCCGCTGGCATTTGCAGCGGCACTGGAGACAAAACTCCCGGTGTGGCTGGGCGTTGGCTGCAGAAAAACAAAGGAAGGCAAGATCGTGAGTTTTGATCACACCGACATGGAGTTGGCCCTCGTGCTGGACTCGCTTATCCCGATGGGACCAACCGTAGTCAACATTATGCACAGTGAGATCGCGGCCATACCGGAGGCTATTGCGATGGTCAGGGAGCGGTGGTCTGGGCCGATCGGCGTGTACCCTGAATCTGGATACTTTACCAAGCCGAATTGGAATTTCGTCGACGTCATCTCGCCAGCCGATCTGGTAACCGAAGCGCTCGGCTGGGTTGCGGCGGGAGTTCGTTTGCTCGGCGGGTGTTGCGGGACAAGTCCCGACCACATCAAAGCTCTTCGGGACGCAATGCCGGAACTAGAAGCTGCGCGAAAAACCTAGGCGAATTCTTGCCAAACTTCAGGCGAATGCGCATCGCAAGAGATCGGGCCGGCTTTTTTTTGGAAATACGCTCCACGGTTAGTTGAGATGGCTGGCGATTTATGGCACCGTTCCTCGGCCATGCCCTCGAACTCGATATTTTCAGACTTTGTGAGAAAAGGTGTATTCGCCTTGGTTCTGGTGTCTGTGGTTTCGTCCGGAATTCCGATGGTCGAGGTGCATTCCCACGAGAATGCAACGTACGGGCACTCTCATGACATGCATGATTTCTTCGACGCTCATGGTGTAGAGGAAGCCGATACCGACGATGGCAATGCAGATACGACCTCCCTGCATGCCCACAATGTCAACGCGACCAGTCTGAGCCTGATACCGAGCGTTCGCGCCGATATTGCCATTCCTCGGCATTCTCATAGCCACATACCACCACCGTATGGCTGGCTTCCTGAAAACGTCCCAGTACCACTCTACCGACCTCCAATCGCATAGAACCCTCGGCTGCCGGAAGGCGGTCTGGCCGCGACCATGTCGCGTTGGTTCTTCGTATTGGAGATTATTTTGTCTCGTTATCTCATCGTGTGGCTTATTGTGGCCACATCACAATCGTACGCACAGGACGACTCTGACGATGTCCTGCAGCTGACGCTGCCTCAAGCGGCGGCTCTCGTGCTTGAAAGGAATCCTCATCTGCAGTCTGCAGAATTCGGTAGAAGCGCTGCAGAGGCGCAGCTCAGTGCTGCGTCGATGACGCAGCCATGGTCAGTCTCCCTGGAAGTAGAGGATTTTCTCGGCACCGGCACACTGTCCGGCTTCGATGGCAGCGAGTCGACTTTGAGACTGTCGCGAATCTTCCAGTCGGAAGATTTTCGATCGGGTCGAATGGCCGTTGCCTCCGCTATGGGTGGGCAGGCCGATAACCGGTTTGAGGCCGAGCGACTCGATGCGTTGGCTTTGCTCGCCAAGCGATTTCTCAATGTCGTTTATGAACAGGAAATCCTCCGGCTATCCGAGCAATCCGTAAAAGTCTGGGAGGCGGCGCGAACACTGGTTCTGACTCGAGAGCGCGCAGGGGCGGCACCTGCGGTTGACCGGTTGCGTACCGAGATCCGTGTCGCAAGCGCAATGCTGGAAGTAGAGAACGCCGAGCATGAGTTGCAAGCCGGCCGGATGTTACTGGCCGCGACCTGGGGCAGCTCAACGCCTGACTTTGATCGTGCAGCCGGTTCACTGTGTAGTCTCTCGGACCTTCCGCCGTTCGAGGTGCTTGCAGCTCGGATCGCACAAAACCCGGACCTGCTGCGGTTTGCGACCGTGCAACGACTTCACGCAGCCGAGGTTCAGCTCGCGAGCGCCCGTCAGCGACCCGACTGGTCATTGTCGGCTGGAGTTCGTCACAATGCCCTGACAGATGAGCAGTCCCTGGTGTTCAGCGTGTCCGTGCCGCTCGGCGCGAAGTCAAGAGTCGAACCAAGCCGTCGCCAAGCGGATGCGCTCGCTTCGCAATCGGCCTTGCAGGAAGAGGCCTTTGAAATGGAAGTGCACGCCAGGCTGTACGATATCTACCAGGAAGTCCTGCACACCGTTCATGAAGTTGAAATCTTCGACAACGAAATACTGCCGAAGGCCCGGGCGATTCGTAATGAAATCGAGGAAGGCTACAGCGTTGGCCGGTTCTCTCATACCGCGCTGCTGAGCGCGGAATCCGAATTACTGGTCACGGCGGCAGCGCGACTCAACGCTTGTGCGGACCACCACCGATTATTGATCGACATCGAGCGCCTGACCGGCGGCGACTCGACCTGGCTCACTACGGACGGCGAGGGTACGCCATGAAAATACAAAAATCTCTTCAGACTAATCTCATTATCGCTCTGACCACCGCGTCCCTTTTTTTGGCCGGCTGCGAATCACCGCCATCGACAGATTCCAGCCATGCGGTTGCTGAAGGTGACTACGAGCGAGGGCCGCATAACGGCCGCATGCTGCGCGACGGGGAGTTGGCGCTCGAGATCACGATATTCGAGACCGGCGTGCCGGCAGAATTTCGTGTCTACCCGTATCGCGACGGGCAACCGCTGGACCCGAACCAGGTCAACCTGACAATTGATATCGAACGACTGGGTCCCGTAACGCATCGCTTTGAGTTCGCCGGGCAGGATGACTACCTTCGAGGTGATGACGCCGTCTTCGAACCTCATTCCTTCGATGTGACAGTTCAGGCGCAAGTAGGCGGGGTATCACACAAGTGGAGTTACGAGTCTCACGAGGGCCGTACCCGGATCGAGGAATCCGTGGCGGAAGCCATGGGTATTGCCGTTGCGGATGCTGGACCGGAATCAATCAGTGAGACCCTGACACTTCAGGGAACGATCGAGCCGCACCCGGAAGCAATGGTAGAAGTCCGCGGCCAGTACCCGGGGCTCGTCCGATCTCTGAGTAAGGGCGTCGGCGACACTGTCACGCGTGGCGAAGAACTCGCACGTATCCAATCCAACGAAAGCCTCCAGGTTTATTCCGTGAACGCCCCGATCAGCGGAACCGTCGTGGCTCGTGATGCCGTGATCGGCAGCGCCTCGACCGATGCGGCACTCTACGTCGTAGTAGACCTGACGCGATTGGCGGCAGACCTGAGACTGTTCTCGCAGGATCTTGCCCAAGTGGCAGCAGGTCAGTCTGTCGTCGTATCCAGCCTGGACGGCACGATGTCATTCACAGGCACCATTGACCGGATTCTGCCGACGATCGATCCGGTAAGTCGAGCGGCTACGGCTCGAGTGCTCGTAGAGGACGCCGAGTATGGCTGGCGCCCCGGCCTGTTCGTTGCAGGCGTCGTCACCATCTCAGAGGCTTCAGTTCCGTTAGCAGTTCGGGAAAGCGGGCTGCAGTCGTTCCGGGACTTTACGGTTGTTTACGCGAAGGTCGGCGACACCTACGAGGTGCGGATGCTGGATCTCGGCAGGCGAGATGGTGATTTTGTCGAAGTGCTTGGCGGACTTGAGCCCGGAACGACCTACGTCATCGAGAATAGCTACCTGGTCAAGGCAGACATCGAGAAATCCGGCGCGAGCCACGATCACTAGCGGGGTAGATTTGTGCTCGAAAAAATCATCGACATATCGTTACGACGGCGCTCGTTGATTCTGACGTTAACCGTCGTGGTCGCGGGACTGGGTCTCTATAACTATCGATTGTTGCCCATCGATGCTGTACCCGATATCACGAATGTCCAGGTGCAGATCAATACGGAGGCACCGGGCTATTCGCCGCTGGAAGTGGAAAGCCGCGTCACGTTTGTCATCGAGTCTGCACTGAGCGGCTTGCCGCGGCTCGATCACACGCGCTCGGTTTCTCGATACGGGCTTTCACAGGTCACGGCGGTATTCGAGGAAGGCACCGACATCTATTTCGCCCGCCAGCTCGTGAATGAGCGCCTGGTACAAGTGCGTAGCCAGTTGCCCGAGGGCCTCGAGCCAGAGCCGGGACCAATCGCAACGGGCCTCGGTGAGATTTTCATGTACACGGTTTCGTCAGCGCAAGGCGCTGATTACGACCCGATGTTCCTGCGCGAGGTGCAGGACTGGATCATCCGGCCACAGCTTCGGCAGACACCCGGCGTGGTAGAAGTTAATACGGTAGGTGGCTATACGCGTCAGTTCATTGTCGCGCCGTTGCTCGAGCGTTTGTTGGCATTCGGCGTGTCGACCGATGAACTGATCGAAGCACTCGAAGCTAATAATGACAATGTCGGTGCCGGGTTTATCGAACAATCTGGCACGCAATTGCTGGTCCGATCGCCCGGCCAGGCATCCAGTGTGGAAGACCTCGCGAGTATTGTCGTTGCGCATCGCGATGACGTGCCGGTTCGCGTCCAGGACGTCGCTACGGTGACCGTTGGCCACGCCCTTCGGAACGGGGCTGCGATGCAAGATGGACGTGAGGTTGTGCTCGGAACCGTGTTCATGCTGATCGGCGAGAACAGCCGTACTGTCGCAAGAGCGGTTGAGCAAAAGCTGCAAGTTATTCACTCATCGTTGCCCGATGGCGTGGTAGCCGAGACGCTCTACAGTCGGTCGGACCTGGTCGAAGAAACGATCAGCACCGTCCGCGAAAATCTCGTTGCAGGGGCACTCCTCGTCATCGTCATTCTGTTCGCCATGTTGGGTAACTGGCGCGGTGCATTCGTCACGGCCGCTGTGATACCCATCGCGATGCTCATGACGATAACGGGAATGGTTGAATCCGGCATAACCGGCAATCTCATGAGCCTTGGCGCTCTCGATTTCGGGTTGATCGTCGATGGTGCAGTTATCATTGTTGAGAACTGCCTGCGGCGGCTGGCCATTGCCCAGGCAGCTCAGGGGCGCATACTGTCGCTTACTGAGCGGCTCGAAGTGACGCGCGCGGCGACGCGCGAGGTCCTCAGGCCCAGCATCTTCGGCGTTACCATCATACTGATCGTTTACTTGCCGCTCCTTGCACTGATCGGTGTCGAGGGCAAGATGTTCCGGCCGATGGCACTGACGGTCAGTGGCGCATTGCTGTCGGCCCTGATCCTTTCTGTGACGTTCGTGCCGGCAGCGGTCGCTGTCTTCGTGTCCGGCAAGGTGCAGGAGCGCGAAAACTGGATCATGGTGCAGGCTCACAGGGCGTACAGGCCGGTTCTGGCGTTCGCTATACGCGCCAGGGTGTTTGTGGTTGCCGTTGCTGTTTTTCTTGTCGTTGGTGCAGGACTGTTGGCATCCAGGCTGGGCAGTGAATTTCTGCCAACGCTTGATGAGGGCGACATTGTCATGCATGCACTGCGTATTCCCGGAACGAGCCTTGAGCAGGCTATTTCGATGCAAGCGATCCTTGAAGCCGAGATAAAGGCCGCCCCTGAAGTGTGGCATGTGTTTTCAAAAATCGGCACAGCAGACATCGCGACGGACCCGGTACCGCCATCGGTTGCCGACGTGTTCATAATTTTGAAACCCAGGGCCGAATGGCCAGACCCGCGCAAGAGCAAACCGGAACTCGTGTCAGAACTGGAGGCTGTCGTCGCTCGTATTCCGGGCAGTCGGTACGAGTTCCTGCAGCCGATTCAAATGAGGTTCAACGAACTAATCGCCGGGGTGCGCTCCGAAGTCGCAATCAAGGTCTATGGCGATGATCTCGATGCGTTGGTGAGTATCGGCGATGAGGTTGAAGGCCTGCTGCAGGCTACGCCCGGCAGCGCCGACGTACAGACCGAGCAGCTAACTGGGTTGCCCATGCTCACAGTAACGCCAAACCGCAAGAATCTCGCCCGATATGGTATTAACGTCGCCGACGTACAGCGCACGTTATCGACAGCCATCGGTGGGCGCGCAGCCGGGATCATCTTCGAGGGTGATCGGCGGTTTGAAATCGTCGTGCGCCTCGACGACGTGCATCGGCAAAACATCGACGTCATCCGTCGCCTGCCGGTCGCCTTGCCCGGGGGCGGCGCCATACCGATCCGGGAGGTCGCAGATATCGAGACTGTTATATCCCCGAATCAAATAAGCCGGGAAAACGGCAAGCGCCGAATCGTAGTGACGGCGAACGTACGCGGACGGGACCTGGGCTCGTTTGTCGAGGAGGTGCGAATAGCCTTTTCGCAGCAGATCGAGCTGCCGGCCGGTTACTGGGTCGAATACGGCGGGACATTCGAGCAGTTGGAATCTGCAAGCCAACGCCTCGCAATCGTAGTGCCGCTGGCTTTGTTGCTGATATTCGCGCTTCTGTATGCCGCTTTCGGATCTGTGCGCGACGCGCTGCTAGTTTTTAGTGGTGTACCCCTGGCCCTGACAGGTGGTGTGCTCAGCCTTTGGCTTCGCGGAATGCCATTTTCGATTAGCGCCGCGGTTGGTTTCATCGCACTGTCCGGCGTCGCGGTGCTAAACGGCATGGTCATGCTCTCGTTCATTCGAGATCTGCGTGCACAGGGGCAGGGGCTGGAGCTTGCGATTCTACAAGGCGCAATGGTGAGGCTGAGGCCCGTCCTCATGACGGCCCTCGTTGCCAGCCTGGGCTTCGTTCCAATGGCACTCAACGTCGGCATTGGAGCCGAGGTTCAGCGGCCGCTGGCGACGGTAGTCATTGGCGGGATAGTGTCGGCGACGCTCCTGACCCTTGTGGTCCTCCCGGCGTTGTATCGCATGGCTGGTGCGCGGGAGATGTAAGCGGTGCGTTAACGGTACCCTTTTCGGTTGATGATGGATCGTTCAGGCTCATCATTAGTTTAAGAGGAGCAAGATATTAGCGATTCACCGATCAGCGAGCGACAGCAATTTTGGCTGGAGCATATTCAGGCGGCCGAGGCGCATGAAGAAAGTATCGCTGCCTGTGCTCGCGCTCATGGTCTAACACCGAAAGAGCTGTACCAGTGGAAGATGGTCCTGACGCGCCTTGGTCTGTTGTCGGGTAGGAAGCGAGTTTCCGACTTTGTGCAGGTGGTGACACCGTCGCCGGTTTCGCCGACCGGTGTGAGCCTGGTATTGCCGAACGGCGTACGGCTGGAGTTCGGCGGCGAGCTCGGCTCTGAGCAGATGCATTCCCTCATTGCAGCGGCGAGCCGCTGGTGATCCGACCCTCGGGCGATGTCCGCATTCACCTGTATCGGCATCCGGTGGACATGAGACGAGCCATCAATGGGCTGGTGGCCATGTTCGAGGGTGAGCTGGAGCTCGACCCCTTCAGTGCCGATCTCTTTATCTTCTGCAACCGGTCCCGCAACCTGGTGAAGATGATCACCTGGGAAGGCAATGGCTTCATTCTGCCAAGAATCTCCACCCATGAGTGGTCTACACTTCAGGGAATCTTACGGCAGATTCGATCGTTTCTAGACGTCGGATCCGGCAAGATTCGATGATTATGGCTTGAGTATGCATTCTGCCGACTCTTTAGCAATGGCCGCGCTGCGCGAACTTTCAGTACCAATCTATTCCGGCGACAACGTACACTGACAGCACTCGACTATGAATTTCATCCGATTAATCCTGCTGTCATGGTTCGTGGTTGCCTGCGGTGGCGACAGTAATGAACCGGTTGCGTCGACTGGACCTGCCGAAGCAGACGCTCGGCTCGTTACCGGCGCGCGCATCGTCAATGCAGACAAAGAGCCCGGCAACTGGTTGTCGACCGGACGCACCTACGACGAGCAGCGTTTCAGTCCGTTGACGAAAATCAACGACGGCAACGTGTCGAATCTCGGCCTGGCCTGGTACTTCGATATCGACACCAGTCGCGCCATGGAAGCGACGCCACTCATTCACGATGGCGTCATGTTCGTCACCGCACCGTGGAGCATCGTTTTCGCTCTGGATGCGGTGACCGGCGAACAGATCTGGAAATTCGATCCGCAGACGCCGCGAAGCTGGGGCGCCTATGCCTGCTGCGACGTGCCGAATCGCGGTGCCGCACTGTGGAACGATAAAGTCTATGTTGCAACGATCGATGGGTACCTGATTGCGATCAACCGGGAAACCGGCGAGCAGGCATGGAGAGTCGACACGATCGATCGTACTCCGCCGTTCACGATTACCGGCGCGCCGCGCGTCGTTAAAGGCAAGGTCATCATCGGCAACGGCGGCGCCGAGTTTGGCGTTCGCGGGTTCGTTTCGGCTTACGACGCGGAAACCGGCGAACTGGCATGGAAGACCTACACGGTCCCCGGCAACCCGGCCGACGGTTTTGAATCGGAAGCCATGAAACGTGCTGCCGAAACGTGGACCGGCGAGTGGTGGACGATGGGCGGTGGCGGCACTGCCTGGGACGCGTTTGCCTATGACCCCGACATAGATCTTCTGTACGTTGGCGTTGGCAATGGTGCGCCGTGGAATCGCGAAATTCGGAGCCCGGGCGGCGGTGACAATCTCTACCTTGCATCGATACTAGCGCTGGACCCTGACACCGGTGAGTACGTCTGGCACTACCAGACAACGCCGGGCGAAACCTGGGACTACACGGCGACGCAACATATGATCCTCGCCGACCTCACGATCGACGGCAAAGCTCGCAAAGTCCTGATGCAGGCCCCCAAAAACGGTTTCTTTTATGTGATCGATCGTGAAACGGGCGAGTTCATTTCCGGCGAGCCGTTCGTGCCGGTTAACTGGGCTTCACATATCGACCCGGACACCGGGCGGCCCGTCGAAACACCGGGTGCACGATATGTGGCGGGGAAGAAAGTCGTTTTTCCCGGCGCCTGGGGCGGTCACAACTGGCACCCGATGACCTACAGTCCGAACACCGGCCTGGTTTACATACCCTTGATTGGCAACTCGGAATGGTTTGCCAATCCGGCCGAATTCACCTTTCACCAGAATCAATGGAATACGGCGCTGGACTGGGAAACCGTTATCGACGCACCACTCGACGACATTGCCGAGGCGCCGCTGGTGCTGGCCCGGGTATCGGCCTGGGACCCGGTGCGGCAGGAAGAGGTGTTTCGTATCGACAGCGGCAGCAACTGGAATGCCGGTCTTCTGTCGACGGCCGGCAATCTTATCTTCCAGGGCGAAGCAAGCGGCGAGTTTGCCGCGTACCGCGCCGATGACGGAACGCAACTCTGGTCCGCGCATGCAGGGACCGGTATTCAAGCTGCACCGGTCAGCTTTGAGGTGGACGGCGAACAATACGTCACGGTTGTCGGTGGCTGGGGTGGCAGCCTCGGCCTGTTCCACGGAGACCCCGGCCCGAGCGAGACGCAAAAAGCCATTGGTCGCGTGCTGACATACAAGCTGGGGCCGGCCAGTACTACGCTGCCGCCGGTGCAAGTTGTCGAGATGCGGGTACCGGATATTGCCGACACCGATGCGTCACCCGACACGATTCGTCACGGCGCAATTCTTTACCTCGAGCGCTGCTCCTGGTGTCACGGCTACAATGCCGTCGGCACTGGCTCGTTCCCGGATCTGCGGTATACGGCTGCGGCGACGCACAGTATCTGGAACCAGATAGTGGTGGAGGGTGCCTACCTCGCAAAAGGCATGCCGACATTTGCGGGCGTGCTAACGGAAGAAGATGCGCAGGCGATTCGCGCCTACATCATTCGCGAAGGGCGCGCGATCGAGGCGAAATAAGACCGGCATACTGCTACAGTGCTATCCGTTTCTTGTTCTTTGCCACCCACGTCGCAAACGACTGCAGTGACGGATTGAGTGCACGACTGCGGGTGACATCGCGCGCACCGCAGTAATAGCCGTTGAAGTCGCGTTTAAACTGGAACATGTTGCCGAGGTCGTCTGCGCCGGGGAAACCCAAGGCGCGGTAGTCGTCAGCCGAGATGGCGTTGTAGCGTACGGGCACGCCCAGTGCCTTGCTTAAGGTGGCCGCCATGTCGGCGCCGGTCGGGTGTTCGCCCGCGATGCCGACGGTCCTGTTAATGTATTTCGGACCCGCCTTGAAAATTCCGTACGCGCAACCGCCAATATCGTCACTCGCGATGCCCGGCAGCCTGCGCTCGGCCATTGGCAGTGTGAGCGTGTAAACATTGTCTGGGCCCTTCTGCGGTCCCATGCCGAGGTTAATCAGGTTGTCCCAATAGAACGACGTGAGCAGCATCGTTGTCGGCACGCCCAGGTCCCAGAACACCTTGTTCGCAACCGCCTTGGCGTCGAAATGCGGCACCTTGTACTTGCCCATCAGCGTCGGCATCCGTAGGTCGTCCAGCGGCACCCATTTGCGCGTGTCCTCGAACGTGGACCAGATGACGTGTTCGAGTTTCGCTGCCTTGGCTGCCTCGGCCAGGTTGATGCCTTGTTGGGTCTCTTTCTCAGGCGAGAAATGCTCCCAGTAATTGGTTACGCAATAGGCTCCGTACGCGCCCTTGAACGCGCGCTTCAGGCTGGCCAGGTCGTCGAGGTCGGCTACCACAATTTCTGCACCGAGCTTCGCAAGTTCTTGGGCGCGCTCCGACTTTTTATTGCGCGTGACGGCGCGTACGGCGAAGCTGCGCTTCGGATCGGCGAGGATCGCGCGCACGAGGCCGCCGCCCTGGGCGCCTGTAGCGCCGGTGACGACGATGATGGGTTTTGTCGTTCTCTTCTTCGCAACCGGCTTCTTGACTACTTTTTTCGCTTTCTTCTTCGCAACCGGCTTCTTGACTACTTTTTTCGCTTTCTTCTTCGCAGCAGGCTTCTTACTAGCGACTTTTTTCGCCTTCTTCTTTGCGGCTGGCTTTTTCCTGGCTGCCGTCTTTGCCTTCGTTTTTGCAGCCGGCTTTTTCCGGGCCACCTTTTTTGCCTTCTTCTTCGCGACCGGCTTATTCCTGGAAACTTTGGGCGCTTTCTTTTTCACGGCAACCTTTTTTCGTTTGCCTGCGGTGGTTTTTTTCGTGGCCATGAGTTACTCCGTATTGAATAAATGAACGCGCGTTGCGTCGTTCGGCAGGCGCAATTTATACCTCTTCCATTGCGGGAAGCCAATCAGGGACGATCATCGGTAGATAATGCGCGCGATTAGTCCATCGTATTCCCTTGCTGGTGCACCGGGCCGGTAATGCGACGCTTACTGTCCAGGCCGTCGCGCAAGCGGTGGCAGCTGAACGGGTGGGAATCACCTTGCCGGATTTCGTTTTCGCGGGCCCACACGACCTGCCGAGGACAGCCGATGCTGCGCGACAGGAAAGCCTGCCACTGTTGGGCGAATGCTTATGGCGTGCTTTTGTGCTTTTACTAAACCTTCAGTGGCTTGGCTCATTTTCGATATTCATGGTTTCCCATTAATTTATCTATTCAAGTATCCTTATTGTCACTGAGGCTCGGTATGGTGTCCTATTGCTATGCAGGTGATTCTTGCTTTTTGTCATAGCCCCGCACTAGTGGGTTGGGAGTGGAACAATGAATTCGTACCATTTCGGTAACCGTGAGGTCGAAACAAAAATCGCTACGGAATAGCAAGCAGGCGACCAATCGACGTGATCGTTGCATTGATCAACAGCTTGGCCGGAATTGACAATCGAATATTCGAGCGGACTTTACATCGCGATAAGTTTCCTGCGGTGCGTCAATTCTGCTCCCACATTTCGCCGCGCCCGAACATTCGCGCAAAGCCCATGACAATGACGAAGCCAGACAGCATCAGACCCGGGCCAAATTGACCGGACAGCCAAGCGACCTGGGTTTGCAGCGGCTCTTTTTGTTTGATCATTCGATAGGTGGTGGCGAGCAGAATCAGCGTCACCGGTGTCTGTCACAAGCCGTCTGCGACCATGTCCGGAAACGAATCGGACTGGCGTACCATGCATGGCAAAGGCCAGCAGGGACATAAACAGCGGGAAGAGCTGCGGCAAAACGTTGTTGTATAGCAGGTAGCCGCATACCAGGAGCGCAAGCATTAACGTGGCGCTTTGTGTTATTTGCACAAAGGAGAATTCAGTGAACAGGATCTCCCGGTCGAATGGATTGACCGCAATGTCGAGTGCAGGCAACAGGCCGACAAGAGCCAGCAGCATCGCGGACAAAATGCAGCGAATGCCGATTTGCCAAATTGTCAGGTTCGCGTTGCCGCCGGCCACGAGGTGCTCCCCTGTTGTGCGCCAATTGCTGTGGCAGAGTCTATCAATGAGCTAATTCAGCAACCAGTCCGGGTGATGGTGTCAGCATCAATACCCGAAACGTTCAGTAGGAAGTGTCCGTAACCGTCCGCACTCAGAACGGAATTCATAAGGCACTTCGTCCGCACAGTCGGGCCACTTGCCTGTCGAGGCCCAATACTCGACCAGGCCGAGCCGTGCACACAGACGGACGAAGCGCGGGTCGTTGCATAATTCGGGCATGCCGGCCTGGAAGAGTATCGAGGTTCGGTAGCCGTCCGGGCCCATGATGTCCTCGCCGGCGCCGGTGGGACCGAGACGTGCCCTGTCGGCGAGCGTGTATGCCGCATCGACGAGCCCCAGGTGTGCAGCGTAAACGAGCCGCGAACAATCAATCCAGCCGGTCTTTTCGACGTGCGCCTGCAGACCGTTGCGCCAGGTCTGGATGTTTTCCGAGCTTGGTTCGCGCTTGGTGCGAATGAAGGCGAGCCCTTCCTCAAATTCGCGTAACGGACGTTGTCTGACGAGATCCAGCAAGGCATCGACTCCGGTCCAGTCGCCGAGCAGAGCCTTCGCTCGCAGCAGGCTGGTGAGGGGAAAGCTCATCTCCGGAACACGCGCCAGCAGATCCTCATAAACAGGGATCGCCTCGTGAATGCGTCCGGCCGCCATTCGCGCCAGGGCAACCACGTTCGCGGACATGGGGTCGAGAGGATCATTCACGTAGTTACGTTCGTCTGCCTCGACGCTCTCGCGAACATGCCCCATCATCCGCAGCGACCAGCCAATGTACTTCTTGCCATCACCCGCACCGGGCGCCTGTCGAACTTGTTGCAATACTCCGGCGAACTCCACAAACCGACCAAATGGCGCAATCACGAACAGCTTTGCCAGCAGCGCATCGGCGTTATGCGGATCAATTCCGAGAGCGAGGTCTGCCTCGCGGACGATTGCCGCCGTGCTCGGCTGCCGGTCCGCATAGGGTTGATAAAACCGCAGCCATGCGCGCTGGTACGCAAGACGCGCCCAGGCCTCGGCGAAGTGTGGTGCGCGCTGTGTGGCGACCTCGAGTAGTGCAATTTTTGAGCGCAATTCGTCGGGCGAATACGATCTGAGGCTTGCGCGCAGGTATAGATCGTAATCAGCAGGATCGACCGCAATTGATGGCAAGCGGGAAAACGTCTGATCGAGCGCTGCGGAAATCTTTTCCGAAATATCGTCCTGCACCGAGAACATGTCCTGCAGATCCCGATCGTAACGATCAGTCTACAAGGTCGTTCCTGTCGACGCCTCAACCAGGTGCGCGTTGATGCGAACCCGGTCTGCAGTCCGGCGAATTGTACCGTCCAGCACATGCGAGCAGTTGAGTTTCGCCGCGGCATGCGCCTTGGCTGCGCCGCGAAACTGAAAGCTCGACGTGCGGCCGATCAGTTTGAGCTTCGCGCCCCGCGCCAGGCGCTGAATAATCTCCTCGCTGACACCGTCCGAGAAAAACTGCATTTCGGCATCTGTCGAAAGATTGTCGAAGGGTAAAACAGCCAATATGGTTTGTGCCGGAAAGTTACTATTTTTCGCCTCGGCATCGGTGTTGTCCGTTCGATGAATGCCATCAGGCTCGATATCGAAGAACCAGGCCAACGCGGCCGTGATTGGAAAGCCGAGCGCAACCAGGCTGATCACAAGTTTTACGGTCCAGCCGGGCAGATCCAGATTGGGCGCCAGCGTCGAGGCCACCTCGATAACGACCCAGCCGGAAACGGCATAAAACACGAGCACCCGAACCACGCGGTGTCGTTTCAACTCGGCCCACCAGGCAGCAATCCCGCTCTGTGGAGGATTATCACTCACCGGTGTTGTCGGCCATTTGCCATCGTGTATTCTGGCGCAATGTTGCTGGTCAAGGCCGACATTATGCCCGTATATCCATGGTTTGCGAGATGATCAATCCGGCACTGAATTTGGTCACGGTTTTGGCGCTAGCGGTCATCTTCGGCGGATGCGGGGGCGTTCCGCAGTCCTAGCAGCCGGGTAAGGATGGTTCGATCATCGTGACCTTTCTCGATAGTGGGGCGCAACAGCCGTTTTCAGGTCCGCCGAGGGAACTCCGGAGTCTGAATTCGTTGTTCGATACGACCGGGATGCAATTCGATGTACTCGACTCTTCCACATGACCAGATTTCTCCCTAGAATCGACCCGGCACTCAGGAGTCTCGCCTCATGCAGAACAAGAACAGCAATTCGGACCTGGTCGCAGACCTCGAGCAGCGCATCGACACCATGCAGAACATGAACGATGCGGAGCTCGGTACTTTCAATCGCATGGATTGGATCATCCTGGTCGTGATCTCGATCGTGATTCCGGTGATCGCCGTGGTGCTGGCCCGATGAGCGGCTCGAACAGCGGCCGCAATACCGAGTTACTAAGTGTCTATGGACGCGAGCCGCTGCTTCCCAGCGAGCGTGAGTACAAATTCTGGAGTGCGCACGGCACTTGTTTTGCCTACGCCATAGCGACCTGGTG
>CAZHLE010000024.1:0-4340 GCA_964533065.1 uncultured Woeseiaceae bacterium | reverse complement strand
CTGGTGTTTCCTGACCGGTGGTTACGCGGCGCAGCTGGTCGGTGCGGTGCAGGGCATGGTGTGCCTGATTGCCGGAAATCTCATCGGCGTGTTCCTGATCAGCGCTTCGCTGTCCGCGGGTTGCCAGCGTTATGGCATCGAGCAGATCGACTTCTGCAAGCCATCCTTTGGCCAGAACGGTGCACGCGTAGTGCTGATTTTTTACTTGCTCAACATGATCGGCTGGTCGGGGCTGATACTTGTCATGTTCGGCAATGGCATCCTGAATGTTGTCGATGCGCTCGGTTACACGTCACCGGACTGGCTGGTCGGTGCGGGCGTCGCGCTCGGCATCTGGCTGACCTATATCCTGACGACGCGCGGCGTGCACCTGCTGAGCCTGTTCAATTCCATCATCACGCCAGCACTGATCATCATTATTGTGTTCATGTTCTACATGTTGATCACTACTCACGGTTGGACGGAGATACTGGCGGCCGAGCCCCTGGACCCGCTGCCATCGCCGTGGATGAATTACGCTGTGTGCCTGGAACTAGGTATTGCCTCGGGCATGTCCTGGTGGGGTGGCATCGGCTTTTTGGCGCGCAATACCAAGACCCGGCGCAACGCTATTTATCCCGAGGTACTTCAGCTCGGGCTGATTTTTGGCATTGTCTGCTCGGTCGCGCTGTTTTCAGGTCTCGTTGTAGGCTCAGATGACCCGACCCAATGGATGGTCCCGCTCGGTGGTGTCTTCATGGGCGTACTCGCACTGCTATTCGTCGCCTTGGCGAACATCACCTCGACGTCGGTGTCCCTGTTCGCCAGCGGCCTGGCACTTCGCCACGTACCCGGGCTGCGCCAGCGCGGCTGGAAACTGATCATCGCGCTGACGGCCGTGCCGCTCGCGTTTTTCGTCGTCTGGCCGAGTGAACTTTACGACCTTGGGGACGCTTTCCTGGCCTATAACGGCACCATGCATGCGCCGGTCGGCGGAGTCCTGCTGGTGGATTATTTCTTCCTCCGCAAGCAAAAACTTCACCTGCGTTCGATTTTTGAATCCGCACCCAGCGGCCAGTACTACTACACCAGAGGATTCAATTTCCTGGCGCTCGGTTGCGTCATCCTCGGGCAATTAACCTATTTTTGGGTTTACAACCCGTTCACGGATGCGGCCCAGCCCCTGTTCCAGTTCCTTCCGGCATCGATCGCCGCGTTCCTGCTGCCGGCACTGGTTTACTGGGCGGGCATGCAGCTCATGGCGCGTAATCGTATTCAGGTCGATGGCGCCCCGGAGCAGAAGCAAGCGGAGAAGCTGGTGGCCCCAAATATCTAGACGGCGCTGCCGGTCTTAAGATACGCGTGCAGAGCGGTGTCCACGGCCCCTTTACGGATGATTGCTTACGGCGGCCGGATTACCGTATAATCGCGCCCCGACGCGTTGGTGCGCTTATGGCACCCCGTTACCAGAGTTTGGTAGAGAGGCCCCGCGTAGGGGTTTTTTAATGTGTTGAAGAATGGGCCATAGGCCCATTTTTTGTTTAAAAACAGCAGGTTAGTGAATATTTATGACACGTGACGAGCTGGCAACACTGCTGCAACCCACGGTCGAACGCCTGGGATACGAGTTATCGGATCTGGAGGCGAAAACAGGCGGTCCGAATGGCTTCATCCGGCTCTTCATCGACAAAGCCGAGGGTATCGGTCTCGACGACTGCGAAAGGGTCAGTTTGGCCGTCAGCGCGCTTCTGGACGTCGAGGATCCGATACCCGGTCAGTACAGCCTCGAGGTCTCGTCGCCCGGGTCGGACAGGAAACTGACCAAACATGCTCATTTCGTGCGCTTCACGGGTGAGGATGTAAAAGTACAAATGCGGTTTCCGATTGAGAATCGCAAGCGATTTCGCGGCAAGTTGCTGGCGGCGGATGAGCAGAACATTGTGGTCGAGGTGGACGGCGTGCCGCATACCTTGCCCGTAGCACAGATTGATATTGCACGACTGGCGCCCTGAAGGACCAAGAAGTCCGGGCTGATTTGGAGTTACAGGTAATGAGCAAAGACATTCTGATGGTTGTTGACGCTGTTTCAAACGAGAAAGGCGTCGAGAAGCACATCATATTCGAAGCCATCGAGGCGGCATTGGCATCCGCGACGCGGCGCAAGCATGGTGAGGACATCGAAGTTCGAGTCGTCATTGATCGCGAGTCCGGCGATTACGAAACTTTTCGCCGCTGGCTCGTGTTCGCGGACGATTCAACTGAGCTCGAAACCCCCGATCGCGAGCTTCGCATGATTGATGCGCTGGAAATGGATGCAGCGGCCGTACCTGGCGGCTACGTCGAGGTACCCATGGAATCTGTCGATTTCGGTCGTATTGCGGCGCAGACAGCGAAGCAGGTTATCGTGCAGAAAGTTCGTGAGGCTGAGCGCGAGCAGGTCGTGGAGCAATACAAGGAGCGTCAGGGCGAAATGTTATCCGGCCTGGTCAAGCGCGTCGATCGCAACGGCGTATATATCGATCTTGGTGGCAATGCCGAGGGTTTCGTCGCACGGGACCAGATGGTACCGCGTGAACCCGTGCGCCCGCAGGACCGCATCAAGGCATTACTGACTGAAGTGCGATCGGAAATTCGTGGTCCGCAACTGTTCATGACTCGCACCTCACCGAAATTCCTCGTGGAGTTGTTCAAGATCGAGGTTCCCGAAGTTGGCCAGGGTCTGATAGAGATCCTCGGATCGGCTCGCGATCCGGGCCTGCGTGCCAAGATCGCCGTCAAGAGCAATGACAGCCGTATTGACGCCGTAGGTGCCTGTGTTGGTATGCGTGGCTCGCGTGTACAGGCGGTCTCGAATGAACTCGCAGGCGAACGCGTTGACATCATTCTTTGGGACGAAAACCCGGCGCAGTATGTGATTAATGCGATGTCGCCAGCGGAAGTGGTTTCCATCGTCGTGGATGAAGATGCACACAGCATGGACATTGCCGTAGACGAGGACAAGCTGTCGCAGGCCATCGGCCGCGGCGGGCAGAATATTCGTCTTGCGAGCGAACTGACTGGCTGGGAACTCAATGTCATGACGGCGGCAGTTGCCGACGAAAAGAGCGAGTCGGAGATGAAAGAGTTAATTAACTTGTTTTCGAAGCAGCTGGACGTCGACGAAGAAGTGTCATTGATCCTGGTGCAGGAGGGATTTTCTACCATCGAAGAAATCGCCTATGTGCCGGCCGCCGAGCTCATCGCCATTGAAGAATTTGACGAAGACATGGTGGAAGAGTTGCGTAATCGGGCGCGCGACGTGCTCTTGACGCAGGCCATTGTGCGTGAAGAAAAGATTGGTGAGTCCGAGCCTGCTGAAGATTTGCTCAGTCTCGACGGCATGGACAAAAGTCTTGCGTATCTGCTCGCCAGCAAGGGTGTCGTAACTCGGGAAGATCTTGCTGAGTTGGCGACTGATGATTTGATCGAGATCAAAGAAATGGAGCAGGACGATGCTGCTGCCTTGATCATGAAGGCGCGCGCGCACTGGTTTGAAACTGAGGAAGAACGGGCCTGATTAACAGGCCTGGTGGAGTTTAGAAAAATGGCTGATGTTACGGTTTTGCAATTTGCCGAGGTACTGAAAGTTCCGGTGGACAGGCTGTTGTCGCAGTTGGACGAGGCCGGTATCAAGGTCAGTGGCTCGTCTGACACGATCAGCGATGTAGCAAAACTTGAATTGCTGACGCATTTGCGACGCAGCCATGGGCAGGATGCTAGTCATGCAGGTGATCCGGCACCGCGCCGCATTACCCTGAATCGCAAGTCACAGTCAGAACTGCGGCTGTCTGGCGCACAAGGCCGCACGAGAACGGTAAATGTCGAGGTCCGTCGGAAGCGAACTTACATAAAGCGCGACGTGCTCGAAGAGCAGGCGCAAAAAGAACAGGATGAGCTCGATCGCCAGAGAAAGGCCGAGGAAGAGCACATCGCGGCTGAAAAACGCGCAATAGAAACTGCCAATGCCGAGAAGGAACAGGCGGTTCAGGCTGACGAGCAAGCACGGCAAAAGGCGGAGCAGGAGCGAAAGGACGCGGAGGATGGAGTGCGAGAGGCAGCGCGACTGGCCGCTGCGGCTGAGGTAGCTGAGAAGGCAAAGGCCGAGAAAAACGAACAAGATACGCGAGCGCGCCGCGGCAAGGACAAGACAAAAGGAAAGTCGGAAGACACGCGCTATGGTCGCAAGGAACTGCATGTAACCGGTGACAAGAGTGGTCGCCGTAAACGCAAGGCGCCTGCTCGCCGGCGCCCGGTTTCCCTGGGCGGTGACACACAACACGGCTTCGAGATGCCGACCGCACCGGTCGTCCGCGAAGTGATCA
>CAZHLE010000023.1:24444-27927 GCA_964533065.1 uncultured Woeseiaceae bacterium | reverse complement strand
AACTGCCAGGTGTTGCGAACTTCACGCACCATGTCGAGATCGATTTCGTGCACCAGCAGTTCGTCGTCGCCGTAACTCGCCTGTGCTTCGATCGTGCCGCGTGGATTGACGATGTAACTCGAACCATAGAACTCGCCCATCCTGTGGCTTGTCGCCCAGGGCTCTTCCTTGCCGACGCGATTGATGGCGCCGATAAATACGCCATTGGCGGCGGCCGATGCCGGCTGTTCGAGTTCCCACAGGTATTTGCTCAAACCCGCGACCGTTGCGGACGGGTTGACGATGTACTCCGCGCCATTCAGCGCCAGCGCTCGCCAACCTTCGGGGAAGTGCCGGTCGTAACAGATGTAGACGCCGAGTTTCACATAGGCGGTATTGAACACCGGGTAGCCGAGGTCGCCGGGCTTGAAAAAAAATTTCTCATAAAATCCCGGGTCCACCTGCGGGATATGGGTCTTGCGGTACTTGCCGAGATAGGAACCGTCGGCATCGATGACGGCCGCGGTGTTGTAGTAGACGCCGGGCATCGTTTCTTCATAGATGGGCACAACAATGACCATGCTGTGCTTTTTCGCGTACTCCTGCATCAGAGCCGTCGTGTGTCCATCTGGGATCCTTTCGGCTGCTGCGTACCATTTCCTGTCCTGGCTTGGGCAGAAGTAGGGCTGGGTGAAAACTTCCTGGAAACAAAGCACCTGGACTTTTTGCCGCGCGGCGTCCGCGATGAACGGAATATGTGCCTCGATCATGCGATCGCGGATCGCCTCGGGCGTCATCGAGCCATCGCCTTTAAGGCCCATCTGGATCAGGCCACATTTCAGCTTTGCCATTCGTCCCCCTAAAAACAATTCACATTGAATCAACGCGTTAACGAGATTTTTCTGCTCTCCAGAATACGCGTTTTGGCGCCAATTTCATAATTCGTCAAAGGACGTCCAGGAGCCATGCATGGGATTCGGCAGGATGTACCAGCCGTGTCCCCAGTAGCCGGAAAACTCCGTAACCTTGCGCTGCCGACTCTCGGCCGTCGCGTTATCGGTACACGGTGGCGACGGCGTTTGTCGCACGCAGGGGATGAAGTCACTGAGATCGTCGCCGATCAGCATGAGAATTCGATGCGTGCGGGCGAGTTGCTCGCGCCGTGTGAGTTTTTCCTTACCCCAATGTTCGTGCTCATTCGCCAACCAGACGTGCTCCGCGTCGACCTCGACACCGGCATCGCGGATGTCATTGACGATCGTCGATTTGTACGGGCAGGGATCGTCAATACCCTCGATACGTTCGCAAGGGCGATTGCTGATAAAAAACAGCTCGACCCCTGCCGCACGCGCCTTGTTTGCGAAGCGTTCGAATCCGGTGATCGCCGGCGCCTGGTGCTCGCTATGCCACTGATTCAGTTTTGTCTGCGTCACAGGCCGTTCGACCGCCAGCTGGAAATCCACGCCGCTGATAACGGTTTCGTCGACGTCAAACACGATGGCAGTGGGCAAATAGTGGGCATTTTTTTGCCCGGGTTGTGCGGACCACGATCGATCCTCGAGGAACCCGGGTAGATCACGTTCCGCCTGATGGTAAGCTTGCATGGAAAGTGCCTGGTATTCGGCCGCTTGTTGTACCCACTTCACGCCAAGATCTTTTTCGGCCGACCAGCCGGTTTCGGGTGGCGGTGACTCACCGCACCCGGTCAGCGCAATAACTGTTATGAGAGCAAACATGCAACGATGTGCCATAAAATTTCTCCTCCTCCCGCTCGCAGTCCTGCTGTCGGCCTGTGCGGTCAATTCTCAGTCTACTGCAAGCCAAGCGCGCGGGCTGAGCTTTATCCACCTCAACGATACCTATCGCGTGGCGGATGTTGAAGACGGTACGCGTGGAGGTTTCGCGCGAGTTGTCACCGTGATTCGGCAGGCGAAGAGTGAAGGCCGCGACGTACATGTTATGCACGCCGGCGACCTGCTATCGCCTTCGCTGGAGAGCCAGATCTGGTTCGGCGGCCAGATGGTCGATGCGCTGAATTTTATAGACGACCTCGCACCGACCTATCTTGTTGCAGGCAATCACGAGTTCGATATTCGCGAGCGCGATATCGCGTTCTTCATTAATGCCGTTCGTTCCTCTGATTTTGACTGGCTGGGCGACAACTACATGCTGAAAACCGGTGATGACGTTGCCGACAATGCGCTACAGACATCGTTCACGATAGAACATGGCGACAAGACCATTGGTCTGTTCGCACTCACGATGCATCCGCTGGACGGCGGCACCAGCCGATCCTATGTGGAGTACGAGCGTGACTATATTGGCAATGCCGAACGCGTAATCCTTGAGTTCGAGGCGCAGGGTGTCGACATGATCATCGGCCTCACGCACCTGCGCATGGCGAATGATATTGCGCTGGCAGAATTGCGTGCCCTGCATCCGACCCTGGAGTTCATTGTCGGCGGGCACGAGCATGAGGTTGCTCACCGCCCGCAAAGCGATTTTTCGGCGGCAATATTCAAGGGCTCATCCAACGCGCGCACCATCTGGCGAATCGACGTGGACTTCGGCACCGCAGGTGACGTCTCGATCAACGCGAGATCGCTTGAGCTGGATTCGAACGTGGCGAGGGATGCCGAGTATGCACAACTGGAAAACGAGTGGCGCACGGAGTTGCTGCGACTGTACCCCATCGTCGATGCCAGGATTGGCGAGGCGGATATAAACTTTGATGCCCGCGAGGAGACGATCAGGAATGAAGAGTCCGCCTGGGGCAACTTCATCGTGGACCAGGCGCGTGGCGCATTTGGCACGCCGATCGCGGACTTCGCCTTCATCAACAGCGGCTCGATTCGTATCGACGACTACATCATGGGCAATATCCGTTACGAGGACATCGCGCGTACTTTTGGTTTCTCTTCCTACTTGCGCTGGGTGACTCTCAGCGGCGCCGAATTTAATACCCTGATGGAGGCGGGTTACGTCGGCGAGGGCGAGGGAAACTTCCCACAGATTTCAGGTTTCCGTGTTTGCATCGATCGCCGCCTGCCCGAACGATCGCGCATCGTGAGCCTGCAGGTGCCTGTGGAGAGCGGCTGGCAGGAAATCGACGTGAGCCGGCAATACACGCTGGTGATTCCGGATTTTCTCTACCAGAACAATGACGGCTATGTCATTCCGGATAGCGTGCGGGATCCGGACTCGCGCACAGGTGCCGAGCTCAAGTACCTCGTTCTCGATGCAATCATCCGGGCGCAGCAGCTGGGGCAGAAGGTTGGCCAGGAAGTCGACCCTCAGAATCCGCGCTTTGTGGCGCTGGGTCCGAATCGCGAGGCTTGCTGGCAGGAGGCCGCCATGCGGGCGAATAATTAATAATTGATGTCGCGGGCATGGCCCCCTCCCACAATAAAAAAGACACAAAAAAGGGCGGTCCGAAGACCGCCCTTTGAGGTCATGCAGTTTGCGAATCGATCAGAAGTCGAAGCGAATCCCAAGCCGGATTTG
>CAZHLE010000023.1:0-24434 GCA_964533065.1 uncultured Woeseiaceae bacterium | reverse complement strand
GAATCCGCAAAATCGACATCCCGGCCGTTAAACGAATTGTAACGATAGACGCAGTCACTTTGCTGCTGGCAATTGACGCGCGGTGCGTCGCCGAGCAGCGCAGTGGCTCCGGCGACACCGTTGGCGGCCACATCGGCCGCTGTAACGATGTCCGCCGTTACGATGTCGTTGTCCAGGAAAAACGGGCCATCATTCCAGACCCCCCAGTCCTCGTTTAGCAAGTTCAGGAAGTTCTCAATGTCGAGTACAAGACGGACGTTGTTGTCACCCAGCGAATCGCCCAGGAACTTGAACCCCGGGATTGACTGCTGAATGCGTACATTCATCAGCGAATTCCAGCCGGAATCCGTGCTAAACGCCGTCAAAATGCCTTTGCCGCCACCGCGCCTCCGGATGTAGTCGTTGAATGCGGTCTGATCAAATCCGGCCCCGTAGACGACAGCAGGATCGCTGGCACTGGTTGGCACATACAAGACATCCGTGTCGAACGGGTTTTCAAAACGGGCACGACCGAACATCGCATTGGTATTGCTGACGTCAAAGGTGTGCGCGTACGCATCGCCCGAGAGGCGCTGGAAGAACGCATCAAATCGAGTCGTAGCGTCGCCGGATCCGAAGAAGTCTCTTTCGTAACCGACATTCAGTTTAAACGAATGCTCGATCTGGAAAGGCGACGGCCGCACACCCGGATCATTGCGGTCAGCGCTGATGATGCCGCGCCAGTTCGAAATACCGCGAGACGACGTACCCTCGGTAACAGCTTCAATATCCTGGTAGGCGTAGCTGACATCAAAGTTCCAGCCATTGTCGTAGCGCTTGGATACTGCCAACGCAATGATATGGTTTTCGCCGTCACTGAAATTGCCGAGTTCCGTGACGTTGTTGATGCCCAGAGAATTCAGGTCGGCGTAGATGGGTCGGCCGTCCGGCGCAACGCCAGGTGTCGTGTCGGAACGCGACGTTTGAGCGAGGTTGGTCCACATGAAGCCGTCTTTGACCTTGGTGTACAGGTACTGCGCCGTGAATATATAGCCTTCGCTGGAACCGATATTGAAGTCCTGTTCCAGTCGCAATGAGGCTTTCCAGTCCGCCGGGATCTCGAAGTCCGGAGCGATCGTATCGATTGGAATCGGCGTACCGAGCGCCACCTGGTCGATCAATGCCTGCGGCACGACCGTTGGGTCTACGTTGCTAAATGTACCAGAGACCCTAACAACCGGCAGCTGAAACGCGTTCGACGTCCAGACTTTCGGATCGCCGCCTGCAAATAGCCCAAAGCCGCCCGTCAGAGTCGTACGGTCTGCTATATCCCAGCGGAAACTGACGCGCGGCATGACAAGGTCCAGACCGTCGAGATTCATGCTGCTGTCGACGCCATAGGTATCCTGGATCGACTGGTCGAAAGCCGGTTTGTCAGACTGGTCGAACGTCTCGTAGCGAATGCCGAAGCCAAGCTCCAGGGTTGGCGACACCTGCCAGGTGTCCTGGATGAAAAACGCCCACTTGTCATAGCCCCAGCTTGCAGCGGCATTGTTGGCATCATTCGAGGTGTCATTCTGGTAGATGACAGTAGCCGTTTGAGCGACAAGGTTGGCGAAACTGGTGTAATTGAACTGGCCGCGCGAGTCGGAAAGGAACAGATTGAAAAGGCTGAAGTCTTCGAGCTCGACACCTGCCGAGAGCACGTGATCGCCGACAAAATAATCGGCCTTGGCAAAGATCTGCGTCCGCTCGTCAAAAAATACATTGGAGTGCCGGAAGCGATCGCAACCACCAATGATGTTGTCGAGGTCGGAACTGGTCAGCAGACCTTCCAGTGGCGTGCCCACCAGGGACGCTTCGCTGAGGTTGTCGACTTCGATATGACCGACTCCCGGCCCCGCATTGCAAATCTGGCCGCGAGAAAAGTCTTTGGTGTTGTATCTGATCGTTGTCGACAATGAATCGTTCCAGTCCGAGAACAGTTGCAAAGTCGTTGCCTCGAGGTCAACCGGAATCGTGTACCAGGCTGACTGATACTCAAGGCTACCGACACTGGTGCCGCCCTCCTCGGTTTTCTGGTAGGTATAGGACGCGCGGTGCTGATCGGTGATGTTCCAGTCGAGCTTGGCGAGCGTGCGCTCTGAAGTTACGGGAGTGCTCGCTGTTTGTGGCCGGCTGCCAACGTCGTAGCCTGTGCTGGTCAGGATGACGTCTGCCAGGGCGTCGAAGAAACCGGGCTGAATGCCGTTATCGGCATCTGCGGCCGTGAAGTCGACTGACTCCGCGGACTCGAACTCGTCGTACGAGGCGAAGATGAACAACTTGTCTTTGATGATCGGGCCGCCCAACGACAGGCCATACTCTTTCTCGTCAATACCGCTCGAGTCGAAGGTGCCGGCGTCATCGCCGGAACCAAAGTCGCTGCCAAAATAATCGGGTTTCTGCCAGTAATAAAAGGCCGCGCCGTCCCATTCGTTGGTACCGGACTTGGTCGTAATGTTGACAAGACCACCGGTAAATCCGGCCGCCGTGACATCGTAGTCAGAAGCAACCAGGCTGGCTGATTCCACCGCATCAAGATTGATAGGTGACCGAGCCGTCGCGTAGGTGTTGCTGCCGAGGCCGAAATCATCCTGCTGCAAGGTGCCATCGATCGCGAGGCCGTTGAAACGCGGATTAATGCCGGCTACCGAAAGATTACCTTCGCCGCTCGACTGCGCCAGAGGATCGCGCAACAGGGTAGCGATGACGTCGCGGGTTGCCGACGGCATATTCGCAATATCGACAGCTGTGAATGCCGATCCCACGCCATTATTCAGGTCACGCGTCGCGACAGCCTGCCCCAAGACAACAACTTCCTCCATGGCTACAACAACTGGTTCCAGCACCAGGTCCAGAGCGGCCTGTGTCCCTTGCGAGAAGTACACATCCGCGACTTCAGCGCCCCTGTAGCCGCTAGCCGAAACAACCACGGAGTAAGGTCCGCCAACGCGCAAGCCGGACTGGAAGTAATTGCCCGTCAGACCCGTTGTCGCAACTTTCGTACTTCCCGAGGGAACGTGCGTAATAGTAACGGCCGCATTGGCAACCGGCCTGCCGTTGACATCGACGACCGTGCCGCGAGCGCTTGCTGAAGTGCTTTGCGCCGAGGCGTTTGCGGCCAATGCGAGCGCAAAAAACGCCACTGCAAACCTGCTTAATCCGAATCTGGTTTTCATGTCTGACCCCTGTTCAAAAACGATTTAGTCTGTTGCTTTTTAGCCAGTTGGTATGGGAGAAAAGGTCTCGCCGGATGCCCTGGCTGCCAGCGTGAAAGCATTGCAATCTGCGATATTCCAATTGTTTCGCCGTTCACGATTCTTCTTTGATGATCATGCTCTGGTGAGTTGCCAATCCGCCGCGAAGCTAACAGGTCTTCATGACACTTCTATTACGGTCGCAACCATGAATAATCCCGGCCGCTCTGACTACTCACTATTAGTGATTCTCGATAATGATTGCAGGTGAATCTAACGCAGCGAAAATACTTGTGCAATAAGGGGTTACGCGCATCTTCGAAAGCGAGCTGAACTTTTCATGCGCGGCCAGGCTGCCGCACTGCGAAGTCCTGTTACGAAAGGGTTACAAGCTCTTGTTTTTCAGTCGTTTGGCGGACTTCGGAAACGGGTGGCTGGGCCGGGTCCTGTCACCGGGCGTCGCGGGCAACGATCAGGCCTCGCCGACGAGAATGCGTCGCGATCCGCGCGGGAACAGAGTTCTGCGCCCGCTCAGCGCAGGCCCTAGTTGTTGTTGTTATGCCACATTTGCGCATCGGCGAGATCGATCCAGAGCAGGGGCGCATGCTGTTTTTCGACTGTCAGGTAAGCCGACATGCCGTCCTTGTCGAGCGCAATTGCCTCGGCGTTCCTGAGCTTTCCCAGTTTGAATTCCAGCGCCGTGCCGCGCAGCGCGTCCGGCCAGGTTTGCCCATCGCCGCGGGCGAAGAAGTACACGCCGCCATAGGTAAGGACCAAAGCGCTTGAGCCATCGGCCGCAAAGTCCATCGCCGTCGGTTGCCAGGCCCAGCCGCTCTTCGCCCCGTTCTTGCGCTGATGTTCAGACGGCTGCGGCAGGTTGTTCAGAATCGCGACCGGCTCTGCGAGCACGGTTGCATCGTCGCGAGGGCGAAGCGGCACGGTGAAGAGTCTCGCCGGCACGTCGCGTTTGCTCAAGATGTAGAACAGCCCGCCTGCAGCGTCGACGGCCAGGGATTCGGCATCGCGTGGCCCCTCCGGATAACGGAAATCGACGCGCCAGGCGAGCGCCACGTCTGGCTCCGCCGGAGGAGGCTCGGCCACGACGTACAGCGTAACGTAGGCTCGCCGTGCATGGTTGTCGCCGATATCGGCAACCACGAGGTAGTTCTTACCCTCGTAGGCAAAGGCCGCAAGGTCCTCCCAGTCCTTGTTCAGGGCGCCGGTAATTGTCACCCGCCCGCGGTGCTCACCGCGCCTGGACATGGCGTACAAGGCCGGAGGACCGTCGTCATTGATCGCCCACAGCAGCTCGTCATCCTGCCGCGAATGCGCCAGGCCACTGGCCTCGTCCAGATCACGATTGTCTATCGTACCGACCGTCCGGATGACTGCGTTGTCGCCATCGGCGCTGCAGGCGGCAAGCAGTAACGGCACACAGATCAATAGACGCACAACACGCTCCGCGGTATGGTGGTTGCAAGGAAATGAGTGTGGCTGAGTGCCACTCCAGATGCGAGATTTATGGCCACCAAACACATGAATGCGGCGCCCGGCGACTTCGCGGAAACGGTGCTGATGCCCGGCGATCCGTTGCGGGCGCAGTACATTGCAGACACCTACCTTGTCGGTGCGCGGCGCGTTACGGATGTGCGCAACATGTGGGGGTTCACGGGTACCTACAAGGGCAAACCGGTGTCAGTCATGGCGCACGGCATGGGCATACCCTCGGTGTCCATTTATTGCACCGAGCTCATCACGGAGTACAACGTTAAACGCGTCATTCGTGTTGGCAGCTGTGGCACCTCGCACCCGGACGTCAGATTACGCGACATCATTATCGCGATGGGCGCCTGCACCGATTCGAATTGCAACCGCATGCGTTTCGGCGGCTACGACTACGCGGCGCTGGCGAGCTTCGATTTGGTGCGTAAAGCCGTCGACGCTGCCGAGGCGAACAAGGTCCGCTATCACGTCGGCAATATTTTTTCAGCGGACCTGTTTTATACGCCGGACCCCGGCATGTTCGACACGCTGGCGCGGTACGATGTGTACGGTGTCGAGATGGAAGCGGCTGGCATCTATCCGATTGCTGCGGAGCACGGCGCCGAGGCGCTCGCAATCTGTACCGTCAGCGACGACATTACTACCGGTGACCACCTGACGACGGATGAGCGGCAGACAACCTTCGATGAAATGATCCTGGTTGCGCTGCAAACCGCGGTGGCATGAGGCGAAATGGCAATGGGTCTGTCTGCAGTTACAACCACGCTCAAACTTCCTGACATGAGTCGGATTCCGACCGTTGACGAAGTTGGCGTCGATGAGCGGGTCGCGCGCTTCCAGAGTCGCAGTATCAAGTCAGCGTCGAAAGTTGAAGCGCTGAAGCTGATCCTGTCAATGATTGACCTGACGACGCTCGAAGGGCAGGACACGCCGGGCAAGGTCCGCCAGCTGTGTCAAAAAGCGATACACCTGCACGATGCGATGCCGGGTTTGCCGCATGTTGCGGCCGTTTGTGTGTACCCGACGATGGTCAAGGTTGCGAAGAAAGCGCTGGGGAATCGTGGCATCAACATCGCGTCGGTGGCGACTGCATTTCCCAGCGGCCAGGCGCCGCTTTCCGTCAAGCTCGACGATACCCGCATGGCAGTTGCCGAGGGCGCCAACGAAATTGACATGGTGATATCGCGCGGCGAATTTCTGGCGGGCAACTACGGCATGGTGTTTGACGAGATCGTGGCAATCAAGGACGCTTGCGGCGATGCGCACCTCAAAGTCATCCTTGAGACCGGCGAACTGGGCACCCTGGATCGCGTGCGGCAGGCAAGCGAGCTTGCCATGCATGCGGGCGCGGATTTCATCAAGACCTCGACCGGCAAGATTCAGCCGGCCGCCACCATGCAGGTAACACTGGTCATGCTGCAGGCCATTCGTGACTATTATTCGGCCACCGGCCGCATGGTCGGTATGAAGCCTGCGGGCGGAATCGCACACTCCAAGCTCGCGATTCATTACCTGGTGATGTTGCGCGAGACGCTCGGCAAAGCGTGGATGACGCCGCAATGGTTTCGGTTCGGTGCCAGCTCGCTGGCCAATGACGTGTTGATGCAGATACGCAAGCAGGCGACTGGTGTGTATCAGTCGGCCGACTATTTTTCCAAGGACTAACGATGGCGACTCCCGAAAACAAACTCGCGTTCGACGGTGGCTGGCAGTACTCGCCGGCGCCGGAAAGCACCGATCACATCAGGATCCGGAAAAAATACGAGCTTTTCATCGGCGGCGAGTTCGTGGCGCCCGTGCAGGGCAAATACTTCGACACGATCAATCCCGCCACGGAAGAAAAACTGAGCCGCGTCGGGCTTGCATCGGCCGACGATGTCGACAAGGCCGTCAGGGCGGCACGCAAGGCCTATGCCGGCTGGTCGCGCCTGAAGCCGGCCGAACGTGGCAAATACATATTTCGAATCGCGCGCATGTTGCAGGAACGGTCGCGCGAATTTGCGGCGATCGAATCGCTGGATGGTGGCAAGCCGATTCGTGAATCGCGCGATGTCGATGTGCCCTTGGCTGCCGCACACTTTTTTTATTACGCGGGCTGGGCCGACAAGCTTGAGTACGCGTTCCCGGGTCGCAAGGTCAAATCATTGGGTGTGGCAGGGCAGATCATTCCCTGGAATTTCCCGCTGCTCATGGCGGCCTGGAAAATTGCACCGGCCCTGGCCTGCGGCAACACCGTCGTGCTGAAACCCGCGGAGACCACGCCGCTCACGGCCATGAAGCTCGCCGAGCTGATTGCGGATGCCGGTGTGCCGCCTGGCGTCGTGAACATCGTCACCGGCGCGGGCGAGACCGGCGCAGCCATCGTCAACCATCCCGGCATCGACAAGATCGCCTTCACCGGCTCCACCGACGTCGGCAGAATCATCCAGAAAGCCCTGGCGGGTTCGAACAAGAAATACACGCTCGAACTTGGCGGCAAGGCGGCAAATATTATTTTCGCCGATGCCGCGATCGACCAGGCCGTCGAAGGCATCGTCAACGGTATTTTCTTTAACCAGGGGCATGTCTGCTGCGCGGGCTCACGCCTGCTGGTGCAGGAATCGGTAGCAGGCACGGTGATCCAGAAGCTAAGGGAGCGTATGGAGACGCTGATCGTCGGTGACCCGCTCGACAAGAATACCGACATCGGTGCCATCAACTCGAAACAACAACTTGAGACCATCAAGTCCTACCTCGCGATCGGTCAGCAGGAGGGCGCCGAAATGTTCCAGAGTTCCTGCCCGGTTCCGAAGCAGGGCTACTGGTGCCGGCCGACAATTTTTACCGGCGTGTCGCAATCGAATCGGGTTGTGCAGGAAGAAATTTTTGGCCCGGTGCTGGCGATCCAGACGTTCCGCACTTTCGATGAGGCCGTGACCAAGGCGAACAACACACCCTACGGACTCTCCGGCGGGGTCTGGACCGACAAGGGCTCGAAGATTTTCAAGATGACGCAGAGTATTCGTGCCGGCGTCGTCTGGGCGAATACGTTTAACAAGTTTGATCCAACGTCGCCCTTTGGTGGTTACAAAGAGAGTGGTGTCGGACGCGAGGGCGGCTTGCACGGTCTCGATGCCTACCTGAAGCTGGGGACTTAAGCATGGCGGCTACAAGCGGAAAAGCGGCCAAGCGGCTCGCGGTTGCAAAAACCTACAAGATTTTCATCGGTGGACAGTTCCCGCGCACGGAGTCAGCGCGCTATTACGCGCTCGAGGACAGGCAAGGCGCGGTCATCGCGAACATCTGTCGCAGCAGCCGCAAGGATTTTCGCAATGCGATGGTCGCTGCCCGCAGCGCACAGGAAGGCTGGGCCAAGGCGAGCGCCTACCTGCGTGGCCAGATTCTGTACCGTGTCGCCGAGATGCTGGAAGGCCGGCGCGACCAGTTCATCGCGGAATTGAAGTTGCAGGGAGTGCCGGCGCGAACGGCGGAAAGGGAAGTCGATGCAACCATCGATCGACTGGTGTATTTCGCGGGTTGGGCCGACAAGTACCAGCAGGTCTTCAGTTCGGTAAACCCGGTTGCGTCGTCGCACTTCAATTTCTCGGTGCTGGAGCCGACCGGCGTCGTCGCCATCCTCGCACCCGAGGGCAGCGGTCTTCTTGGGCTCGTATCAAACGTTGCTCCAGCGATAGTTGGCGGCAATACCTGTGTGGTGCTTGCCTCGGAATCGAAACCGCTGTGCGCGGTGAGTTTCGCGGAAGTGCTACACGCCGCTGACGTACCGGCCGGCGTGGTCAACATCCTTACTGGCTATCGCAGCGAGTTAAGCGGCCAGTTCGCCTCGCATATGGACGTCAATGCCATCATTTACTGCGACGGTGACAGGGAGACGGACAAGGCTGTGCAGGTGGCGGCAGCCGACAACATCAAGCGTGTCCTTCGACGAACGGATATCAACTGGACAAACGAGTCTTCGCAACATCCCTACCTCGTGCGCGACACCCAGGAAGTCAAAACCACCTGGCACCCGATCGGCAAGTAACAGGGGTCAGAGCCCTTTTTTTCCCATATACGGCGATTCAATCCGTATTTGGGAAAAAAAGGGCTCTGACCCCTGTTATCGGTAGCTGTTAAGGAGCCCTGGCTCGATACGCGCGCCGAGCTGCTGGATGACGCGTGATGCGCAGAAAGTGCCGAGCCGTGCGCACTCGCCCAGCGAGTATCGGTTGACCCAGCCAAACAGGAAACCGGCAGAGTAGGCATCGCCGGCGCCGGTCGAATCAACGAGCTTTTCAATCCGGTTGGCCGCCTGGGTCACGACTGTCTCGCCATGCACGATCACCGAGCCCCGCTCGGAACGCGTGATCGCAAACAGATTATCGTAAGCGTTGATCGCATCGAGTGTGTCTTCGAAGGAATCCGTCTGCAGCAGCTTGCGAACTTCCTGCTCGTTAGCCAATACGATGTCTACGCCATTCCTGAGCACTTCGTCAAAGTCTTCGCGGTGGCGTTCGACGCAATAAGAATCTGACAGCGACAGCGCGATCATGGCACCGCGTGCTCGCCCCAACTCAATGGCTTTCTGCATGAGCGCCGCGCCTTCGGGCAGGTCCCAGACATAGCCTTCGAGCAGAATGGCCTGCGGCGTTCCGACGCTTTCGGTGTTGATGTCACTGACCGATAACTCGGTGCAGGCACCGAGATAGGTGTTCATCGTCCGCTGGCCATCGGGCGTGATCAGCACATGACTGCGCGCCGTCGGCGCCCCGTCCTGCGCAGGCAGAAGTCGAATATCGACCCCGAGCGATCGCATGTCGTGATTGAAGATTTCGCCGAACTGATCGGCTTTAACGCGGCCGATGTAGGCGGCAGAACCGCCAAGATTGGCAAACCCGGCAACAGTGTTCGCGACCGAGCCGCCCGACATTTCGGTCGCAGGCCCCATCATTGCGTAGATTTCGCGCGCGCGATGTTCATCGATCAACGTCATCGACCCCGGCGCAATCTGCAGCTTTTCGATGGTCTTGTAGTCGACGTGTGCGAGGATGTCGACGATTGCGTTGCTGATGCCGAGCAATTGCGTGGCGTTGGTCATGAGTTGGCTTCAGTATAAAAACGCCGCACAGCCTAGCATCGAAATTCGACCGCCGCCGATGATTTGCGATCACAATGCCGCGGCTGTATCTTGTTCCGCCGAAGGAGGCTGAACCGATGCGAAAATCTGCTGGTCTGCTAATTCCCCTGGCTCTGATCGTTGCGTACTACGTCCTGCTGGTCGCCAGCGTGGTCTACCTTTTGCGCTGGTTCCCCATTCTGATTGAGTATTTTCCAGTCGGCGGTCTGGGCGCGTTGCCGGGAAGTAGCGAAAGCTTCGAGCCCGTGTATTCGACTATCACAGAGCGGGTGTTTTCGCCCACGGCTCCCATGCAGCTGCTGTTCTCGAGTATTGGCGCAGTGCTGCTGGCTGTGCCGGTGTCCTGGGTCTACTTCATTTCCAGCCGCGCCCGCACGATCGACCAGTCATTCCTGCAAACGATCATGATTCTGCCGGTCGTGGTCGCCGGTATTTCGCTGATCGTTGCTAACAGCGTTGCGCTGGCGTTCAGCCTCGCTGGGGTTGTCGCCGCGGTGCGCTTTCGATTTACGTTACGGCAACCAAGCGACGCAATGTACATCTTTGTCGCGATTGCGATCGGTCTCGGCTCCGGAATCGGTGCGCTGGGAGTCGCAACGGTGATCTCGTTTGCCTTTGTCATCACGACCCTCTTCATCTGGAAACTGGAGTACGGCAAAGTGCTGTCGGGTCCGTTCCTCACCATGTTGACGCGGCGCGATGCGGGTGAGGAAGATTACGATTAGTTCGCAGAGCTTACTTGTCGTGCACGGTAGAGGCTTCAAGCCGCCGGCCGACCAACTACACGATCTGATCGCAGCCGCATTGCGCACCGGCATCGAGCGCGACTACCCGGACCTTTTGTTTCGCTACGACGAGGCGGCGGTGCAGCTCGCCTACTATGGCGACCTGAGCAATGCCCTGCTTGGCGAACAGGGACGGGCATACGATGAGCAGGTCGACCTGGCGGATCGCCACAATGCGCTGCAGAATCTACGCAATCTGGACACGCGCAAACGTTTCAGCATACGCCAGTACGATTGCTTGCCCGGGAAAACTGCCGCGCCGGAGTTCCTCGCCAGTATCATCGCGCCGCTATGCAGTGTGTTGCACATGACCGGGTTCCTGGTCAGACGAATAGCTCCGGACTTTGCCGAGTACATCAACGGCAATTCGGCGTATGCCGAGGCGGTTCGCGAACGTGTTCGCAACGCCCTGTGTGCGCTGCTGGATAGAGGCGACCGTGTGATGCTGGTTGCACACGGGACCGGGTGCGTCGTCGCTTATGACGTACTCTGGCAGCTGTCGCACGAGCAGCGCTTCGCCGAAAAATACGGGGAATCGAAAATTGATACCTGGGTAACGCTGGGCGCACCGCTGGGTGACCATGGCATTCGCCGTTATCTGCTGGGCAACAAGGGCGAGTCGGTAACGTTTCCGAAAAATGTGATCGCGTGGCACAACGTAGCAGCCGAGGACGACTACATTTGCAACGACAATACGCTCGCGGACGACTTCAGGAAAATGCAGCAGCAACGCGCGATCAGCACCGTACAGGACTATCGCATCTATAATCTGGCGGTGCGCTTCGGCCGGTCCAATCCGCACAGTTCCATTGGTTACTTCATCCACCCGCGCGTGAGCAAAATCATATCGGACTGGGTGCAAACCCCGGCGCTGGAGACGGACCCTGTCTACACTATCTGACATGCCAATACCGCGAGGAAAGTACTTCGTGCCAATGCTTTTGCTGTTGCTGGCGATGCAACCAGCGGCAGCGCAGCGATGGCACTTCAACGACGTCGAGCGCGTAGTTGCCATCAGCGACATTCATGGTGCGTACGAAGCCATGGTGCAGACCCTGCAAAGCGCGGTGGTGATCGACGACACATTGAGCTGGTCGGGTGGCCATACGCACCTCGTCATTGTCGGTGACATTTTAGACAGGGGCCCCGAGTCGCGGCAGGCGATGGAGTTGCTGATGCGACTCGAAGGCGAGGCCGCAGGCGACGGCGGTCGCGTGCATGTGCTGATTGGCAATCACGAGGCGATGAATCTGAGTGGTGACCTGCGCTACGTGTCCAAAGCCGAGTATGCGGCGTTTGCCGCCGATGAATCTGTCGACGAACGAGAGCGTGGCTTTGCGCTATATCGAACCAAGCGCGCCGCGGCCGACACCGACGAACAGGCATTGCGTGATGATTTTTCCCGGAAGTTTCCGCCGGGGTATTTCGCACACCGCCGCGCGTTTTCCGCAGACGGCCGCTACGGGCAATGGCTGCTGGCAAAGCCGGCCATCATTGTCATCAATGGCACGGCATTCGTGCATGGTGGCCTGTCGCCCATGGTTGTCGAGCTCGGCCTGCAGGGTATCAATGCAACGCTGATCGACGAACTGGCCATTTACCTGCGCGCAATCCAGCGACTGGTTGACGCACAAGTATTGCTGGCGACGGACGCGGAGCAGGACTATGCACGCCTGCTCGGAGACCCCGTAGTGACCGAACAGGCAGACCCCGAGCTCGCAGCCGCCGTCGCCGATGTCCTGCGGCTTATCGACTCGCCCTTGCAGGCGCCGGACGGGCCGCTCTGGCATCGGCAAAACGTCTATTGCGGCAAGCTTATCGAGGCCGACCGCCTCGACCTGGCGCTGGCTGCCATCGGCGCGAAGCGAGTGGTGATCGGGCATACGCCGACGGTCGGACGGCGCGTTCTTCAGCGCTTCGATGGCCGTGTCTTCGAGATCGATACCGGCATGTTGGCGGATTATTACCGCGGCAGCGGCAATGCGTTGCTACTCGAGGGCGAGCACGTTCATGTGATCGGCCAGGGCAGCACGGAGCGGGTTTCGCCCATTCTGCATCCGCGCCAGGTCGGCGACCGACCGGATGCGCCATTGTCGGCCGAGGAGATCGAGACGCTGTTGCGGGATGGTGAAATCATGGCGAGCCGCACCGACGAGGCGGGTCGTGTCGTCGCTACCGTGCGTTATGGGCCGCATAGCGTTGACGCCGAGTTCATAAAGCGTGTTCGCGCCGGTGTGTACCCGGACGTTGCCGCGTACCGACTCGATCGCCTGCTCGAGCTCGACATGGTGCCGGTCACGGTGCCGCGCACGGTGGCCGGAAGCGAAGGGACGTTACAGTTTTTGCCGACCGGATGGATCGATGAGCAACGACGTCAGGCAGACCAGTCTGGAGGAGCTGCCGACTGCCCGTTACCGGATCAATGGCAGGCGATGATGATTTTCGACGTCTTGTCAGGCAACGAATTACGTACGGCGAAGGATATTCGCTATGACGCCAGCAGTTTTCAGTTAATGCTCGTGGGTCATGAGCGCGCATTTGCGAGTTCCGGCTCCAGGCCGGCGCGTTTCAAAGATGTGCCGTTGACAGTGGGTCCGACCTGGCAAACGGCACTGACCGACCTATCGGACGAGGTGCTGCAGGAAAATCTCGGCGATGTGCTGGACAAGCGCCGCCTCAAGGCCTTAGGGCAACGCCGCAACCTCTTGCTCAGCGAATAACGGCCATGCATTCGATCTCGACCCGGGCGTCCAGACCGAGGCCGCTGTTGCCAACCGCACTTCGCGCAGGCTTGTTCGGGAAATAGGTCATGTAGACCTCATTCATCGCGCCCCATTCCGCGATGTCGGCGAGGAACACCGTGCATTTCACCACGTTCTCCATCGAAGAGCCGAACATGCTGAGCGATGCCGAAATGTTGTCCAGCGTTTGCCGGGTTTCCGCCTGAATGCCGCCCTCGGCCAGCACGCCGCCACCCGGTACGATGCCGAGGGCACCGGAGAGGTAGAGCATGTTGTCGACCCGCACTGCGGTTGAAAACGGGCGCGTGGATGCGTCAGTGCCCGGTGGGTTGAGCCATTCAACCTGCGTTGCGGATTCCTTGGTTTCGCAGCCCAGCATTGGCAGTGCACACAGTAAAATCAGTAATCGTTTCACGATCAAACCTCCGGGCTAAACGTTTCCGGCCGCGGCGGCGGCCTTGATCTGGTCGGCGGCGCGTAATGAATGACGCCGGCTTCGGTCGCGCCTGGCGTGTCCGTGGTCGGGATGATGCGTGCCGCGATGGCGGCAAAATCGGCGGCTTCGGGAGCGCGGAGCACCAGAAAATCGCTTGCTTGCTGTTTCGCGCTGCAAGCCGCCTGCGTAATCGCGGCCAACGCGGGTGCGCCGAGGCGCAACAACGCCGATGCGGATAATGATGTTGCGCCTTGCAGGAAATTTCGTCGTGACAGGCCAGAGTCGTGCAACATTCGTGTGCCCGGTTATTTTTATGGCGGCAACGCTAGCACAGGCACGGCCTATTTGCGTAATGTGGACGTATAATGAACTGGCGCCAAGCGAGGGTTCAATGGCACAACTGACAACACACATCCTGGACACAGCTAATGGCAGGCCCGCGGGCAACGTGGCCATACGGCTCTATTCGCCGGGTCCCGAGCGCGAGCTGCTTACATCGGCGTTAAGCAACAACGACGGGCGCACTGATGCGCCACTGCTCAAGGGCGATGCAATGCACACTGGGGAATACGAACTCGAGTTTGATATCGGGCCATATTTTGCGGCAACGGGTATCGCTAAAGGTGAACCGCCGTTCCTCAATACCGTTGTCATTCGATTTGCCATGCGAGCGGAGGAGAACTACCACGTTCCCTTGCTCGTATCGCCGTGGAGCTACTCGACCTATCGGGGTAGCTGAGTCGCATGGGCAGTACCGTAAAATTCGTGCTCGACGGTGAGATCATCGAACTCAGGGATGTCGATCCGACACGAACCGTGCTGCAATTCCTGCGCGAGGACCTGCGCCGTACGGGTACCAAGGAGGGTTGCGCCGAAGGTGACTGCGGCGCCTGTACCGTGGTCATCGCGGAGCTCAATCGCGACTCCGATGGAGTGCAGCTGAAAGCAATTAATTCCTGCATCCAGTTCTTGCCCACCCTGCACGGCAAGCAACTGATCACGGTCGAAAGTCTGCAGCAGAAAAACGCCGGCCTGCACCCGGTGCAACAGGCGATGGTCGATTGTCATGGATCGCAATGTGGCTTTTGCACGCCCGGCTTCGTCATGTCGCTGTTCGCGCTGTACGCGAGCAACCCGGCGCCCTCGCGCACCGAGATCGATGACGCGCTGGCCGGCAACCTCTGCCGTTGCACCGGCTATCGGCCGATCATCGCGGCAGCGAACGCAATGTACGAGCTGCCGCCGGCGGCCAGCGAGCCGTTGCACGCGGCGACGCTTGCAGAGCTAAAGGAAAGTGACTCGTTACACATCGAGTATGGCGCGCGCAAATTTTTTGCGCCGACCACGCGCGAGGAACTGGCGGCGCTGTTGGCAAAGCACCCTGGGGCCACGCTACTCGCCGGCGGTACCGACATTGGCCTCTGGGTTACGAAGCAGCACCGCCTGCTCGATACGGTCATTTATATCGGCCGCATCGCCGAGCTGCAGCACATCAAGGTTGGCGAGACACACATCGAGATCGGTGCGGCGGTCAGTCTCTCGGAGGCCATGGACGTGATCGTCGCGCATTACCCGGGGCTTGATGAGTTATTTCGGCGCTTTGCATCGCCGCCCATCCGCAACGCCGGTACCCTGGGCGGTAACATCGCCAACGGCTCGCCGATCGGCGACTCGATGCCGGCGCTGATCGTGGCGGGAACCACACTGGCACTCGCCTCCGCAGCCGGCGAACGTGAAGTCGCGCTCGAGGATTTTTACCTCGACTACCAGGTCAAGGATTTGCAGCCGGGTGAGTTTGTTGCTGAGATCCGGATTCCGCTGAGGCCCGCGAATACGATTCTGCACAGCCACAAACTGTCGAAGCGCTTTGATCAGGACATCTCGGCCGTCTGCTCGGCCTACCGGCTGGTCCTCGACGGCGGGCGGGTCACGTCCTTTGCCATGGCCTGCGGCGGCATGGCCGCTACCGCCCGGCGCGCGCCACACTGTGAGGCCGCACTCATGGGGCAGCCCTGGACAGCTGCGTCGATTGACAAGGCAATGCAGGCCCTGACAGAGGATTTCGCACCGATCAGCGACATGCGGGCGTCAGCCGATTACCGTCTGCGCGCGGTGCAAAACCTGCTGCGGCGTTTCTATCTTGAAACCACGGGTGAGCTCGAACAATCGGTGTATCGCTATGGGCGCTAGAGCAGTCGGACAGGCTCTGCCGCATGACAGCGCAAAGCTTCATGTCAGCGGGCTCGCCGCGTACACGGACGATCTGCCGGAACCGCGTGATCTGCTGTACGTTGCGGTCGGCATGAGTAGCAAAGCACACGCGCGCATTCGCGGCATCGATCTCAGTGCCGTCGCGGCCGCTCCCGGTGTGGTCGATACCTGTGTCGCAAGCGAGATCCCTGGGGAGAATAACTGCGGCCCGATTATTCATGACGAGCAGATTCTCAGCAGCGATGTCGCCGAGTACGCAGGACACGCGTTGTTTGCGGTTGCCGCCGAAACAGTGGACCAGGCGCGCAAGGCGGCGCGACTTGCCCGCGTTGACTACGAGGAACTGGAAGCCATCCTCGACCCCCTGCAGGCGGTCGCCAAAAAATCCTTTGTGCTGCCGAGCGAAACGCTGCGCCGCGGTGAGCCGGAACAGGCGATCGCCAGGGCGCCGCATCGGCTCAAGCGGCGACTGCAGCTCGGCGGCCAGGACCAGTTTTATCTCGAGGGCCATATTGCGATGGCGATTCCGCAGGAGGATGAGGGGCTGCTCGTGTACAGCTCGACGCAACACCCGGACGAGGTGCAGCACCTGGTTGCGGCTGCGACCGGCCGCCCGGTGAAGAACGTGGTTTGCATCTGCCGGCGCATGGGCGGCGCATTCGGCGGCAAGGAAAGCCAAGCGGCAACGATCGCCTGCATCGCTGCGATCATGGCCACAAAAACGGGCCGAGCCTGCAAGCTGCGACTCGATCGCGACGACGACATGATCATGACCGGCAAGCGGCACGACTTCGTAATCGACTACGAAGTCGGCTTCGGCGATGACGGCCGCATCCATGGCGTGGACTTCATGTTCGCCTCGCGCTGCGGCATTTCGGCGGACCTTTCCGGGCCGGTCAACGATCGCACGATGTTCCACTGCGATAACGCCTACTTTCTCGAGAACATCAACATCGTTTCGCATCGCTGCAAGACCAACACGGTGTCGAACACGGCGTTTCGCGGTTTCGGTGGCCCGCAAGGCATGCACGCGATCGAATACGTCATCGACGACATCGCGCGCACGCTCGGGCTCGATCCGCTGCAGGTCCGGCGACGCAATTTCTACGGTGTCGGCGAGCGCAACGTTACACCGTACCAGCAGGTGGTCGAAGACAACATTATTGGCGACATTTTTGATCAGCTGGAGTGTAGTTCGAGCTACGTTGCAAGACGCGAAGAGATACGCCAGTTCAACGCCGCGAGCCCGGTATTGAAGCGCGGTATCGCCATGACGCCGGTGAAATTCGGCATTTCCTTTACCGCGACGCATCTCAACCAGGCTGGTGCCCTCGTGCACGTGTATCGCGATGGCACCGTGCACCTGAATCACGGCGGTACCGAGATGGGACAGGGCCTGTTCATCAAAGTGGCCCAGGTTGCTGCTGATGAACTCGGCGTCAGCGTCGACAAGATACGCATCAACGCCTCCGATACGAGCAAGGTGCCGAATGCATCGGCGACGGCCGCGTCCAGCGGCTCGGACATGAACGGCAAGGCGGCACAGATTGCCTGCGCCAAGATCCGCGGGCGGCTGGCCGAATTTGCGGCCCGGCATTTCGCCGTGGCGGAGTCGAAGATCGAATTCGCCAACAATCGCGTGCTGACAGGAACTTCTGAATTGAGCTTCGCGGAACTGGTGCGACTCGCCTGGCTCGATCGTGTGCAACTCTGGGACAGCGGTTTTTATAAGACGCCGAAGATTCACTACGATCGCAGCAGCTTCAGCGGCAGGCCGTTTTTCTACTATGCCTACGGCGCCGCCGTATCCGAAGTCATCGTCGACACGCTGACCGGTGAGAACCGTGTCACGCGCGTCGATATCCTGCACGACTGCGGCGATTCGCTGAACCCGGCCATGGACCTGGGCCAGGTCGAAGGCGGGTTTATCCAGGGTATGGGCTGGTTGACGACGGAGGAACTCTGCTGGAACGCAGCCGGTCAGCTGACTACGCACGCACCATCGACCTACAAGATTCCGGGCTGCTCGGATTTGCCGGTCGATTTTCGCGTGCAGTTGCTCGCCAATGCGGCCAACCGGGAGGACACCGTTTATCGTTCCAAGGCGGTTGGCGAGCCGCCGCTGATGCTTGCCCTGTCCGTTTTCCACGCGATTCGCGATGCGATCGCTTGTTGCGCACAGCCCTTACCGGACCTCAAGGCACCGGCGACACCCGAGGCCGTGCTGTGGGCCGTCGAAGGACGAGCGTCATGAACGAATGGATTGAGGAGCTTTCCGACCAGGTGGCGGGGGGCGAGCGCGCCGTGGTCGTCACGGTTGCCGGAATTCGCGGTTCGGCGCCGCGCGAGGTTGGCGCAAAAATGATCGTCACACCGACTGAGACACTCGGCACTATTGGTGGTGGCCAGCTCGAATACCAGTGCACGCGGCTCGCGTTTGACATGCTGGATGGCCCTGAACAGCCGAGCCTGCATAAATTCCCTCTCGGTAGTGCCATGGGTCAGTGTTGTGGCGGCGTCGTCGACATTCTGTTTGAACCGATGGCGAGCGGTTTGCCTGGGTGGTTGCGCGACCTGCGTGCGTTGCATGGACAACGCGTGCCAGCCGTGATCGCGACACGGGTCAGTGGCTCGCCGCTGAAATGCGTGATCACATCCGATAATACCTACGGTGCTTCGGCCGGACAGGTCGGGATCGAGATTATCGGGCGCGCACGTTACGGCCTGGACACGGGGCGCATCGTGCATCGCAGTGACGACTGGTTGCTGGAATTTGTTATTGGCAGCGACCGCAACATCGCCGTGTTCGGTGCCGGCCATGTAGGGTCCGCGGTCGTGCAGGTCCTGTCCTCGCTGGATTGCAATATTCGCTGGATCGACAGCCGGCGAAATATTTTTCGTCACACGCCGGCCAATGTACGCGCCATCGAAACTGCCGATCCCGCCCTCGAAGTGGCGTCGATGCCGCCCGGCAGTTGCTTTCTCGTCATGACTCACAGCCACGCACTCGATTACGAAATCTGCGATCGCATCTTGAGGCGCAGGGATGCGGCGTACTGTGGCCTGATCGGGTCTCAGTCAAAGCGGCGGCGATTCGAAAAACGCTATCGCGCCGAGGGCCTGCCCGAGGAAGCGCTCGCTGCGCTGGTTTGTCCGATAGGGATTACCGGCATCAGTGGCAAAAAGCCGGCCGAGATTGCGCTTGCCGCGGCGGCCGAAGTGCTGCAGTCTCACGAGAGCATGCGAGCCGCAGCCGAGTTCGCGTATCCTGCCAACGTGCACCCGCTGCGAGGCAAGAATTCACCGTGATCCGACGGCAGTAACATGCAGGCATTCCTCATCGACTGGCTCAGTTTGCTGGCGCGCTGGCTGCACTTCATTACCGGCATCGCCTGGATAGGCTCGTCTTTCTATTTCATCTGGCTCGACAATCATCTCGAGAAGCCGCGCGATGTGAACGATGCGGCGAAGGGCGTCGGCGGTGAAGTCTGGTCTTTGCACGGTGGCGGTTTTTATCACGCACAGAAATACGTGCTGGCACCGCGCGTGTTGCCGGAAACACTGCACTGGTTCAAGTGGGAGGCTTATTCAACCTGGTTGTCCGGCATGTTCCTGTTGGTCCTGTTGTACTGGTACGGTGCCGGGGTTTATCTCATCGATCCGGAGAGCGTGGCCTCGTCCGCGCCGGTCGCCGTCGCGTTGGCGGCGAGTTTCATCGTCGCTGGCTGGGTTGTCTACGACCTGCTGTGCAAATCGCCGCTGGGCCGCGACGACAGGCTGCTGGGCCTGGTGCTGTTATTGCTGGTTGGTCTGCTTGCCTGGGGGCTATGCCAGCTTTTCAGTGGTCGCGGCGCCTTCATGCACTTCGGCGCGATTCTTGGCACGATCATGGTTGGCAACGTGTTCTTCGTCATTATTCCGGGGCAAAAACAGATGCTTCTCGCGGCGACGCGCGGCGAGGTTCCGGATCCTGCGCCCGGGCTGCGTGGCAAGCAGCGATCGGTGCACAACACCTATTTCACGCTGCCGGTGTTATTCGTGATGGTCAGCAATCATTACGCCATGACTTACAACCACCCGCTCAATTGGGCAATTTTGATTGTTGTGACCGTGGCCGGAGCGCTGATCCGCGTTTACTTCGTCGCGCGTCACAAAGGCAGGGCGTCGCCACTGCCCATGCTTGTCGCTGTCATCCTGCTTCTGGCGGTGGCTGCGCTGATCGCGCCGCGGGCGAGCACGCTGTCGGTTCAATCGGGGCCGCCCGTGACGTTCGAGGAAGTGCAGGCGGTGCTCGCAATGCGTTGCACCGGCTGCCACTCAGCAGCTCCGACGCATCCCGCATTTCCGGCAGCGCCGGCCGGTGTCATGTTCGATACCGAGCAACAGATCGTCGCGGCGGCGACGACAATTCATCAACAAACTGTAGTCACCAGGGTCATGCCAATCGGGAACCTGACCGCCATGACGGATGTGGAACGCGCCACGGTTGATCGCTGGTACCAGTCACTCGAGCCTGTTCATGAATGACGAAAAGTATCCGCGCGACTTGTGCGGTTATGGCGGCAAGCCGCCGGATGCGCGCTGGCCAAAAGGTGCAAGGCTCGCCGTTCAATTCGTCATCAACTACGAAGAAGGCGCCGAGAACTGCGTATTGCACGGCGATATCGCATCGGAGGCGTTCCTTTCCGAGATCGTCGGTGCAGAGCCGATCCATGCACAACGCCACATGAACATGGAATCAATCTACGAGTACGGTGCGCGCGCCGGATTTTGGCGATTACAGCGGCTGTTTGCCGAGCGCGAGATGCCGGTGACTGTGTTCGGCGTCGCGATGGCGTTACAACGAAATCCGGCCGTGGTCGCTGCCATGCAGGCCGCGAACTGGGAAATTGCCAGCCACGGATATCGCTGGATCGACTACCAGGGTGTAGACGAGGCCGCCGAGCGTGAGCACCTCAAAAAGGCCATCGAAATTCACACGGCCGTCACGGGCGAGCGTCCACAGGGTTGGTACCTGGGGCGCTGCAGTCCGCAGACGCACCGGTTGGTCGCCGAGGAGGGCGGCTTCAGCTACAACGCGGACTGCTATTCCGACGATCTGCCGTACTGGGATTACAGCTACGACCAGCCGCAACTCATGGTGCCCTATACCCTCGATGCCAACGACATGCGGTTTGCAACGCCGCAGGGGTTCAACAGTGGCCAGCAGTTTTACGACTATCTGAAAGATAGCTTCGACATTCTCTACGCCGAGGGGTCGCGCATGATGTCAGTTGGGCTGCATTGCCGGCTGGCGGGGCGGCCGGGCCGCGCTGCCGCGCTGGCGCGCTTTCTTGACTACGTCGCGCAGCACGAAGGCGCGTGGGTTGCGCGGCGCATCGATATCGCAACGCACTGGCGCAAACTGTATCCGGCCAAGAAATGAGTTCAATTGACCGGAGCAGTCTCGACGACTTTGTGCAGCATTACGGCGGCATCTATGAGCATTCGCCCTGGGTTGCCAGGGAAGCCGCAGCCGAAGCGGCAGATTGCGGTAGTGTCGAGTGCATTGCCGAGATCATGGCTGACTGCGTTGATAATGCGTCCAGCGAACGACAACTGGCGTTGATTCGTGCGCATCCCGATCTGGCCGGAAAAGCGCAAATCGCGGGCGAGCTAACAGCGGAATCGAGCGAGGAGCAGGCCCGTGCCGGGCTTGATCGATGTAGCGCAGAAGAATACAGGCGCTTTCAGGACCTGAACGATCGCTACCTGCAAAAATTCAGTTTTCCCTTTGTGATGGCAGTGCGCGACAGCAGCCGAGCGCAAATCCTCGCAGCATTTGAGTCGCGGCTCGCAAACGATCCGCGGGTTGAATTTGAAACCGCGCTGACAGAAATTCACAAGATTGCGCGACTGAGATTGCGAGCCATGCGAGCGAGGGAGATAAAGAGGTGACAATCAAACCGCATCCGTTTCACGAATGGATCCAGTTGGAGCAGCCTCGGCTGGGCACGCGCGTGAGCTACGCGACGGATGAGTTTTTCGGTGCCAGGGAGCGCCTGATTAAACCGGAGGAGCCGGTATTCATCGACGGCAAGTATGACGACCATGGCAAATGGATGGATGGCTGGGAGAGCCGGCGCAAACGGTCACCGGGTAACGATCATTGCATCATTCGGCTCGGCGTGCCCGGCATCGTACATGGCGTGAACATCAATACCCGCTTTTTTACCGGTAACTATCCGCCGCAGGCGTCGCTGCAGGCCTGTGTCAGCGACGATGAAGTGCCGAATGGCGGCTGGTTCGAGATCCTGCCGAAAACTGATTTACGCGGTGATGCCGATAACTATCACGCGATCGAATCGGATACGGTAGTAACGCATTTGCGGCTCGATATTTTTCCCGATGGCGGCATCGCGCGTTTGCGCGTCTACGGTGAGGTGCGTGCCGATTTTTCGAAACTTCCCGGCCAGATCGATTTGTTCGCGCTCGAGCATGGCGGCCGGTCGTTAGCCTGCAGCGACGAGCACTACGGAAGCATGCACAACCTCAACGTGGCCGGCCGCGGCATCAATATGGGTGACGGCTGGGAAACGGCGCGTCGCCGCGGTCCCGGGCATGACTGGGTGGTGCTGGCACTCGGGCACGCCGGCAAGATCGATAAAGTCGAAATCGATACGGCGCATTTCAAGGGTAATTACCCGGATCGGGTGGTGTTGCACGCCGCACGGTTCGAGACCAATGAACCGCTACCGCATGACGATGAGCGCTGGCAGCTTTTACTGCCCGAGTCAAAACTGGCAATGGACGCGCAACATGTTTATGAATCGGAATTGCTCCCGCTGGGTACAGTCAGCCATGTGCGTATGAGCATTTTCCCGGACGGTGGTATCAGCCGACTGCGGCTATTTGGCCGCGCAACAGAGGAGTAAGCATGCGAGCCCTGGTTCCTGAGCCGCTGCATCGCGACAGCTTCGCAGTCTACGGTGACGTGATCGAGTCAGTCAGCTCGGCGGCGGCTGCGATGAATGCGGAGCGTTTCGAGCGATTTGACGACTTGTGTAGGGTTGAGGCGCACGATGGTCATATTGCGATCAGCATCGCTCGATGTCGCAGTGTCACGACCTTTCCTTACAGCTTCGATTTGATCGAACGGCATCCACACGGCAGCCAGGCGTTTGTGCCGCTGACACCCTGTCGCATGCTGGTCGTCGTTGCGCCGCCTGGCGAGTCCGTTGCGTCGAGTGACCTGCGTGCATTTATCAGCAATGGCCGGCAAGGTATCAACTATCATCGAGGCACCTGGCACATGCCGCTGATCGCGTTCGAAGAAGGTCAGGAGTTTCTCGTTATCGATCGCAGCGGTAAAACGCCGAACTGCGATCTTGTTTATCTCGACGAGCCAATTATGTTGAACGATATCGTTATTGCGAGCGCAACAGCGGCCCGAGTCGATCAATGATGTCGGCAAGTTCTGGCCGGGAGTCGCGCAATTCGTCCAGCGTCATGCCGTTCAGTTCGTATGGCAAGGCCAGCCAGTCTTTAGTTTCATGGATATAGTAGTCGGGCTTGCGCAGTGTCTTATCGGTGGGCCGAAACCAAACGCTGGCGATGCGAATATCCTTCGGCATATTGCGTCGTGTCTTTAACGCCAGTCGCTGGATGACGGCATTAACGCTGGACCCCGTGCTGTAAACGTCATCAACAATCAGCAATGAGTGATTCGAATTCATGTTTTCGAGCAGGTACTGAAGTCCGTGTACTCGAATCGAATCGGCTTGGCTGACCATGTCGGCATAGCTCGCGGCGCCGCGATACGAGGTGCGAACGGCGATGTGGTCCGTCTTGATGCCCAGGTATTCCAGGCCTTCCTGCACCGCGATGCCAACGGCACTGCCGCCACGCCACAGTCCAACCAGAAAATCCGGGCGAAACTTGGCATCACTGATCATTGCAGCGAGACGGAAAGAATCGATCAGCAAATCGTCCGCGGCGACGAGAATTTTGTGCATTGTTTTTCCGGGGCTGCGGTGCGGTAGAATCTGGACGCGGCATTATAACCACTGCCCGGCCAGGCACCACAGAGAATAATCAATGGACAAGATTGTACTGTCAGCCAGCAGCCTGCTCGAGGATTCGTTCAAACTCGGCCTGCAGGTTCTGGAAAGCGGCTTCCAGCCGACGATGATCATTGCACTGTGGCGTGGCGGTACGCCGGTGGGCATGGCGGTACAGGAAATCATGGCGTATTGCGGGGTAGAGGCGGATCACATTGCCATTCGAACTTCGTCCTATCACGGCGTCGACGCCCGCGGTGCGGTAGCGGTGCACGGTCTGAACTACATCATTGAGAAGATTTGCCATGATGATCGCGTTCTGATCGTCGACGACGTATTTGATACCGGCAATACGATCGTGGCTGTTATCGATGAGATCAGGAAA
>CAZHLE010000022.1:23544-27930 GCA_964533065.1 uncultured Woeseiaceae bacterium | reverse complement strand
CATTGCCGCGTAATCGTCGCCTGCGCGTTGACGCGTTGCGGGCGGACGCATGGATACAGAAGCAGGATCCGGCACGCGCGGTGGAACTCATGACGCAGCGTGAATCACTCTTAACCAGTCGTAACGATGTCGAGGAAAATCGCTGGCATTTGTGGCAGGCGTTATTGCTCAGCGACCCGCGGGACCTGCGAGCCGCAGCCGAGCTGACACTTGACGAAAACACGCGCGGCTGGCTCATCCTGGGGTCCCTTGCAACCTCAACCGGTCAGCAGGGTATTGCCTGGATCAATGGTGCCGTGCGCTGGCGCGACAGTCATGGCAGTCATCCGGCCATGACCGTCATCGATCGCCTTGAGCTACCTGACGCATTGATTCTCGACTACCCGAAGCACATCGCACTGCTGTTGCCCCTGTCTGGTGACGCCGCTCGTGCCGGTCACGCCGTACAAAACGGATTTCTTGGCGCGTACTTTTCGACTCTCGAAGGACTCGACGAGTACCAGACGATTCGAGTTTACGACGTCAACACCGAAGGGGGCGCAAGTGCTGCGTACACGACCGCGGTTGCTGATGGCGCCGAGTTTGTCGTCGGTCCATTGCTTCGGAACAGTGTTATCTCGCTGGCCAACGACACGCTGGTTCCGGTGCCCGTGCTGACACTGAATTACCTGCCCGATGACATGCTCGCGCCGCCGGGCCTGTATCAATTTGCACTCGCACCGGAAGATGAGGCGCGCAGCGCGGCAGAACGCGCGATTGTTGACGGGCATACGCGAGGCGTTGCGCTGGTACCGAACAATGACTGGGGTCGGCGCGTACTGTCGGCTTTCGCGACCGAATTCGAGGCGCTCGGCGGCACGCTGCTCGACTATCGTAGCTACACGCCGGCTAACCAGGATTTTTCGAATACGATCGAGGATCTGATGGGTTTGTCAGGCAGCGTTCAGCGGTATCAGCGCCTGCGCGCCAATATTGGAACGCCATTGCAATTTGATCCGCGTCGGCGACAGGATGCCGAATTCGTCTTTCTCGCTGCCGACGCGCCAGCGGGACGCTTGCTCAAGTCGCAACTGAAATTCCACTACTCGGGCGACCTGCCTGCCTACGCTACATCCTCGATTTATACCGAGGATGGCCAGTCAAATAGCGACCTCAACGGCATCATGTTTGCGGACACACCCTGGGTGATTTCGCCGCAAGTCTGGATCGAACACCTGCCGCCGGTTTTCGAGCGAAATTTCCCAGACGAGCGTCGCCTTGGGCGATTACATGCGATGGGCTACGACGCCTATCATCTGATCGCAGCGCTGCACACGGCGCGAATCGGCTCAATGCCCGAGCTCGATGGTGCAACCGGCAGGCTATACCTGGATCCGGATGGCCGTGTCCGACGGCGCATGGCGTGGGCGAAGTTTCAGCGCGGTGAGCCCGTACCGATGCCTGACATCGAATATCCCGGCGGCCCGATCCGGGACATCAGCAACGCGGCCGGACTGCAGCTGCCGACCGCGGATGACGAATTGTGGTACGAGCAAAAACCCGAGTTGTAGGTGCGAACGCCGAATACCTGGCGCTCAATTTCCTGAAAAAGAAAGGACTAACCCCGGTACAACAGAACTTTCAGTGCCGACTCGGCGAACTTGACCTGGTCATGCTTGACGAAAACTCTCTCGTCATTGTCGAGGTGCGTTATCGAGGCAGCAATTCCCTGGTCGCTGCGGGCCTCACTGTTGACCGACGCAAGCAGCAAAAACTGATTCGCACTACGGCTTTATATCTGGCGTGGCATCCGCGTTACGCCGATTGCACGGTCCGATTCGATGTAATCGGCATCGACGCTACTGCCAAAGATGAAATGAGCATCGAATGGATACGCGATGCGTTCCGACCCGCAGACTCGTCTTTGTAATAGAGTCGTTTGTAACGGAGTCGGCTTACTTGACGACGCGCAGGTGCGGGCGGCGGCGCTCGGTCACCGCTTCGGCAGTGGTTTTCACGGCCTGCTCTGCCGAGGCGTCGGAATCATGCGAGAAAATCATGCCTTGCCCGGTTTCCCGCGCGTAGATTCCCATCACCGAGCGCATCGGAACCCAGACATCGAACGGTACACCCGAGAAGCGGGCGCGGAAGCTGATCGCCTGATTGTCCAGTTTGAGGTTATGTGCCGCCGAGTCGCTGATATTCAGGATGATCTTGCCATCCTTGACATGCTCGCGCGGTACGCTGACGCCATCTACACCGGCGTCCACAACAATATGCGGAGTATGCTCGTTGTCCCCCATCCATTCGTGCATGGCACGAATCAGGTAAGGTCTTTTCGAGCGGCTTGGATTCTTCAATTTATTCTACGCCCGGCCAAAATCTTCCCAGTGCCAAGCTTATCACTGTTTTTCGGCGCATGTTCGTTCGTGACATAAGCTGGTGCATGCGCCACCCGGTTTACACTAGGCCCGCATTTCCTGTTCGAGTTCCGTCATGCTCTGGCGGAAAGAGCGCCGCGCGAAAATTCGGTTCATGTATCGCTCTATCGGTTCGGCCGGACCACCCAGCTCGATTCCATATAGTGGCAGGCGCCACAAGATCGGCGCGATACTGGCATCGACAAGCGAAAACTCATCGCTGAGAAAGAATGGCCGTGCCGCAAACAATTCGCTGCTTTGCAGAATACTTTCACGGAGCAACTTTCGCGATTTGGCACTGAGTTTCCCGTCACTGGTCGACTCTGCTTCTTCCGCGATCGAATACCAATCCGACTCGATACGGAACAGGGCGAGCCGAAACTGCGCACGCATGACTGGATCGACCGGCATCAGCGGTGGATGCGGAAAACGCTCATCCAGATACTCAATGATGACGCGCGAGTCATACAGGGTGAGATCCCGATCGACCAAAGTAGGCACAGTGTGGTAAGGATTCAGATCCATCAGATCTTCCGGCAGCTCAGGCCCGAGAATGCTGGCGATCTCAATGTTGATATTCTTCTCAGCCAGTACCAGTCGCGTTCGGTGACTGTGAATGTCGGTTGGCCTTGAAAACAAGGTCATTACGGAACGTCTATTGGCGATAACTGCCATCATGATTTTCCTCGATTATCGTACTTTCGACGCTGATCGAATTAATCAGTGAACGTCTTTCCAGACTTGTTTCTTGAGCATGTAGGCAATTATCAGAAAAACCAGAAGGTACATGATTACCCAAGTACCGATCTTGCGCCGATCGGCGCGAATTGGCTCGGCGATATACGCAAGAAAATTGACAGTATCGCGAACGAACTCTTCGTAATCATCTGCAATTGCAGGGCTGATTTGGCCTTCAGTTACCTGCTCGAAGCCCTCGAAATGTTTCGTCGTTACACCTTCATCGGTATGTTCCGAGAAATTTGCTCGCTGGTAACCCTGCAGCCCCCAAAGGACATGCGGCATGCTGGTACCTGGCAGATACAAATTATCGACACCGGTCGGGCTGCCTTCCTGCAGGTAAAAACCCATCAGGAAGCTATAGATATAGTCGGCGCCCTTAGCACGTGCCATCAATGACAAATCGGGCGGTGCGTTGCCATACCAGCGCTCGCCATCTGCGGCGGACATCGCAGCAACAATCGGCTCGTATGTCTTTTCGGCATTGAACATCAGGTTGTCGACCAACTGATCGTCGGACAACTCAAGGTCTTTTCCGATCGTATTAAAACGAACGTATTGAGCCGAGTGACAACCGGAGCAGAAATTCATGTAATTCCGTGCGCCACGTTGCAGGGAATTGACCATGCCCGGATTGATGTCAGCCTTCAGTAATTCGGCCCCGGCGCCCGCTGCAAATGCCGGCGTTGCAAAGGCCAGGAATACAACCCCTGTGCTCACCAACAGTCCGGCCGCCCTTATCAACTTATTCATATCAAACCACCCTGTCCGGCACGGGCTTGGTCTTATCGATGGTTGTGTAGTAAGGCATCAACAGGAAAAACGCGAAGTAGATGACGGAGAATATTCTTGTCACCAGGACGTATAGACCGCTCGCCGGTTGTGTCCCGAGCCAGCCCAGCGCCAGGAAAGTCACCACAAAAATGCTCAAAGCCGATTTGTATATCCATCCGCGGTAACGGATCGACTTCACCCGTGCCCGATCGAGCCACGGAAGGAATACCGGCAACAGCACTGAACTTCCAAACAGAATGAAGCCCCATAGCTTATCCGGCACCGCGCGCAGGATCGCGTAGAACGGCGTGAAGTACCAGACTGGAACGATATGCTCCGGGGTGGCCTTTAAATTGGCCGGCTCGAAATTTGCGTGCTCGAGAAAGTAACCGCCCATCTCCGGCGCGAAAAACATTACGAACGAGAAAACGATCAGGAAAATGATGATCGCGACCAGGTCCTTGGTCGTCGTCTT
>CAZHLE010000022.1:2383-23534 GCA_964533065.1 uncultured Woeseiaceae bacterium | reverse complement strand
TGATAGGGGTGGAATGCGACACCATCAAGTGGAATACCATCCGGCCCCTTGTGCTCCTTGATCTCGATACCGTCCGGATTGTTCGATCCGACTTCGTGCAACGCAACAATGTGCAAAAAAACCAGCCCGATCAAAGCCAGCGGTAATACGATCACATGAAGTGCAAAAAAACGATTCAGCGTGATATCGGAAATTGAATAATCGCCACGGATAATTTCGACGAGCGCCTCGCCGATGCCAGGAATCGCGCCGAAAAGAGAGATAATCACCTGCGCGCCCCAGTAAGACATCTGGCCCCAGGGCAGCAAATAGCCGGCAAATGCCTCGGCCATTAAAACAAAAAATATCAGCATGCCGATGAGCCAGATCAGCTCGCGCGGTTTCTTGTAGGAGCCATACAGCATCGCCCGAAACATGTGCAGGTAGACGACGATGAAGAAAAACGATGCGCCGGTAGAATGCATATAGCGAATCAGCCAGCCCCATTCGACGTCGCGCATGATGTACTCGACCGACGCAAACGCTTCCGTAGCTGATGGCTTGTAATTCATGGTCAGAAAGATGCCGGTAACCAACTGCATGACCAGCACGACCATTGCGAGCACGCCAAACACGTACCAGAAATTAAAGTTTTTCGAGGCGTAATATTCGGTGACGTGGTACTTCATCGTTGCCGTCCACGGGAAACGATCGTCGATCCACTGCATGACTCCGCCCTGCGGCTTGCCGACTTCTGCTTCGACTCTGGCCATTACGCTGCTCCCGTGTCTTGCCCGATCAGAATCAGGTCATCCCGGACAAAGCGGTATGGCGGTACGCGCAGATTGGTGGGCGCTGGTACTCCCTTATACACGCGTCCGGCCAAGTCGAATTTCGATCCATGGCAGGGACAGAAAAAACCGCCGTACCAGTTTTCGGCCGGCCGAAGATCGAAATCTTCGAGCGGCGCGCAACCGAGATGTGTACACGATCCTTCGACCACTAAAAATTCTCGCCGAACCGAGCGTGTGGCATTGGCGGCATATGCCGGCTGCTGCCCCGGCTCTGCCGAATCGGGGTCGCGTAGTTGATCGAGCCCCTCGCCCAGGCGCTCGAGCATGGTCTCGGTTCGACGCAGCACGAACACCAGCTTGCCGCGCCAAAGAACCCGCACCATTTCGCCCGGTTGCAAAGAACCGATGGCGACCTCAACGGGCGCGCCGAGCGCTTGCGCCCGTGCGCTTGGCTTCAGTGATGCCAGGAAAGGATATGCAGCAAGCCCCGCACCGACAACGCCGGTTGTGATCGTTGCTACAGTTAGAAAATGACGCCGGTTGCGATTAATGCGATCCACGTCGTCTTCGTTCATCAGGCACTCCCATACGCCCCGCTGGCCAGCGCGCTTTTTCGTGTTGTTTCGTTGCGGTTAGATTTGCAGCAATCCCGAATACTCGTCAGGATGAAAAGTAGCCCGGAGAGCTTGCGAAAAGTGAGCAGGCATTATATACGGGGATAAGCGATTTTGGCTAGGTCAATGGCCAAAACGGTTTGATTCTCAAGGTAATTTTGTTGTCAGGAGCAAAATCAGCGCTGTTCTTTGTTTTTCAGTCAGTCCTGGTCGGGTTGGCGCTGGCGTTTCTTGTTGTTATTTTTCGCCCCGACCTGCTGCCTGTGATCGCCGGTAGTGGCAGACTCGCGACCGCAAGCTACGCTGACGCCGTCGACATCAGTGCACCGGCAGTCGTCAGCGTCTACACCAAGCGGCTGGTGGAATACAGCTCCTCGCCCGACGAGCAGCCGCGATTCCGGATCGAATCCAGCGCCGGTTCCGCCGTGGTTTTGGACTCGGCCGGTTACCTGGTTACGAATTTTCATGTGGTCAATTCCGCGGCCGAGATCAACGTACAGTTTAGCGATGGTCGCTTCGCCGAACCTGAAGTAGTCGGTGTTGATGCGGAAACGGACCTAGCATTGCTTAAGGTCGATATGGGCCCGATTCCCGCCATCGCGCTTGGTAGCTCAAGCAAGCTCCGCGTCGGCGACGTTGTGCTGGCGATTGGCAACCCTTACGGATTGAGCAGGTCCGTCACCCAGGGCATCATCAGCGCGACCGGTCGCGGCGAGATAGACCTGAATACCTTTGAAAACTACATCCAGACTGACGCCGCGATTAATGCCGGCAATTCAGGCGGTGCGTTGATCAACGTGCGTGGCGAGCTTATTGGTATCAATACCGCCGTGTTGCAGCAGGATGCCGGCACGGAAGGCATCGGTTTCGCGATTCCCGTGGACCTGGTCCGCGGTGTTGTCGCGGAACTCAAGCAGCACGGCCGGGTGGTACGGGGCTGGATGGGATTTGAACCGGATGATCTGACACCGGCCGAGCGTGTTGCCTTGGGCATCGAGGGAAACGTCGGCATTCTCCTCGATGACGTTTACCCGGACAGCCCGGCGGCCGCGGCCGGGCTGGCGCGCGGTGACGTCATCGTCACGGTTAACGGTGACATCATTGTCTCGCAACGGCAGGCCCGCTTGCTGGTCGCTGGCACGTCGCCGGGCGATTCCGTGGACATCGTCGGTTTGCGCGACGGCCAGCGGTTTACTGCAACGATAAGCGTCGGCGAGCGCCCGCCGGAGCTCTAGAGAACGCGGCGAATGGTCGCGCCGAGCTGCAATAGCTTTTCCTCGATACGCTCGTAACCACGGTCAATGTGGTAGATGCGGTCGACTAGCGTCTGCCCTTCGGCGGCCAGGCCCGCAAGGACCAGTCCGGCCGATGCACGCAGGTCGGTCGCCATCACCGGAGCGGCGGTCAATCGTTCGACACCGGTACAGATTGCCGTGTTGCCCTCGAGTCGAATATTCGCACCCATGCGCTGCAACTCCAGAACGTGCTGAAATCGATTCTCAAAAATCGTTTCGGTTACCGTGCCAACACCCGTCGCGACCGCGTTCAGGGCACAAAACTGAGCTTGCATGTCGGTCGGGAACGCCGGGTAAGGTGCCGTACGCACATTGACTGCTTTCGGCCGCGCACCGTGCATGTCGAGTTCGATCCAGTTGTCACCGAGTGTGATATCGGCCCCCGCTTCGCGCAGCTTGATCAGTACCGCATCCAGCGTCTCGGGCGCTGTGTCCTCCAGGCGGATGCAACCCCCGGTCATCGCGGCACCCACCAGGTATGTTCCGGTCTCGATGCGATCAGGCAACACCGTGTAATCGGTGCCGCCAATCGATTCTACGCCCTGCACGGTTATCGTACTGCTGCCCGCGCCGTCGATCCTGGCGCCCATGCTGATAAGGAAATTTGCGAGGTCCAGAACCTCCGGCTCGCGCGCCGCGTTTTCCAGGACCGTCTCACCGTCAGCGAGTACCGCCGCCATCAGCAGGTTCTCCGTGCCGGTTACGGTAACCGTGTCAAATACGATATTGGCACCCTTGAGACGTTTGGCACGTGCTTTGATAAATCCATTTTCAACCTTGACGGATGCACCCATCGCCTGCAGTCCCGCGACATGCAGATTGACCGGCCGTGCACCGATCGCACAGCCGCCCGGCAGCGACACATCGGCTTTGCCGAATCGAGCCAGCAACGGACCCAGAACGAGAATGGATGCGCGCATGGTCTTGACCAGTTCGTAGGGCGCCTCGAGGCGATGGATCGACCTGGCGTCGACTTCGACATTCAGCCGCTCGCCGACCGTGACCTCCGCACCCATGGTCTGCAGCAGGGCGATCGTCGTGGTTACGTCCTTGAGATGCGGCACATTGCGGATCACAACTGGTTCGGTGGCCAACAGCGTCCCGGCCAGTATCGGCAGCGCGGCGTTCTTTGCGCCGGACATCGAAACCTTTCCGGTCAACCTGACACCACCGTCAATCAGCAGCTTATCCAATGTCGGTCATTCCGCCTGTTGCCGCCATTCATCGGGCGTATACGCCCGGATCGACAGTGCGTGTATTTCCCTGCCCACGAGCGAGCCCAATGCCCTGTATACGAGCTGGTGCCGGGCCAGCGCCCGTTTGCCGGCAAATTCTTTTGCGACCACAACGGCCTCAAAATGCGTGTTGTCACCGCTCGATACATTGACCTCAGCTTGGTCAAAGCCGGCTTCGATCAGCTCGCGAATGGCGGCAGGATTCATAGTCATGTTTCTGGATAGACAGGCTGGGCGCGAAGTGTACCGGGAAACCGTCGAGCTTCCCAACACCCTTCTGTGTTTGTGTATGATAGCCGCCCCAAGTCACTGCTGGCGCTTCGAATCGATGCTGGTCTACCTCATTCTGGTCATTTGCGGCCTCGCGCTCCTGATGTGGGGCGCGGATCGATTCGTACATGGCGCATCCGCAATGGCTCGCAACCTCGGCGTCACGCCTTTGCTCATTGGTCTGACTGTCGTCGGGTTTGCGACCTCGGCGCCCGAGATCATGGTCTCGGTACTTGCCTCGCTCCGCGACCAGCCTGGCCTCGCATTCGGCAACGCGATCGGTTCGAACATTGTCAACATCGGGCTGGTGCTGGGCTGCGTCGCAATCATCCGGCCGATCCCGATGCGCTCGGTGACCCTGGGCCGGGAAATGCCCATTCTGCTGGCCGTGACATTATTGACCGTGTCGTTGTTTCTCGACGCTTACCTGACCCGCATCGATGGCCTGGTGCTTCTGATCGGTCTGGTCATCGTGCTGATCTGGCTGATCCGCATCGGTATTCGATCGGCGCCAACGGACCCGATACAGAGTGAATTCGAGGCCGCAATTCCAAAGAACGTCACAATGCGCAAGGCAGTATTCTGGCTGGCTGTTGGCCTTGTATCGCTATTGCTCGGCGCGCACCTGCTGGTCAAGGGGTCGATTTCGATTGCCGAGTACTTCGAGGTCAGTGACGTTGTCATCGGCATTCTGCTGGTTGCTCTCGGCACCAGCCTGCCGGAACTGGCGGTGTCCCTGGTCGGCGCCTTGCGCGGCGAATACGGGCTCGCTATTGGCAATATCGTTGGCTCCAATATCTTCAACCTGCTGGGCGTCGTCGGAATCGCCGCGGTCATTGCGCCTATAGGCGTAGATCAGTCGGTTCTGTCGCTGCATATCTTCGTAATGGTCGCGTTTACGCTGGTTTTGTTCGCTATGACCTATGATTACGACGGCAAGAGCGAGTTGTCGCGGCTGGAGGGCTCAGCCCTGCTCGCGGCTTTTATTGCCTACGATGTCTACGTTGTGCTGCAAAACGTTAGAATGCACTGACGCTCACTGCCCAGGGGCAAGCGCTTGGCAGAAAAACTGACAGACGAACAACTCATTGCGCTGGCCGGCGACGTGCTTGATATCGAGGCTCGCGCGGTAGCGGACTTGCGACAACGGCTGGACGACTCGTTTTTGGCGGCGTGCCGGCTTTGCATGGATACGCCCGGTCGAATCGTCGTCACAGGGATGGGCAAGTCAGGCCACATCAGTGGCAAGATCGCAGCTACTCTTGCCAGCACCGGTACACCGGCGTTTTTCATGCACCCAGGCGACGCCAGCCACGGCGATCTTGGCATGATTACCGCGCAGGATGTGCTGTTGGCCGTTTCTTACTCGGGTGAAACCGCCGAAGTCGTCACGATAATCCCACTGGTCAAGCGTATGGGTGCCAAACTGATTTCACTGACCGGCAATCCAAAGTCGACGCTGGCCAAAGCCGCGGACGTACATCTCGATGTCAGCGTCGCTGAAGAGGCATGCCCGCTGAATCTCGCGCCAACCGCCAGTACCACCGCAACCCTGGCCATGGGTGACGCGCTCGCGGTGGTACTGCTGAAGATTCGCGGTTTCACTGCCGAGGACTTTGCCATGTCGCATCCTAGCGGCAGCCTGGGCAAGCGGCTGTTGTTGCGAGTAACCGACGTGATGCGTACCGGTGATGCGATTCCAGCGGTTGCGGCTGACGTCTACCTGAGAGATGGGCTGATGCAAATGACCGAGAAAGGTCTCGGTATGACCGCAATAGTCGATGCTGACGGGCGCATCGCCGGCATATTTACCGACGGTGACCTGCGTCGTGCGCTCGATGACGGTGTCGACGTACGCACGACCCGGATGTCAACGATCATGCACGCGAATTGCAAGACCATAGCCGCCGACGTATTGGCCGTCGAAGCTGTCCGCGTGATGGAAGAAAACAAGATTACGTCGCTGCTGGTATCGGATAAAGAGCGGCGACTGTTGGGCGCACTGAATGTTCACGATCTGTTTCGCGCAGGAATAATGTGAGCCGGAAGCATCCTGCAACAACCCTGGACGCCGTGCGACTGGTGGCGTTCGACGTCGATGGCGTCTTTACGGATGGCCGTTTCTACCTGTCGAACAGCGGCGTCGAATCGAAAGCGTTTTGTACGCAAGACGGTTTTGGCGTGCGGCGCCTGTTGTCGGCCGGTGTTGAAGTCGCCGTAATCAGCGGCCGCAGCTCCGAAGCCGTCAGTTTGCGCATGGCTGATCTTGGCATTTCACACGTAATACAGGGTTGCAGCGACAAGGTCGCGGCTTTCGACAGCTTGATCGGCAAACTCGGCATTGCAGCGACCGAATGCGCTTATGTTGGCGATGATGTACCGGATCTACCGCTACTTTCGAGGGTTGGCGTTTCGTTCGCCGTCGCCAATGCCGTGCCGGAACTGCACCAGGCATGCGACTACTTGACACAAGCCAACGGTGGCTTCGGTGCTGTCCGCGAAGTGTGCGACATGCTGCTGAACGCACGACGGCGAGAAGGGTGTTGAGTCCACGAAATATTTTTGTCACTGTCGCGTTGACAGCGGCCGCTCTTGGAAGCTGGTATCTCGCACGGCAAGGTGAAAGCGCCGACGCAGAAGACCTCACACTCGAATCGACACATCGCGGCTATTATCTGGAATCAGCCCGCATTCTTGGCACTGGTCCGGACGGCGGACTCTTGTATGAAATTCAGGCGAAACATGCTGAACAACAAGGCGACGACGAAATCGTATTCACTGACGTGTTGATTAACTACTCACCCGCGAGCGATGTGCCGTGGATTGTGAGTGCGGACTCCGCACTGATTAGTCAGGGAGAGAACCTGGTGCGGCTGAGCGGCCATGTTCGTGCATTGAGCAGCGATGGTTTTTCAGGAAACGAGACCGAAATTCGCACCCAGTACCTGGAACTGGATCCGGATCGCTACATTGCGGAAACTGATCAGCGCGTGCAAATTCGTATTGGCTCCCGCAGCCTCACGGCGACCGGCATGCTAGCATCGCTTAACGAAAATCGGCTGGAATTGAAATCCAACGTTAACGGGAAATTTGTACCTTGAAGCTGCCCGCTCTCGCTCTCCTGCTGCTCCTGCCCGAACTGCTTGGCGCGCAGATTGCTGATCTGCGCCTGCCCATTTCGCTGGATGCCGACTCGACTGACTGGGACGGCAAGACTTCGATGCTGATGTTTCGCGGTCTGCGCCTGTCGCAGGGGCAAATGGGTGTATCGGCCGATCAGGGACGCGCCAGCAGACTCGATTTTCAGGATAGCGTCTGGCGCTTCGAGGGCAATGTCATTATCGATGTCGAAGGTGGCCACATCGAATGCTCGTCTGCTGATTTGACATTTACGGATCACACATTGCGACTGGCGTCCATCAAGGGATCGCCTGCGACGTTTGAATTGCAAAGGCCCGACAGCGACGAAATTACCTATGCCGAGGCGGGCCAGCTCGAATACGATCTTGCGACTGGCGTTGTGAAGTTTTCAGGGAATGCCAAAATTACAGAAGGCGGCAACCAGATCTCATCTAACTACCTGGTCTATAACATCGTCGAACAACGCATTAAGGCGCAGTCTACGGGCAACGGCGATGAGAAAGTGAAGATCATCTACACGCCAGGCGCGACCCGGACGCCCGAAACTGAAATGGACTCAGGGGCCGGCGATCCATGAGCCTCCTCAGCGTCCACGAAATCTCCAAGAGCTACAAACTGCGAAAAGTCGTCAAGGCACTGTCACTGGAAATCAATAGTGGCGAAGTCGTAGGCTTGCTAGGGCCAAATGGTGCCGGCAAGACCACCGCATTTTACATGATTGTTGGGCTGGTCGCCGCCGACAAGGGCAAGATCCTGCTTGACGGCAAGGATCTTACCGCGCAGCCAATGCATCGCCGTGCGAAACTTGGCCTGGGTTACCTGCCGCAGGAAGTTTCTATTTTTCGCAAGCTTAGCGTCGAACAAAACATTCTCGCCATTCTTGAGCTGCGTGAGGACCTGGACCGCGCCGGCCGCGAGCAGGAACTCGAAAAACTGCTCGATGAATTGCATGTCGGACATGTGCGCGCAAGTCTTGGCATCAGCCTGTCAGGCGGCGAACGGCGGCGTGTGGAAATAGCCCGTGCGCTCGCCGCAAATCCGCTTTTCGTATTGCTTGACGAACCGTTCGCCGGCGTCGATCCCATTTCTGTCCTTGATATTCAGCGCATTATCAAACACTTGTGTTCGCGGGATATCGGCGTACTGATCACCGATCACAACGTCCGCGAAACCCTCGGAATCTGCGGCAGGGCCTATATACTGAATGACGGCAGTCTGATCGCTTCAGGTTCACCGGAAGAAATACTTGAGAATCACCATGTCCGTGAGGTGTATCTCGGACAGGAGTTTAAACTCTAGGCATATTTCATGGCATGTTAAAACCTTCACTGCAACTAAGACTCGGTCAGTCGCTGACGATGACACCTCAGCTACAACAGGCAATTCGTTTATTGCAATTACCCGTCCTGGATCTGAGTGCGCAAATCCAAGACGCGTTTGAAGAAAACATCATGCTCGAGATGGAGGACCTGCCTGCTGTACCGGAGACCACTGGCGAATCGACGGTAGAAATCGAGACAATTCGCGCGGAGGACGACTGGCAGTCTCGTTCAGAGCAGATAGTGCAGGATGGTGGCTGGAATGGCGAAGGTCGGCCGGTCGCTGATTTTGCCGATGAATCCGGCCAAACACTGCGCGAGCACCTGCTTTGGCAACTTGAAATCGAAGATTTCACGGCGCGGCAGGCTTTGATCGGCGAAGCGATTATTGATGCGATTAGCGACGATGGCTATCTGACATCCTCGCTTGATGAAGTTGCTTCCTACCTCGACAAGGAGACCAATGTCACTGTCGGCGAAGTCGAGGAAACTTTGCGAAAAGTACAACGACTGGATCCGGTGGGCATCGCCGCGCGATCCGTCTCAGAATGCCTGATATTGCAATTACAGCAGCTCGATCCGGATACCCCGAGCCTGGCACTCGCAATTACACTCGCAGAGAATCATCTTGATCTCGTGGCGAGTCGTGACTATGGAGAATTGCGGCGTTGCCTTAGAACGTCCGAGGAACAGTTGCAGGACGCGCTGGCGCTGCTCAAGAGCTGTAGTCCGAAACCGGGTCTGGCCGTCAGCGCCGCGTCGGCCGAGTACGTTATCCCCGATGTATTTGTGCGCCGGGTCGACAACCGCTGGCAGGTCGAGATCAGCTCCAACGGCATCCCGCGCTTGTCGGTCAATCAACAGTACGCACGCCTGCTTCGTGGCAGTGGCGACCACGCCGTGCTGCGTACGCAACTGCAGGAAGCCCGTTGGCTGATCCGTAGCCTCGAAATCCGCAATGAGACACTTATGAAAGTCGCAACCAGTATTGTTTCACGGCAGACTGATTTCCTTGATAAGGGCGAGGAAGCGATGAAACCAATGGTCCTGCGCGACGTTGCCGAAGAAATTGGTATGCATGAGTCGACCATATCTCGCGTTACAACAAACAAGTACATGCACACGCCGCGTGGCGTTTTTGAATTCAAGTACTTTTTTTCCTCGCATTTATCGACGACGGATGGAGAAGACCAGTCGTCCACGTCGGTTCGCGCAAAAATTCGCAAGCTGGTCGGCGCCGAGAATCCGGCGAAACCTTTGAGCGACAGCAAAATCGCGAACTTACTCGCGGCGGAAGGAATATCGGTTGCCAGACGAACGGTCGCGAAGTACCGTGAAGCGATGAATATTGCCCCATCGAACGAACGCAGGCAGCGACCGACTTGAGTCATACAGTGTTTTGCAAATCACATAAGGAGGTTATCGGCTGGCTGTTCGGAGTTTATCCAAGCAATCTTTATTGGAGTCAATTATGCAATTGAATGTTTCGGGCCATCACATCGAAGTAACCGACTCTCTGCGGGGTTATGTAGAGACTAAAATCGAGAAAATAGAACGGCATTTTGATCTTGTTTCTGACGTACATTGCATCCTTACAGTTGAGAAACTGCGGCACAAAGCGGAAGCCACCGTCAACATCAATGGCGATACAATCTACGCTGATGCAGTTGAAGAAGACATGTATGCTGCCATTGATGGTTTGGTAGACAAGCTCGATCGACGAGTGAGAAAGCACAAAGAAAGGCTCGTTGACCACCACGCGAGAGATTCGCAAAAGAGACGGTTCGACTAGCGCCGAACTTGCCCCGTGCGGCCCGGTTTTGAAACCGCCGCACGGGCGCATCGGCTGCAGTTGCCGCCCCACCCAATGTTGTATTGTACGCCTCCCTGGTCGGGTTCGATGCAGGACCTGTTGCGGTCGATCGATAAACTGCTGCAAGGTCCTGGCAAAAACCCATAACGATGAAACGACCCATGGCCGAAGAAATGCGCTTGATTATCATCAGCGGGCTGTCTGGTTCCGGCAAGACCATTGCTCTGCATGTTCTCGAAGATCTCGGCTACTACTGCGTCGATAATATGCCCGCGGCGCTGCTCGAATCCGTGGTTGACGAAATTCGTTCCGGCAACGACAAACCCGTGCAGCTGCTCGCCGTCGGTGTTGATGCACGTAACCGGCGCAAGGATATCGAGTCCTTGCCTCAATTGATTTCAGGTCTGCAGGCCGATGGCGTGCAGACCGAGTTGCTGTTCCTGCAGGCCAGCGACGACATCCTGTTACAACGTTACGGCGAGTCCCGGCGCCGCCATCCGCTGGCGGAGCATGGCACAGAGCTGCGTGCGGCGATTGCCAGCGAACGGGCAATGTTGGCCGAGCTGACCAATGCGGCAGACCTGATTATCGATACCTCGCAAATGAGTATTTACCAGCTCGCCGATGTGATTCGCGAACGCGTTGACAAGCGCAGGCCTTGGTCGCTGTCCGTTTTGATCGAGTCTTTTGGCTTTAAAAACGGTATCCCAGCCGATTCCGATTTTGTGTTCGACCTGCGCTGTCTGCCCAATCCTTACTGGACCTTTCGATTGCGCGGCCTGAATGGGCGTGACAAGGAAGTAACCGACTTTCTCGAAGCGCAGCCGACAGTGATCGCAATGTATGAGGACATACTCGCTTTCCTGCAACGCTGGGTTCCTGAATACGACAAGGTACATCGCGGCTACCTGACAGTAGCGATAGGCTGCACGGGCGGCCAGCATCGCTCTGTCTTCATGACCGACAAGCTGGCGACAGCGCTACGTGCCGTACACGACCCCGTATTGGTGCGTCACAACGAACTTGACACGCGGGCAATCGAAAGCCGTTAGATGCCGGATTGGGAGGAATCTAATTGCCATGTAGCGAACTCAGGTCACGCTGAATCCAATCGGGAGCGAACAGGCGGGGGACCTCGGCACCACTGACGAAAGCCAGTAACTGGTCCTTGACCTTCATCGCATCCTGGTAACCAAGGTTAATGAGCTCACGCGTATACGATTGCTCGAACAGCAGGAAACTCAACAGGCGATTCTCGCTGGGTTTGCGGCCACTAAGGCCACGCAACAAGGCTCGCAGTGCGAATGGCAGATCCTTGCGATGCCGGGTGGCGATGACACGCAGGTCCTGGCTCGGGACTACCAGCATTGTGTCAATTGCCTGCATGTTGGCAAGCGATCCCTTACGGTGCTCAACACCGACCGAATCGATCAATTGATTGATCCTGGCCATGCGCTCGATATCGGAATACAGACCATCCATGAACAGCGTGTCGAGCATATAGCCCGCGATTTGCGCGAAACTCGGTGCAGGCGGCGGTGAGTCTTTCGGCGGCGGCTTGTCGGCTGTTTCGTCGCGAATGCCGATGACGAGAATTCGGTTTGCACCCAGGTGAATTGCCGGGCTTAGCGGAGTGGCCTGGCGCATGGCGCCATCACCGAAATACTCACCCTCGATTTGCACGGGCGGAAATATCATCGGTACCGCAATACTGGCCATCAGGTGGTCGAGATGCAGTCTCGCACGGACACCGACACGACGCGTACGCGCCCAGCCCTGGTGCCCGTCCGCGGCCTGAAAGAACGAAGCGGATCGAGCGGTGGAATAGCCCGCCGCGGTGATCGACACCGCATCCAGATAGCCCCGGTCGATGGCGTCCTGGATACGAGGAAAACGGACGTTGCGACTCAAGAGCGCGCGCAGCGGGGAATTGTCCAGCAAGGACTTAGGTGCACCCACGAGGAATCCACCCAGCACGATCGATGTCATCCAGTGCAAACTGCTCTTGAGCATGGTGGGATGGTCGGTGCGGTACACCTGGTGGCAACGGAAATTGCCCCAGACATGCTCAAGCTCGGCGACCGCGCGGCGAAAGCGCTGCGCCTTACTCGCAAGAACGATGGCATTGATGGCACCGGCCGAGGTGCCACTCAATACCGAAAACGGGTTGCGCGCGGTCTTCGGCAGCAGCTCTGCAATCGCCTTCAACACGCCGACCTGGAAGGCGCCGCGCGCACCACCACCCGGCAGCACCAGCGCAACTCGCGGGCTCTCGTTTGCGCGTTTCATGCTCGTGACATACGATATGTCGCTCACTGCAAATGATTGGCCATTATAGTGTGCAGCCTATGAAATACACGATCCCGCTTCAATTCGCCCTGTTTGCCGCCCTTGCTGCAGGGTCCGGCGTCGCGGTCGCTGATCAACCCGCGGTTGGCCTGTCCGCACCGGAATTCGAATTACCAGACCAGGTCGGTCAACTGCACTCGCTCGAGGACTATCGCGACAGCTGGGTTGTGTTGTATTTCTATCCGAAAGATGAAACGCCCGGTTGCACCACGGAAGCCTGCGAGTTTCGCGACAATATTTTTGCGTTTCAGAAAATCAATGCGCATGTTCTCGGCGTGAGCTTCGATGACGTAGAATCACACAGGAAATTTGCCGAACACTACGACCTGCCATTTCCGTTGCTCGCCGATTCCGACGGTAAAGCGGCCGATGCATATGGTGTGCGAACCAGGATGTTTGGCATGACCGTCGCAAAGCGCGAGACCTTTCTCATAGACCCTGCAGGTAAGATCGCCAAGCACTATGACTCAGTTAAGCCGGATGCACATGCGGCCGAAGTGCTTGCCGATCTTGAGGCGCTCGGCGCCAAATCGACTGCGGACTAGCGCAGTTTTTTCATGCCCTCATCCAGGCCAGCGATGGTCAGCGGATACATTCGATTATTCATCAGTTCACAAATGATCTTCGTCGACGGCGTATGACTCCATCGCTGTCGCGGCTCCGGATTCAACCAGATCGCTTTCGGGAAGGTTTGCAACAGGCGCTGCATCCATACGGCGCCGGGTTCTTCGTTCCAGTGCTCCACGCTGCCCCCGGCATACACGACCTCGTAGGGGCTCATGGTCGCATCGCCGACAAATATCAGTTTGTAGTCCGACGCGTACTTGTGCGTGATATCGAGCGTCGCATATCGCTCCGAATATCGCCGCCGGTTGTCCTTCCAGAAGAATTCGTAAATGAAATTATGAAAGTAGAAATACTCGAGGTGTTTGAACTCGCTGCGCGCCGCCGAAAAAAGTTCCTCGCAGACGCGCACATGATCGTCCATGGAACCACCGACATCCAGGCACAACAGGATTTTTACCGCGTTGTGTCGCTCAGGCACCATGCGTATGTCGAGCATGCCGGCATTGCGGGCTGTTTTGTCGATGGTATCCGCCAGATCGAGCTGGTCGGCTGCGCCTTCGCGGGCGAACTTTCGCAGGCGCCGCAGCGCGACCTTGATATTGCGCGTACCGAGTTCCACCGAATCGTCAAGATTGCGGTACTCACGACGATCCCAGACCTTGACAGCACTGCGATTTCTCGAGCCAGCCTGGCCAATGCGAACGCCTTCAGGGTTGTAACCATAGGCGCCAAATGGCGAAGTTCCCGCGGTTCCAATCCAGCGGCTGCCACCCTCGTGCCGCTCGTCCTGTTCTTCCAGTCTTGCCTGCAATGCCTTCATCAGCTCGTCGAAGCCGCCCATCGCTTCAACCTGGGCCTTTTCCTCGTCGCTCAGCATCAGTTCGGCCTGGCGCCGCAGCCACTCCTCAGGGATTTCCTGCGCCAGGTCACGCAGGGAATCGTCCACGCCGCGGAAATAGGCAGAAAATATTCGGTCGAAGCGATCCAGCTGTGCCTCATCTTTAACCAGGCACGCCCGCGACAGGTAATAAAAATCATCAACGCTGTTTTGCGCGAGCCCTTCGCGCATTGCCTCGAGCAGGGTCAACATCTCGGTGATCGAGATTTTCATGCCGCCAGTTCGGAGATGGTAGAAAAACGGGATCAGCACGGCGTCCTTACCGACCTGGTGTGTTGCCGCCGCGACGATCGAGAAATACCAGCTGTTCAAACAGATGCACGTCCTGTTCATTCTTCAGCAACGCGCCGTACAGTGGCGGAATCGCCTTGCGTGCATCATCGCTACGCAGCGCCTCGGGCGGAATATCTTCGGCTAACAGCAATTTGATCCAGTCGAGTAACTCGGAAGTCGACGGTTTCTTCCTTAGTCCCGACACTTCGCGCACCCGGTAAAACGTATTGAGCGCTTCGGCGAGCAGCGTTTTCTTGAGATTAGGAAAATGTACGTCGACGATGCTTTGCATCGTCTGCTGGTCCGGGAACTTGATGTAATGAAAGAAACAGCGACGCAGGAAAGCATCCGGCAACTCTTTTTCATTGTTGCTGGTGATGACAATTATGGGCCGATGCACAGCCTTGACCAGCTGTTTCGTTTCATAGACGAAAAACTCCATGCGATCGAGTTCCCGCAACAGGTCGTTGGGAAATTCGATGTCGGCTTTGTCAATCTCATCGATCAGCAGCACCGATTGCTCGGCCGATTCGAACGCGTCCCAAACCTTGCCACGGATGATGTAGTTGGAAATGTCGTGTACGCGATCGTCACCGAGCTGCGAGTCGCGCAACCTGGCAACCGCATCGTATTCGTACAGGCCCTGGTGCGCCTTGGTCGTCGACTTGATGTGCCATTCGTGCAGCGGCTTTTGCAGCGAATGGGCGATCTCCTGCGCCAGCTGAGTTTTGCCTGTACCCGGCTCGCCCTTGATCAGTATTGGACGCGCCAGCGTCACGGCGGCATTGACGGCAATCGTCAGGTCATCGGTCGCGATATAACGGCTGGTACTTTGAAATCGGGCATTGCTCATGCCGCTATGTTACCGCGTCACTGGCCGCAAAATGAGCTCGTATTCTCCGACGCCGGGTAAAAAAGGCGTTGAGCGGGCCTCGAGCCAGGCACTGTGGCCGTCGCGGTAAAAAGCCGACAGCGGGTGTCCGCTCTGGCCGCCGGGCATATGCATCAGGCTGTTCGCCGCATCGCCCGGAGACACACTGAATCGCTCAGAGGCACCAAAAGTCGGGCCTTGAGCCTTCGGCAGATTCTCATCGCCATTCATTGGCGTTGCAGGCATATCGAGCCAGCCTGACAAAGCCGGCACCGCGCGGCTTAGCGGATGCCGAATAATCGCGGTATTGAATTCGCCCCAGGTACGCCGGCTAAGCGGTCCGTCGAAGTTTTCTTCGTAGTATTTGATATTGGCCCGAACCGCCGCCAGCAGGAAATCCTGCCAGCTGTCGAAACCGGCCGGCAGCATGTGCTCCGGTTGCTCGGTCAGCAGTGCCCACATGGGTGCTTCGAATTGATTGCTGATGCGCAGGCGCACATCATCGCCATAAGCCTCCCGCACCGGCGTCATCAGCGCGTCGAACACGCGCTGCCGGACTTCGAGGCGAAAACTTCGCACCAGGCGATAGCCGACCGAATCGGGAACCGCGCGCGGAATCCAGTCTTCGACAAGTTGCCGATATTCCGCAAACTCCTCGACACCGCCCAGCACGTCTAACAAAAGCGCCTGCCACCGGCCAAGAAACAGGGCCCGATCATCAAACTGGATGGCCAGCATGTCCTGCGGTTCAAACTGATCTTTGGCAAACAGCGCATCGCGAATCTGTCTGGCGCGCGCACCGAGGTCATAGCCGCCATCGCCTACAAGTCGCAAGGCTTCGCCATCCACGACGCGGGCATTGGCTGTCCAGATGCGGCCACTCTCGGGATTGACGATTCGCGGGTAGTCTTCTGTCGGCAACCGGCCTTGCCAGCCTTGTGTTCGACTCCAGTCGGCGGGCAGCATCGGGTCATAGCCGACACGTACCGGTATTGCGCCAGCGATGGTCCAGCCGATGTTGCCATCGATATCGCCGACGACAAAGTTCTGCGGCGGAATCGTGACATGATTCGCAATATCCAGCGCCTCTACTACCGTCGCCGCCGTTTCCAGCTCGATCAGGCGGAGATTTGTGTCTGCCGCCTGATGCGCGATCCAGCTGACGGCGATTTCACCATCCGGGTACTCGAGTCCATCGGCGACCGGACCCCAGATCGTTTCGCGCACCGTTAGCGACACGGCGGCGGCGTCTTTTACCTTAATGATCTCTGAAAAAGTCTGGAACGCCTGGTCTCCTTCCGGCGTTTGGTACGTGCCGGGCGTTTCACCCGGTCGCAGGACGATCGCATCGGACCAGTCGCCGTAGCTGTTGGTGAAGCCCCAGGCTATCTTGCCACTGCTGCCGGCGATCACCAGCGGTTGCCCTGGCAACGTGACACCACTGACGTCGACCGCCGGCGTGCCGGTCAACACCAGCCTGGCCCGATAGTAGATATTCGGCACATCCAGGCCGAGGTGCATGTCGTTGCTTACGATCGGCAGGCCCGACGCCGTCAATCTGCCGCTCACGGCCCAATTATTACTGCCGGGAAGCGGCGGCGATCCCGTTTCGCCGGCGGATGTTGCCCTGAGCGAGACCGAGCGCAGCGAGTAGACGTCTGCCGGCGGTATGGGCAGCGGTGCACGCGCATCGCCCATCAATGGCGCATCCCAGGACGTTCCCGACGGGTACATCCAGGCAAACACTTCGGCCGGCAGTATCTTCGCTGCCATGCCGCGCTGCACATCACGCCAGGCGAGTTCGTCATTCAGGTCGAAGAACATGGCGTAAGCGACCAGCAAGGAATCTGCCGCTAGCCAGGGTTCCGGATCAACTCCCAGCACGTAGTACTCGAACGGTTTGGCTTTGAGGCTGGCCACCCCGGCGTTTACACCAGTGGCATAGCGTTCAAGCAGTGCCCGCTCGTCGCTGCTCAAGGCTTGCAGCGCCACCGCTGTGCGGCTGCGAAACCGGTGCATTCGGTTGCGGCGATCCGCATCAATGGTTGCAACACCGATGATTTCCGACAACTCGCCCGCTGCATCGCGCCGTATCAGGTCCATTTGAAAGAACCGGTCCTGGCCGTGCACAAAGCCGGTGCCAAAGGCCAGGTCGAGGCGATTACCGGCACGAATCGTCGGAATGCCTGCCGCATCCCGCGTGATGCTGACCGCTGCCGACAACCCGGCCGCATCCATTTCCCCGTCAATCTGCGGCAGGCTCGCCCGCAACGTCAACCAGGCCAGAATTGCAGCCACGGCAGCAGCCGTGACAAGCCCGGACAACAGGCGAATAAGCCAGCGTCGCATGAGGTACTAATCCGTCGCCGTGACCTTGAGGATCTTCATGGCGTTGGTGCTGCCGGATACACCTTCAAGGTCGCCCTTGGTGAGAATAACCAGGTCATCGACCTCGACCAGTTTGTGGTCCAACAGCGTCTCAAAAATACTCGCGTACAGCTCTTTTTTTGTCGTTTCCTCGAGTTCGAACGCTACCGGATAGACGCCGCGATACAATGCAACCCTGCGACTCGTCGCCGCATAGGGCGTGAACGCGTAAATCGGAATGTCGGATCGAATGCGCGACATCCAGCGTGTCGTCGAGCCTGACTCGGTCAAGGCGATGATCGCCTTCACGTTCAGGTGATTGGCGGTATACATCACCGCCATCGCAATCGCTTCATCGACATATTCGAAAAGGTCCCCCATGCGGTGGCGCGTTGTGCCCTCCGGCAACGGAAATTTTTCGGCACCGGTGCAGACTTCGCTCATGGCACGCACAGCCTGAACCGGGAATTTGCCGACCGCCGTTTCGCCCGACAACATCACCGCATCGGTGCCATCCATAACCGCGTTGGCAACGTCAGAGACTTCGGCACGCGTCGGGATCGGGCTTTGGATCATCGACTCCATCATCTGGGTCGCGGTAATCACGATTTTGCTGCCCTTGCGCGTCTTGCGGATCAGACTCTTCTGGATGCCGGTAAGCTCGGCGTAACCCATTTCCACGCCGAGATCGCCACGAGCCACCATCACAATGTCCGCAGCCGCGACGATCGAATCGATATTCTCAACCGCCTCGGTGCGCTCGACCTTGGCAACGATCAGGCCCTTGCCGCCAGCCGCCTGGAAAAGCCGTCGCGCTTCAATGATGTCATCGCCGCTGCGAACGAACGATACGGCCAGAAAATCCATTTCCAGATCCGCCGCGAGTTTGATGTTGTCGCGATCGATATTCGTCAGCGCGGCAGCCGACAAGCCGCCGCCTTTCTTGTTAATGCCCTTGTGGTCCGACAGGATGCCGCCCATGGTCACTTTGGTATGGATGCGGGTATTCTCGATGCGCTCGACGTTGAGCTCGATCAGGCCGTCGTTCAGCAGCAGCACATCACCGGCAACGACGTCCTCGTGCAGGGTATCGAGCGCGACACTGACGCCCTCCGCCGTGCCATCGTCGCCACCGAGGGCGGAATCCAGGAAAAAATCGGCACCATCATTGAGTACGGCACTGTGATCCTTGAAGCGCCGGATGCGGATTTTTGGGCCCTGCAGGTCCCCCATAACGCCAACATCGCGGCCGCATTCGAGCGCTGCTTCGCGCAGCAGTGCGGCACGCCGCCGATGCTGCTCCGCCTCGCCGTGCGAAAAATTGATCCGCGCAACGTCAAGGCCGGCCTTGATCATTTTGCGTAGTACATCCGGGTTGTCGGTCGAAGGCCCCAGCGTTGCGACTATCTTTGTTCGTCTTTGCATGGCGGCGATTATTGCACAAGACGGCAGAGATCACCGATGGTAAAAACATTGATATGACTTGGGATTGTCACAGAAAGGCAGTATTCTGACGGTCACCTCCCTGGGCCTGGTGCACCGAATTTTGCAACGCCGCCGATTTTTGCAAAGCCTCGCCGCCGCCGCGCTCGTGCCCTCGTTACCCGCCGCAATTCGTGCGTCGGAATCTCGATTCGGTGCGCTCTACCCGGACCCTCGTCGGATCCTCGATCTGCCGGCCGGATTTAGTTACCGGGTCGTTTCGACGGCGGGCCAGCGGATGGATGACGGGCTGCGGGTACCGAATGCACATGACGGTATGGCCGCATTCGCCGCCGAAGACGGCCGGGTTATCCTGGTCTGCAATCACGAGCTGGCGATTGACGAACTCGAGGTCAGTGCTTACGGGCCCGATGTCGCGTCGGTACCCGAATTTGTCTGGCCGAAATTGTACGATGCCGGCAAGCGCAAGACGCCTTCGGCTGGCGGCACGACTACCACAATCTACAACCCCGCCAGCGGCAAGACTGAACGCCAGTTTTTGAGCCTGGCGGGCACCGAGGTCAACTGCGCGGGCGGGCCAACGCCCTGGGGCAGCTGGCTCAGCTGCGAAGAAAGTTTCTCAAACCCTGGCAGTTTCCTTGGCCGGCACCGCGAGCAGCCGCACGGCTATGTTTTTGAAGTACCTGCACAAGCCGCCGGGCTTGTCGAGCCGCGGCCAATCAAGGCGATGGGAAAATTCATGCATGAGGCGGCCGCGGTGCATGCGGCGAGTGGCATCGTCTACCTGACCGAAGACCGGAATAACGGCCTGTTCTACCGATACATACCGAACCAGCGCGGGCAGCTGCTTGCCGGCGGCCGACTGCAGGCGCTGGCGATTGTCGGCGAGCCTTCCTTTACCACTGACAACTGGTCGCGATCAGCGGACCTGCAAGTCGGCGAGTCCCTGCCAACACGTTGGCTGGACCTCGACCAGGTCGATCGTGATACGGATGACTTGCGTGAAGATGGGGCCAACCGTGGAGCCGCGACATTCGCGCGTGGCGAGGGTCTGTGGGCAGCAGGCAACTCCCTCGCCTTCACCTGCACTACCGGTGGGCGAGCGCGGCTCGGCCAGGTTTTTAGCTATACGCCCAGTGCGCACGAGGGCACCGCACAGGAAAACGACCGGCCGGGTGAACTCACATTGCTCGCTGAGGCCACCGAGAATTCGCTGCTACACAATGCGGATAACATCACGTTCGCACCGTGGGGCGACCTGCTGGTCTGCGAAGATACCGACGCGCCCTGCGGTATTGTCGGCATCGGTCCGGACGGCACGCAGTATGCGGTGGCTGACAACGCGTATTCGAACTCGGAACTGGCGGGCGCGTGCTTTTCGCCGGCAGGCGACATCCTGTTCGTGAATATCCAGTATCCCGGGATGACGCTGGCGATTACCGGCCCGTGGCCCGCCGTGTAAGGATTTCGACCGCAGGCAGGGTCTTGCCTTCGACAAACTCAAGAAACGCTCCGCCGCCGGTGGATATGTAGGAAATCCCGTCCGCAACGCCGTACTTGTCGATGGCTGCCAACGTGTCGCCACCGCCGGCGATGGAAAACGCCGGGCTCGCCGAAATTGCCTCCGCCAGCACGCGTGTCCCGTTGCCGAATGCGTCGAATTCAAATACGCCGACCGGACCGTTCCAGATAATGGTGCCGGCGCCAGCCACGATGTCGGCAAACTTTTTCGCCGTCGCGGGACCAATGTCGAGGATCAGGTCTTCGTCTTTGACATCGTCAACTGCTTTGACTGTGGCCGTGGCCGTGGCCGAGAACTCGGCCGCTACCACCACATCGGTCGGCACCGGTATTTGTGCACGGTCGGTTTCGTTGGCGGCCAGCTTTCGGGCCATCTCGAGCATGTCGGCTTCGTGCAAAGAC
>CAZHLE010000022.1:0-2373 GCA_964533065.1 uncultured Woeseiaceae bacterium | reverse complement strand
CGCCGCGGCGATAAAGGTATTTGCTATGCCGCCACCGACAATCAACGTGTCAACGATGTTGGCCAACGCATCGAGCACCGAGAGCTTCGTCGAGACCTTGGAGCCGCCGACGATGGCCACCATCGGTCGCGCCGGATTACCCAGCGCCTTGTCGAGTGCTGCGAGTTCCGCGCTCAGCAACGGCCCTGCGCAGGCAACCGGCGCGTACTCGGCAACACCGTAGGTGCTCGACTGCGCGCGATGCGCCGTACCGAAGGCATCCATGACGAACACATCGCAGAGCGCCGCCATCTTTTTTGAGAGCCCCGGATCATTGGCTTTTTCACCCGCCAGGAACCGGACGTTCTCCAGCAGCACGACCTCACCGGGTTGAACAGCGACGCCTTCAATCCAGTCGGCGATGAGCGGTACATCGCGCCCGAGCAATTCGCTAAGCCGCTGTGCGACCGGCCGCAGCGAGTACTTTGCCTCGGGCTGGCCTTCGCTCGGCCGGCCGAGGTGCGACATCAGCATGACCGCGGCGCCGGCCTCGAGGGCGGCCTGGATGGTCGGCAAAGCCGCGCGAATTCGCGCGTCACTGCTGACCGCACCGTCGGCAATCGGTACGTTCAGGTCCTCGCGGATCAGTACACGCTGGCCCGCCAGGTCCAGGTCGAGCATGTTGATGACAGCCATGGCGGAAACCTCCGGGCTCATGCGTTATAGAACGCGATCGCCGTATCGAGCATCCGGCACGAGAATCCCCATTCGTTGTCATACCAGGCACAGACCTTGACCAGCGTGCCCTGCATCACCTTGGTCAGCGTGGCGTCATAGATCGACGAGGCCGGGTCATGATTGAAATCGATGGAAACCAGTGGCTCGTCGTTGTAGGCGAGGATGCCCCTGAGCGAACCATTGCTCGCTTTCTTCATCACCTCGTTGATCTCGGCAATACTGGTCTTGCGTGATGCGACGAAGGTCAGGTCCACGGCGGACACATTGATTGTCGGGATACGCATCGAAAATCCGTCCAGCTTGCCGTTCAACTCGGGCAACACGAGGCCCACGGCCGCGGCAGCACCGGTCTTGGTCGGAATCTGCGACATGGTTGCGGAGCGAGCACGCCGCAGATCCTTGTGGAATACGTCGGTCAGCACCTGGTCGTTGGTATAGGCATGAATCGTCGTCATGATGCCGTGTTCGACGCCGATCTCGTCATGCAGAGGTTTTACCAGCGGCGCGAGGCAGTTGGTGGTGCAGGACGCGTTGGAAATAATCGTATCCGTAGACTTCAGTACGTTGTGGTTGACACCGTAGACGATCGTCGCATCGACGCCTTCACCGCCTGGGGCCGAAATGATGACCTTCTTCGCGCCGGCTTCGAGGTGCTTGCCAGCAGTAGCCCGTGTCGTGAATAACCCGGTCGATTCAAACACCATCTCGACGCCAAGCGCCTTCCAGGGCAGCTTTGCCGGATCGCGCTCCGCGAGCACGCGAATGCGATCGCCATTGACCACCATGTAATCGCCATCAACCTCCACCGTGCCCGGAAAACGGCCGTGCGCCGTGTCGCGCCGCGTCAGGTGAGCGTTGGTGTTGGCATCACCAAGGTCATTCACGGCAACTATCTCGATCTCCGAATTCTTGCCGCTTTCGTACAACGCGCGCAGCATGTTTCGGCCGATGCGGCCGTAGCCGTTAATCCCAACCTTAATGGTCATTCCTCTCTCCTGATTCAGATAATTTGTCTAGATAAGTGCACGCGCGACATTCACAACGTTGTCAGTCGTAAAGCCGAAGTGCTTGAACAGCTCGCCGGCAGGACCGGACTCGCCAAAACAATCCATGCCAATGACGCGACCGGCCGGACCCACATAGCGCCACCAGCCTGCCGTCACACCCGCTTCTATTGCCACGCGCGCGCCAACCGCCGCGGGCAAGACCTGCTCACGATAAGTGTCATCCTGCGCATCAAACAGGTCAGTACACGGCATCGAAACGACACGTACGGCGACGCCATCGCTTGCCAGCATCGACGCCGCTTCCATGGCCAGGGCAACTTCCGACCCGGTTGCAATCAGTATGAGATCCGGCGGGTCCGCTGCATCCTTGAGAATGTAGCCGCCGCGAGTGATCGCGGCGATCTGCGCGGCGCCACGCTTTTGGTGCGGCAAGCCCTGCCGGGTCAGCACGAGGCTGGTCGGACCATTGCGACGTTCTATGGCGTCACGCCAGGCAACCGCCGTCTCCACCGTGTCGCAGGGCCGCCAGACGCGCATGTTTGGCATCAGGCGCAAGGACGCCGTATGTTCTACCGGTTGATGGGTGGGTCCGTCCTCGCCGAGCCCGATCGAGTCGTGTGTGTAAACGAAGATGTTTTGCAGCCTCATC